>JADZEY010000042.1 GCA_020850315.1 Armatimonadota bacterium | reverse complement strand
GAGTGCCCCTTCTTTCATCCATCCATCGAACTGCGGAACCAAGACGCTGTTGACAAAATCAGTGTAGATAGCGCGATCTGGATGCTCATACGGAATCACCAAATACAATGCTGATTTAGGGTCGCCAGTGGTTCCCAGCTTCCACTTTTCTTCCGAGATAAATGTGCCGGATGGGGCTGCAATCCGAAGAGCAACCGAGTCCAATCCTCCTGGATATTCCTCTTCGATATCGCGCCAACGATCGGTTTGTTGGTAATCGCTGAATGAAATAACGGCCAGCATATCCCACGTTGTAGTATCAACAAAAGAATTAAACAACAGCAGGTAATCCTTAATTGCTCCGTCACGCTTCCACTTGTCAAATCGCTCAGTTCCCTTGCTCCGCATTTCACGCAGGAATGCTGGGCGGTTTACTGGACTACAACGGTATGTGATGACAATCCGGGTTGCTACCGATGCGTTTGTTCCCGTCGCTGGTGCTTTTGATTGGCTAATAGCCAGTGTGGTTATCATAGTTCCCCACACAACCAGGCTGACTATGGTGAACCGGAAAAGGCTGCTGTTATTCATGTATGGATTTACCCTGTGGTTGATAGTGATATACATCGAACTACACATTAAAACCGCATTTGCAGTGTAGTCCGAACTGTGCGCGGTGCACCGGGTACAACCTGTCTGGTTCCACCGCTGACGAAATACTGCTGGTCGGTGAGGTTGTTGATGTTTATGGCAAGGGTCGCACGGCTGAAATCGTAGCTAACAAAGCCATCTATGCGGGTATAGCTGGGAAGGAAGAAAATCGCGCCAGTGCTGGTAGGGAATTCTGTTGGCCGCGCATCTATCCCGGTTATTCCAGCACCGATTTTCAATCCTTGTAGCCCGCTGCCGAACTGGTACGTTGCACGTGCGTTGCCGGTGTTGTAGGGGACGTACGGCAAACGCTGGCCAACACGTGCCACAGTTTCGTCGGCTACAACGCGAGCATCGGTGTAGCTGTAGCCTGCCGATACATACAGCCCATCGAACGGCATTACTGCAAGGTCAAGTTCAATCCCCCTGCTGCGCGATTCTCCGGTCTGTACCCAGACAGTGTTTCCGTTCGGATTTTTATCCCCAGTTTGGCTTAGTGCGTTGGTGTAATCAAGGCGGTAGATGGCAGCGGTTAGTCCAATGCGCCCATCCAATACCTCAGTTTTTATTCCCGCTTCTATCTGTTTGCCAAGCTCTGGCTTAAAATCAATGTTCCCTTCTGCATTCTCACGCTCGGCATTGGTTGGCGAAAAAGAACTACTGTAAGAAGCATACAGCGAAACATTTTCAACTGGCATCACAACCAATCCGGCACGCGGGGAAATACCGCTATTTTTTTTGTCGAATAAAAGCTCACCACGGCGTTCCTCATGGGTGATTAATCCCTGTGTGAACTGAGCCCCCAACACAACCTGAAGCCCTGTAATAATGGTGATTTGATCTTGCAGATAGGCACCGATATAATCGTTATCGAAGTAGCGGTCGAACCCTGGCTTTGGGGGAAGCAGCTGGCGTGCACCGTGCAGCGGGCTGTAGATGTTAATGTCCAGCGTCGAATCACCTTGCAGGTTGCGGCGGTCGAAATGAATATCCTCAATGCCCAGCGTTGCCCCACCAAGAATGGTGTGCGATAATGACCCTGTGGCTAATTTCCCTTCAATGGTAGCATCAACGTAGGTGTAGTGTCGTTCGTTGAATTGGTCGCGCCAGTTGCGCTTCATGGTTTTCCCATCGGATTTCAGCCCGGCGAACTCGAATAACTGTCGCCCATCAATCCGTGCAGTACGGCGCGCTACGGAACGGATAGTCCAATTCTCGTTCAACGTATGGCGTAGCATGTAGCCAATTCCCCAGCCATAATCCCAGTAATAATCTGCTGGCTCGTTAATGCGTGTGCGGATGTCCGGGATTTTGCTAAGGTCGCGGCTTGGCACTGGTAGATATTCATCCCAGCGCCCTTTATCAACGTTGATATTTAATGAGAACGTCACCTGCGTTGCATCGCTGATATTCCATGCCACCGAAGGGAAGAGATCGAAACTTGACTCCTCAACACCCTGGCGGAACGTTGTGCTATTATTGTGGTTGCCAATTAATCGGTACAGAAGCCCACCATCATCGGTCAATGGGCCGGTCATATCCGCCGTCATGCTAACACTGTTTTTAGCACCCAGTGGCGAAAATTGGCTGGCGTACGTGCTGTGGCGAACCTCAATGCTGGCCTCATTTATCGCCTTCGGTTTTTTGGTGATATAATTCAACACCCCACCAAGCTGAGTAACACCGTAGAGCGTTGTGGCTGGGCCTTTCAGATATTCGATTTGCTCAATAATTGCGGCTGGCGGCTCGTGTTGCCGCCACACCCCACCACTGATTCCATCAATTTGATAAGGGATAAAACGATCGTCCACTGCAAACCCACGAAGCAGATAGGCTTGCGCACGGGTTCCCCCGCCTTGCGTAACCCCTGTCATGTAGTCGAAGGCATCGTTCACACGGTCGGCGCGTTGGTCGCTTAGCTGCTGGGCAGTAACAACTTGGACGCTGGCCGGGGTTTCAAGTAGCCGCGTGGATGTTTTTGTTGCGGTGCTGGAGGTTGGCACGCGGTACGCCGAACGCGGTGCCGTAACCACCACAGTTCCCGATGGGCGTTCATCCAAAACAATTTGCAGACGTGCAGTAGCCGCTGCATTAATTTCGATGGCAGTGCTGTATGGTGAATGCCCCACATACGTCACGGTAAGCGTGTAGGAACCAACAGGGATATTGGTAAGCAAGAAATATCCATCACGGTCGGCAATTGCTCCGGTGGATGTTTTTTCCAACCGAATTGTTGCCGCACCCAATGCGGCCCCTTCCCGTGATGTTACCCTCCCCTGAATCGTTCCAGTAGCAGGCGTTTGTTGTGCTTGGCTTACCGAAGCAACAGCTAACAGCAATAGTGCTGAAATAATGCTGATTTTTACGGAAGCACAACAACCACTGGCAGGATGTAAAAAAGCTCTCATTGAAACTCCTTGTGTTTTTCTGTGTTTATGCCAACAGTTCGATTATTCCTACCGAGCAAGAAATACTTCCCATTTCCCAGACGATTTTTCTCCGAATTGCCGATGCTAAAAATTTGGCAAATAAAACTTGCTGGGGCATGTATGTATGCTCCATTTTTGCACCTTTCCGGCACGATTTTTATTTACACAGGCAACAGAAATTCCCTCCCTTTTTTTACTCCGTGAGAAAAAGGGTGTTCGGCAATTTTATCTGCCGTGCGTAAACGTTCAGTTATGGCAAAGCAATTCTTTCCCTGTTTGGCGCAAGCCCAGTAACAGGAAGCCCATACGGGCATTCGTGCAGTGTGAGTTGGTTGTATGATGGGCAGCAACACCAGTAGACAACAGCAGCGCAGAGAACAGGGGAAGAAGTTGTCTCAAGTGGTCTGTATGGCGATTGGCCCCAGTTATCAAGATTGCCGTCCCCTAACGGCATCCTGTGTTTGCGAGTGTGCGGATATAGACCCCACCAAATTGGGAAGTGTCACACGGGCAGAAAAAATGTGGTGACCTTGCTCAATTATCGCAGGCAAAGCCTGGCTGGTAATTGGCCAGTACACGTTTCCTCTCTCGCTCTTGGCGTTCCACCACGCATATCCTACTTGGCCATGCCCGGCTTCGCGGAAGTAGCATTGGCGGAATGCCTATCATTGCCCCTGGCTCAGTTGCAATCCCTACCTTGATTCCCGCCAACAACCCCACCCGTCCAGACTATTTCGGCTGGCAACCGAGGTCTTGCGTATCCATCCTCCCCTGTAACGTTTCAGTTTCTCACGCTGCCACTCCCCACCCATGATTTACCGTGCCGATGAACTTTTGCTATTTTTGCCACCCCGAGGAAGCTCTGGTTCTTGGTTAGGCAGCCGGAGCGTTGTAGCAGATTAGTAGCCTGGGGCGTTATTCAGGGCTTCCCAGAAGCCGCAGGGGTATGTTCCGGTATTCCGTTTTTTACTGACAAAGCAACAAGCAAACTCATATACACACAGCTTTTTTAACGTATGAATCTTCACGAGCACCAGGCCAAGGAACTGCTTGGCAAGTATGGCGTTCCGGTCCAGACCGGGCGCGTTTCCTACACGCCCGAACAGGCGGTGGAGAACGCCTACTACGCGCTTCAGGATGGGGCAGAACTGCTGATCCTGAAAGCACAAATCCATGCCGGCGGGCGTGGCAAAGGGGTTATCCATAACCCACAAACCAACGAACCAGTGATGTATAACCTGAAGGAGCTTCGCGGCGTGAAAGTGCTGCCAGCAACCGAGGGGAACCCGCTGCATGAGGTCTATGAAATCTCGCGCCGGATGCTTGGCCAGAAACTGGTCACGCTGCAAACCGGGCCGCAGGGGAAAATCATCAACCGGATGCTGATTGCCAACGGTGTGGACATCGCCAAGGAGTTCTACTGCTCCATCCTGATGGATCGGGGAACTGGCAAGAACATCATCATGGTCTCCACCGAAGGGGGCGTTGAGATTGAGAAAGTGGCCGAGGAAACACCAGAAAAAATCGTCCGCGAGTATGTTGAGCCGGGACAAGGGGTGCAAGGGTTCCAAGCCCGCCGCCTTGCGTTTGGCTTGGGGCTAAGCGGAGCCGCCCAGAAAAATTTCATCAGCTTCATCACCGCTCTCTACAATGCTTATTTGAGCATTGATGCCTCCATGGTGGAAGTCAATCCAATGGTGCTGACCCCCGACGACAAGATCATTGCCGTTGACGCAAAAGTGAGCATTGACGACAACGCTCTCTATCGTCACAAGGAGATTGCAGCAATGCGGGACGAGTCGGAAGAAGACCCGCTGGAGGTGGAAGCCGGGAAGTATGAGTTGAACTACATCAAGCTGGATGGCAACGTTGGTTGCATGGTCAACGGCGCGGGGTTGGCAATGGCCACCATGGATATCATCAAGCTGGCCGGTGGCGAACCTGCGAACTTCCTTGATGTTGGCGGCGGCGCAAGCGTGAACCGCGTGGCCAACGCATTCCGCGTGATGATGAGCGACCCGAACGTGAAGGCCGTGCTGATTAATATCTTCGGCGGAATTGTCCGCTGCGACCGCGTGGCCAACGGCATTATCCAAGCAATGGAAACTGTGCAAGTAAGCGTCCCGGTGATCGTCCGGCTGGACGGAACCAACGCCGAAGAAGCACGCCAAATTCTGATGAACTCGCCACTCAATTTCTCGGTTGCCGGAACGCTGCTGGAAGCTGCCCAAAAAGTGACCGAGGCATTAGAAGCTATCACAACTACAACCGTCGCAACCACTACGGAGGGATCAACCGTTATGAGCGCAGCAATGGCATCGGCATCCGTCATCCGCCGCTTGGATGATGATGATGATCTGGACTTTAATGACGAAATGAACGAAGAGGAAGAGGAGGACAGCTACACACGCTCCATGGAAGAAGTTGATATTGAAGACATCGAAGACCCAGATGCAATGAACTTTGCCGACTTCGATGAAGAAGAGTTGGACGACAACGTTGACGACATTGACTCGCTGCTGAGCGACGGCGACGACAGCAACTTCTAATCGCCCGCACGGACGATTCTTCAGCGCACAAACGATAGAACAGGTGAGGTGGTTTTCGGCCATCTCACCTGTTGTTTTTTTGGAGGGTAATGTGATATTACCCATATCCAACATGATTCTGCATAAGGTGAGGTACTCACCCCAGCCAATCCAGCAGCGAAACAACTCCGTACCACACTCCAAGCCAGAACAGAACGCGCAATTGTAGAACTAGGAGTCATCAATGGGACGATTCGATATTCTTCGCCGGATTGAGACGATGGATCCGGAACGGGATCATCAACAGATTTATCACCTCACCACTGGCTACGAATTTTCCTGGGATACCACCCGGGCACTGGAGGTGGCACTCTACCGCACCTATTGCGTCCCCAGCATCTCCGGCCTGTTGGCCAAAACCGGGAATTTCCTTCGCGCTCCGCAAAAACGCTACGACGACACAACGATTATCGTGGCCGAGCTGAGCGAGCATGGCTACGCAAGCGGGCGCGGGCTGGAAGCACTGAAACGGATGAACCGCATCCACGGCCATTTCAATATCAGCAACGATGATTACCTGTACGTTCTCTCCACCTTCATCTACGAGCCGATCCGGTGGATGCAGCGATTCGGATGGCGTGCCATGACCCGTACCGAGGAGCTTGCCAGCTACTGCTTCTGGCGCGAGGTGGGGAAGCGGATGGGAATCAAGGATATCCCACCCACCTACGAAGCGTTCTATCAGTTCAGCCAACAGTATGAGCAGAAGCATTTTCGGTTCGATGAAACGAACAAGAACATCGGCGAAGCCACCCGCGACCTGTTCGCGGCATGGTTCCCACGCTTCACCAAACCGATGGTTCACCGGGGGATTTATGCCATGCTGGATGATTCCATGCTGGAAGCATTCGGATTCCCCAAACCAGTTCCGCTGATGCGGCGGATTGCCTCGTTCAGCTTGTGGCTGCGCGGGCGGATTGTCCGCTACCTTCTGCCGGCGCGGAAAAAACCGCTCTTCTTCCACCATCGCCGCAACCGCACCTATCCCAGCGGCTACGCCATTGCCCAGTTGGGCCCGGATAATTTGGATCAGTTTCGGAAACAGAGGGCGGAGGAAATTTGACGTAATCGTGATGCTGGCTTCGCTCCTGTCACTCTGTTTCTGCCGTACTTTTGCAGCATGAAAATTTTGCCGCTCCATGTTGCTCTGCATTGCGTTCTCCTGCTGCTGCTCTCCATCCCAGCAATAACTCAAACAACTGGCAACACCTCCATTGCCCAAGCGGATGCCTGCAACGGCGGCGCGCACGACCCGCACGGCCTAACCGAACAACACGCACGGGATCTGCTTGCCACGCTGGGAGCCAACTGGGGCTACGGCTATGCTGATCTGCTGAAAGATCTTGACGACTGGCGCGGCAGCCCCTACGTTCGGGTAGATTCCATCGGGCGAAGCGTGCAGGGGCGGGCGTTGTGGCAACTGACGATCACCTCGGCAACAATCCCCACAACCCCGCGCCAGACGGTGTTTATCCATGCCCGAACACACCCGGGCGAGGTGCAAAGTTGGTGGGTAGCAAACCAGATGATCCGCTACCTGATGTCGGATGACCCACGCGCCACAGCATTGCGCGAACGCATAGTGTTTCACATCATCCCGATGTACAACCCTGATGGTGTGGAGCTTCAGTACCCCCGCGAAAACGCTAACGGAATTGACCTTGAACGGGAATGGGACACACCGAACCCGCAGCCAGAACCCGCCGCGCTGAAAGCCCGATTCACTGAACTGATGAACAGCACCGCACCAATCAGGCTGGCACTGAACCTCCATTCGGCCTACTTGTGCCAGCGCTACTTCGTCTATCACGACCAGAAAGGAACCTCGCGCGAGTTTGCCCGAAGCCAACAGCTGTTTATTGGGAAGGTGCGGAGCTTTTGGCCCGAGGGGATTCAGCCCTGGGATTACTACCGCAGTTGGGACACCGGAACGCCGCGCGTCTTCCCCGAAAGCTGGCACTGGCTGAATTACGGCCCGGCAGTGATGGCCATGACCTACGAGGATATGAACTGCGACCAAGCAGGGAACTACGACCAAACCGCACGCGCCATTTTGCAGGGGGTTGGTGAGTATCTGGGCGTTCCACTTGCCAGCGATGTGGAGCCAGATGGGGGCAACGGCACTGAGCTATCGGTGCAGCAGTCCTCGGAAGGGAACATCCACTATCACCTTCCCAGAACAGAGCGTGCGCAGTTGCTGTTGTTCGACCTGTTGGGGCGCAACGTGGCGCAGCTTCTTGATGACCAACTTCCCGCCGGCAACTATACCACACAGCTTCCGCCCGATCTCCCTTCAGGGCGCTACCGTTGCCAGTTACGCAGCGGAAACTCCATGGCCTCCGCCTGGGTTGTGGTGATGCGATGATGATGGCGATGTAGATACTGTCAATTTCCACGGAAGCCGCAGGTCTTCAGCCTTCGGCTTCTTCTTCAACCTGCACAGACTGTTCTCCGGAATCAACCACCACCACACGCCACCATGCGAATCGAATGCTCTTCCGCAACTGGTTTGATTACCTCTGTTCTTCCAAGCAATCGCCCACGGCTGTTTCTTGATGGAGCCGAGTACCCCCTGCCAGCAGGGGGGGTGATACTTCCCGGCTTCACCGATTCCCATGCCCACCTGATTGGGTTGGGCGAAATGGGGTCGAAGGTGAATCTGGTGGATGCCCGCTCGGCCCAGGAGTGTGCCCAGCGGATTGCCCAGCACGCCAAAACCGTTCCTTCGGGAACATGGATCCAAGGGTTTGGATGGAACCAAGAGCGGTGGGATTCCCCAACCCTTCCCACGCGCGAATTGCTGGATCGCTTGATTCCGGATCACCCAGTGATACTGCTCCGGATTGACACCCACGCGGCGTGGGTGAACAGCGCGGCAATCCACGCCGCCGCCATCACCCCACGCTGGGTGGATGGTGGCGAAGTTCTGCTGGACGGCACAGGCCAGCCAAATGGCATCTTGATTGACAACGCAATGGGGCTGGCATTCCAACAGATTCCCCCAATCACTACCCAGCAGAAAATGGAGTGGATTGCTTACGGGGTGCAGCAATGCCTGCGGTACGGCATCACCAGCCTGCACGACATGAACGTTGAGCCAGAGCGGTTGGAAGCAATGGTGCGACTTGCCGAGCATGACGAGATGAGTATCCGATGTGAGGTGTTTCTGAAGGCGCAAGGGGAGGAATGGCGGGCGGTTCCGCAGCCGCAGAGCTTGGCAAAGAATCTCTCCATTGTTGGGGTGAAATACTTTGCCGATGGCGCACTTGGTTCGCGTGGGGCGTTGCTGCTGGAACCGTACAGCGACGACCCAACCACGCACGGAATCCAACTTCTTTCTGCCGACCAATTAGCGGGGCTGGCCAACGAGCCAGCACGCCGGGGTTTTGCGGTGGCAACCCATGCCATTGGCGATGGAGCCAACCGGTTGGTGTTGGATGCCTACCAGCAGCTTCGGAATCGGTATCCAGATGCGTTGCTTCGTGTTGAGCACGCCCAGATTGTTCACCCCGACGATGTGCCACGGTTTGCCCAACTTGGGGTGCTGCCTTCGATGCAGCCAACCCACTGCACCAGCGATGCAACAATGGCCGAGCAGCGGCTGGGATACCAGCGGTGCGGTTACGCTTACGGCTGGCAAAACCTTCGGCGTACCGGCGTTCCAATCCTTGCCGGAAGCGATTTCCCGATTGAAAGCCCCGACCCAATCGCGGGGATTCGCGCCTTTGTGGAGCGGCTGAATTCTTCCACCGGAAAGCCGTGGTATCCAGAGCAGCGGATCGCCCAGCAAGAAGCGATTGCAGCATTCACCGAATGGCCCGCTGCGGGGATTCCCGGGCAGCCACGGCGGGGACGCATTGCCGAAGGCTACGCGGCTGATATTGTTGTGCTTTCCGGCAACCCCTACGGGGCTTCGCAGCCGAAAACAATCGCGACGATTGTGGCGGGTAACGTGGCTTGGCAGTGGGCGTAATCGTTGAAGCCAGTGGCAAGAAAAAAGGGGAGCGATGCCGTGTGTTGTTACAAGCTGAGGAGAACAAGAGATTCCCCAAAGTGTGATATTCGCAGCGTTAATACCTTCATCCGTAAGGTCTCCTCTCCTCCTCCTTCCCTTTCAGTACGACTGTGGACAAGCACTCACTTCTGGAACTTGCCGTTGCCGAGTTCAACAGCGGACGTTTTTTTGAAAGCCACGACTCCTTTGAAATCATGTGGGAATCATTGCAGGGGGATGATCGTCGATTTATGCAAGGGATGATCCACGCAGCAATCGGGTCGTTCCACGCGGCGCGGAGCAACCACGCCGGAGCCACAACACAGATCGAGCGGGCTATCGAGCGGTTAGCCGAGCATCGCCCCGAAAAATTTGGCATTGATGTAAACGGACTGCTGCCACAGCTGATGGCATTGCGTGAGGCGATCAGAACCAGTAGTAGCCTTCCTTCGCTGCAAATCACCCTGCACACTACGGTTGGGGGAGCAGATTTGGGAAACGTTGGGTACTCACATAACGACAATCAATCATAATCCGGAGCAAGAAATACATGGCAATCCATATCACCGAAGATTGTATTAACTGCGGCGCCTGCGAGCCCGAATGCCCCAACACCGCGATTTACGAAGGGGGCGCAAACTGGGCGTTGGCAGGTGTCACCTATGGCGCAGGGGAAGCCGCACCAAGCGGTTCGGCCCAATTCTGGTCTGCTGATTATTTCTACATCGTCCCCGATAAATGCACCGAGTGTGTTGGATTTTTCGACGAACCCCAGTGCGCTGCGGTCTGCCCGGTGGATGTCTGTCTGCCGGATCCAAACCTTGTGGAATCGAAAGAAGAACTTCTGCAAAAAGTGGATATGCTGAACGCCGTTGACACCGACCGGCTGCGCAATTAGCCCCACCCCCTGCAACACAATTACCACGCGAGGGAGGCCGCCCATCCGGTAGCCTCCCTCGCTACGTTCTCTCCCATACTCTCCCTCTCTTCTCTTCTTCGCGTTCTTTGCGTCTTCACTCTGCGGCTTTGCGCGAGCTCTCATCCCCCCTTTGAACACCCACCAAGCTCCAAGCAATCCCCACCGCTACTACCGCCAAACATCCAACCACATTGTACCACAGGAAACTCATCACCTGGCCGTCGGCATTGAAGCCGTAGTGGACTACAGCAATGGTTCCCATCCCGGCAATCAGCCCAAAGAATGCGCCGTTGGCGGTGGCACGTTTCACCCCAATGGCCAGCACAAACACCCCCAGCAGCGAGCCGTAGAAGAACGACCCAAATCGGTTCACAACCTCAATCAGCGAACCAAGCTGCATGGCGTAGAACGCAACCACACAAGCAAAAACTCCCCACAGCAGCGTTGTGAGTTTAGAGACCCACAGATAGTGGGAATCGCTGGCGTTGCTGCGGTAGAAACGGCGGTAGAAATCAATCACCGTTGCGGTGGAAAGTGAGTTCAGTTCGGCAGCAATGGAGGACATGGCAGCGGCAAAAATTGCGGCAATAATCAAGCCGATCACCCCCGGCGGCATGTATGTTGTCACGAAGGTTGGGAAAACGTGGTTGACATCGCTGAATGTCTGGCTTTGGGTGGCCTGTTTCACCACATCAATCGCTTGCTTGCGGGTTGCGGACATGGCACTGTCGGCCCGCAAGTAGGCATCGCGCTGCTGGGCCAGGTCCGCCGCGCCGCTGTTGACGGCATTGGATAGGGCAGTTGCTTGGGTGCTTCGCGCAGCGGCCTGGGTTTGGTACTGCTGCTGCAGCTGGTGAAATTCCCCGCTGAAACGGCTGCTATCCACCACCGCAATATCCTGCCGATTGAAGATGATTGGTGGAGCTTGGAACTGATAAAAAACGAACACCAACACACCAATCAGCAGTATCACAAACTGCATGGGGATTTTCACGAACGCGCTCATCAGCAATGACGTTCGTCCTTCGCTGACCGAGCGGGCGGTCAGATACCGCTGCACCTGGCTTTGGTCGCAACCGAAATAACTTAGCATCAGAAACAACCCGCCAATCAGCCCCGACCAGAAGGTGTAGGTTTCCTTTGGGCTGGTGTTAAAGCTCACGGTTTCCAGCTTCCCGGCAGCCCCAGCAATCGAAAGGGCTTCGGTGATGCCAACGCCGCTGGGCAACTGTGAGAAGATCACGAACAGCACCACCGCAAGCCCCACAAAAATTATCACCATCTGCTTCACATCAGTCCAAGTGACGGCCTGCACACCGCCGAACATGGTGTACAACGTGGTGGAAAGCCCCATGGCAAGAATGGTGATGGTTTCGTTCCACCCCAACACAATCGAAAGGATCACCGAAGGCGCAGCAATGATGACACCACACGATAGGCCACGCGAAAGCAGAAACAAAAAGCTGGTGAGTGAGCGCGTTTTGGCATCGAACCGCCGCTCCAGATACTCATACGCCGTGAAGACGTTGGCCCGATAAAAAAACGGAACCACCGTTACGCACAGGATCACCATCGCCAACGGCAACCCGAAGTAGAATTGGATGAACCCCATCCCCTTGTCGTAAGCCTGCCCAGTGGTTCCCACAAGGGTGATGGCACTAAGCTGAGTTGCCATTACCGACAGCCCAACAGCCCACCACGGTAGGCTTTTGTTGGCAAGGAAGTAGCCCTCAAGCCCGTGGCTGCGCCGGGTCAGACGGATGCCATCATAGACGATGTAGATCAGATATGCAGCGATAATCAGCCAGTCGAGCCAGTGCATTCGGGTTGGTAGTAAATGCCAGAAAGGATTGAAGAGCGAGGAAGGGTGGGTTGCCCCCGGGCAAAGGTATTTAGTTCGCCCCATTCCGCCAGCAAAAAACGCCAGCACGTAGCGCGCGTTCAGGGAACGGACGCTACGTGCTGGCGTTACGACGAATGTGGGCTGAGGTAGGATGTGTTGCCGATCCTTTCCCGACCCTACTGTTAGTTTATGCTATGCCGTTACCGTAAATCGAATTTCCGTGCGAACAGCCACAGCCCGCAAACCACCACGGCGGTGGCAACCACCACAGCGATGTACACGCGGTTCCAATGCGGGAATTCCGTTTCCGATTCCGGTAGGTCGAATGATGCCTGGGGGGCCATAACGATACCTGAAGAACGATGTGAATGAACAGTCCGCTCTTTCTTGGAGAAAGAGAAATGGGCGGGGGAGCCGCCTGAGAATTTGAAGAACGTTGGGAACGTTCGTGACGGGAAAGGGCAACGGGAACGTGGAGGGTGTTGCCCCGATCAAGTTCGCCAATCGCTGATGCTTGAAAATTCCCCAGCGATTGGCATCTCTCCGTTTTACGGGCGCAGCACCTTCACCTTTGCCCGTGCGTTGATGGTGTCCTTTACCGGACGTTTAGCGGTGCTGGCTTCTTCTACTTCCGCTGCTTCCTCAGCCTTTGCTTGCGCAGTTGCTTTGCTGGATTGGCTTGCCGTTGCGATTGCGCGGCGTTGCAAGAACGTGCTTGTTCCGTTCGGATTCCGCAGTGCTGTCGGGCGTGCCGCCGGAAGCGTTTCGGTTGCTGTTATTGTGGTACCAGAGCGTAGCGTTGCTTGTTCAATTGCTGCTGAATCGGTTGTTGTTGGGATTTCGCTGAGCTTCTGCTGTGCTGGCGCGTTGCTGGTTCCTTGCGGTTGTGCAACGTGCCGAACCGCAGCGGGCGGCTTGGCTTCCTGGCCAGCGTCGTCGGTGATCATTGGCACAACCACAATCGCACCGGTTATCAGGGCAAACGCGCTGAATCCGGCAATCATCCAGATAAAGGCGGTGGCACTAACAAACGCCGTGCGGCGATTGAACCAACCACCAACAATTGCAGCAATCCCCGGCTTGTACCGAACCGCTTGCTGTTGCGCGGGGGCAGCCGCAGCGGATTGGCGCAGCATCATCACCATACGCTCGCGCGATTCTGGATGCTGCACCGGAATAGTTTCGCGGTGTTTATGGAGCGCGCTGTCCACCACCTGATATGCCTTCAAGGTTTGGCGTAGGTCGTTATCAACAGCAACTTGGATGAAGAAATCCTGCTCCTCGGCACCGGTTAGCTCGCCGCCGATATAGCGGCCTACCAGTCGTTCCTGTTCCCTGCGTGTCATTGTCCTTGCTCCTTTCTGTTTTGGGGTCTGGTCGTCTGCTTGTTTTCTTTGTCTTCTTCAATGCCGATCATGGCGGAGATCATCCGGGCCAAGTGAGTCCGTGCCCGCCAAGCGCGTGTGCGAATCGCTCCGACCGGCTCGCCAAGCATTTCGGCAATTTCATCGAACCGATAGCCGCTGTAGGCGTTCAGCACCAACACTTCACGCTGCGAAGCAGGAAGGTGGGGAAGCGCCAACACAACCAACTCCTCCATGTGCGAAAGCTCTGGAATCGTATCCACCGGGTGGCTTGTTTCCGGCAAGTCGTCAATCGCCAAGTGGTGACGATCCTTCCGAAGCTCATCCAAGCAGAGGTTTCGCGCAATCGTCAGCAAAAAGCCCATGGGGTTCTGCGATGTCACTTTCCGCTCGCGGCGTAGGCGAATCACCCGTTCCCACAGTTCTTGGGTCATATCTTCAGCCCGCTGATGGTCGCGCACAAACTGCCGGCAATACAAGAAAATCCGGTGATTGTGGCGGTCATACAGTTCCACCAATGCCGAGTCATCCCCGGCAAGGAAGCGTTCAAAAGTCAGCGTGTCCGGGTTGGTAGGTTTCGGCGATCCCGATTCCTGTACCCCTTCGCCGGGTGCTGTCTGGAATATCTGGCGATACCATGCCATGCGTTCATTCCGGGACTAACGTGAAGCAGAGAAAGAGAGAGAGAGGCATGAAGATAACGGAACAATGCAGGGGAACATCACAGGGGAAGGAAAAATCTTGGTGTGGGTAGTTGCGGAGAGAGAGAGAGTCAGTAGTCATTGGTCAGTAGCGAAGAGAGGAGGGGGGCTTTAGAATTCACGTTCAGTGGACGGCTGCCGAAGCTGGTTGTTTGGTTGCTGCTTCCCGCCCTGCAATAAACCTCATCATTGCGTGGGCGGCAAGTTTTGCGGTTTGGTTGTCGCGGTCGAATTGGGGGTTCACCTCAACAATATCTATCGCCACTGTTTCCTTGCTGGAGCCAAGCAACCGCGCAGTATCCAGAAGCTCGGAGGCCGCAAACCCATCCGGCATGGTGGCCGATACGCCGGGCGCGTCGGCGGCACGAACTCCATCAATGTCAAGCGTGCCGTACACCGGGCGTTGCCCGGAAGCAGCAACCTGATAGGCTGTGGATAGGGTGCGGGCAAACCCATCTTGGCGAACAATTTCAAGCGGGATGATCGTTCCACCCTTCCCTTGCAGCCATTCCACGTGCGCCCGTGCGTTGGCAAAGCTCTGGATCCCGAACTCCACAAACCGTTCAGCTGCCAATTTCCCTTCCTCAATCAGCATCCGGAATGAGGTTCCACTGTTGCGAAGTGGGTTTGGCGGGCGAACATCAAGGTGGGCATCGAAGTTGATGATCCCCAACGTGCCATGGACTGCATGAACACCGCTGGCCGCCGCGTAGGTGATGTCGTGGCCGCCACCAAGCACCAGCGGGACCAAGCCGCGACGGCAGACCGCCGCCACAACCTCGGTCAATCGGTCATGAATTTCCTCCAATTCCCCCTCGCAACGGATGTTCCCCAAATCAACCACCGCCCCTTGCGGAATGCTTCGCTGGTTTGCAAAATCGTACGGAGCCAACCGGTAGAACATTGCACGGATAGCATCCGGAGCCTGGGCCGCGCCAACGCGCCCGCCATTCCGCGCCACACCAAGCTCCTGGGGCACACCGATGATTGCAGTGTGAGTATGCTCAGTTATTCCATCGCCCCCTTTTCCCACCAGATCGCCCATGCGCGGATCGTTGGGATCATTCTTGCTGAAAAAAAGTGCGGAGTTGGTAGGGATCAGATGATGGAACATCAGTAGAGATAGAATCAGTGGAGATGGGATCAGTGAAAACGGAATTTTGCCCAGAGAATCGTGAGTTGTAGCAAAAGGATTATCACATTGGGGAGGATAATCGGGAGGTCATGTTGCAGGAAGCCATAGGCGGCCCACAAGATGCTTCCGGTAGCCATCATCAAGTACGAAGGGAGCGACAGGTCGTGAGTGGATCGCGTGCGCAACACCTTCACGGCTTGCGGCACAAAGGCGATAACCCCAACAGCCCCAGCCGCAAAGCCGAGTAGGCGGATGTAATCCATGGAAGTAGTTGAGTCATACATGTTCACCCCCCCACCGCCTCGGCAAACAGTTGGGTAATCACCCGTGGGCGGGTGATGGCTCCGCCAACTATCACACCGTAGGCGCCGGCCTCCATTGCGGCAGCGGCATCGGTGGTGCTCCAGATGAAGCCTTCGGCCAGCACCGGGATTGCAGCGGCCTGGGCCAAGCTGTGCACCAACTCCAAATGGGCCTCGATGGAAATCGCTTGCTCAACAGTCTCCTTGGTTCGCCCAAACAACACGGTGCTGATTGCCCCGGCCCCGGCTTCGGCAGCACGCATCGCTTCGTCGTAGGTGGCGATGTCGGCAAGAAGCGGAACATCGGGGTGGCGGGTTAATGCTTCGCGAATGAAGGCTGGGCCATCGCTTCCGTCGGGGCGGGGGCGCAGCGTGGCATCCACGGCAATCACATCCATTCCCATTCGCGCAAGCCGCGTGTGGCTGGTTTGGTCGGGCGTAACCAGCACCCAGCCGTCTTTGAATTTGCCGCGCACACAGCCAATCAGCGGGATTCGGGTGGTGGCGCGGATTTCTTGCAAATTCGGAATACCTTCCCCGCGAATGCCAACGGCTCCTCCCAATTCTGCAGCTTGTGCAAACAGGGAGCAATGTTGTGGGGTGTAGAGCGGTTCGTGTTCGTCAAGCTGGCAGCTAACAATCAAACCGGGGCGAATGATATCGGAAAAACCTTTCATCGTTAACCTTCACGCTCCTGCCAATTGGTGTCCACCGAATCCTCGCCACCATCCACCTGAATGGTTGTGCCGTTCACCCACCCAGCAGCGTCGGTTGTAAGCAGGGCAATCAGCCGGGCAACGTCATCGGGGGTGGTTAGGCGGTTGAAAGGGTTGCGTTGGCGGGCGTAGGCAATCAGACTTTCGGCGCCGGGGATTTTCCGCAGCGCAGGGGTGTCGGTAACGCCGGCTTGAATTGCATTGACGCAAATCCCCTGCACGCCAAGCTCGAACGCAAGCTGGCGGCAGTAGCTTTCCAACGCGGCTTTTGCTGCCGACACCGCGCCGTACATCGGCAGCACACGCCGCGCGCCGGAGCTTGACATGGCAACGATTCGGCCACCAGGCGGCATCATGCCGCGTGCCACAATGTCTTGCGTCCAATAGACTAGGCTGTTGGCCATCACGTTCATCGTCATTTCAATTTGCGCTTGCGATACGGTTTCCTTGGGATTGGTCGCCACTAACGGCTTCAGCGCGCCAAACGCCAGCGAGTGCATCAGCAACCGGAGGTGCGCACCGGGGCGTTCCTGGAACAATGCCGCCACTTGGTTCAGCACCGAAGCCCGTGCTTCGGCATCGGCAGCGTTCACGTTGAAGAAGTGAGATTCACGGCCATGGTGGCCAATGGCTTCCTGCACGGCAAGCACGGCTGGCATGGTGCCGGCACGATCCAGATGAACACCGATGATGTTCATCCCAACCCGCGCAAGCTCCACCGCCGCCGCCGCGCCAAACCCGCTGGAAGCACCAAGAATCAGAGCGTAGGTCATGATAGAAATGTCGAGTTTAAGTGTTGGGTGTCGAATGATGAGTGTATATCCGCCCCTTTTTCACCTCATCATCTTGGGAAGGAACGCGAAGCCTTTCAGGGCGAAGCAGAGGGGCGTGCCAGCTCCATTTGTCCCCTTTTCCGCCGGAACAATCTGCGAAGGCGATTGAATTCGAAAGTGAGCGTCACCGTTTCGCGGGAGACAAGGATGGTGAGGTACAGGCCGATTGCACCGATAATCGCATCAGCCATCCACATGGCAACGGCTGGGGGGAGCGCGCCACGGTCGGCAAGTTTTTCGCCGGTGACAAGGCAGGCCCAGTAGATCACAAAAAAACCGAGGGTGATTGCTGCCGACACGCCAAAATTTCCACGGCGCACCACAATTCCCAGCGGCGCGCCCACCAGCATAAACACCAAACAGGCAGCGGGGATTGAGTACTTCTTGTGAATCTCCACCCAGTATTGATCCGATTCTTTCAGATGCTGCGTCACTACCGCTTGTTCCGATTCGGCCTGCCCTTTCAGTGTGGCCGTCTCCAACATACGCTGGCTTGCCTCTGGGTCGCTGTTCAGCGGGTTCAGCACGCCTGCGCCAAATCTCATCACTCGCATACTGAACTCCATCAGCAAAGAATCACGCCGCATGGCAACACGGTTGGCACGCGATTCGGCACTGTCGGCACGGGCGCGCATCTGCTCGATGTTCATGGTCCGATCGGTTCGGCCAATGGAGTTAGGGTCGGTGGATGTTAGGTTGAATCCGGCAGCGGCCACCACCACTTGATGCTCGGCAAACGATAACCGCGTGAACCGGGCGGTGTTGCGGCGATCCAGCTGGTGAATTTCTCCGTCGCGAAGCGTCATCAGCAATCGGCTGTAATCTTGGTTGAACGCCAACTCTGCCGTCCGGGCAGTGATCGTGTTCATCCGCTCGGCATCTTGCGTGTAGATGGTGACATCGTACAGAGCATTCCGCGCCCTGTCCACCTTGCGTGCCAGAATGCTGTACCCCTCCAACGTAATCAGCTGCCCGGGCTCGATTGCCAGCGTGGGCTGAACTTGCCGGATGTCTAGCAACATCACCATTGCGGTGTGGTTGGTTTCGGGCAGGATTCGGTCGTTAAACAGAAATAGCCCAAAGAAGAGCAGCAGCCCGCCAACCATCCCCGGCATCATTGCCCCCAACGCGCTTCCCCCCGCACTTTTGATGATTGTCAGCTCGTTGCTGCCACTCAGTTTTCCGTAGGACATCAGCGAGGCCACCAGCACCCCCAACGGAACCGCCAACACTAACATCCACGCCAGATTGTAGGCAATAAGTTTGGTGATGACCCACGGATCCAACCCCTTCCCAAAAATCTCCGAACCGGCCTTGAACAGAAATTGCAGCAGGAAGAAAAACACCACACAGACCGTCCCGAATAGGAACGGCCCAATGTGCATTCGTAGGATGTACCAAGCGATTCTCATGCTGCTGTGATGGCTGCCCGACGGCTGCCGTTGTTGCGGTATTGCAATCGGGATTGTGTGGGCTTAGTGCAACGGTGGCTGCTGGCTTAACCGGCGTTTCATTTCAGCGATTCGGGCTTCGTAATAATCCAACCGCTCCGGCTTGGTTCGCGCTAATGTTTGGAAGGCTTTTAACGCCTCGGCATAAGCCCCTTGCGCAACCAAAATGTTGGCCAAAGTATCGCTAACAATGGATGGCTCGAACGGAACCGGGCGGTGGTGTTCCTCATCCTCAACCACCGGAATCCGTGCGCTTTCTAACCGCTTTGCTAACTCCTCCAACGGTGTCATCTGCCCCGTCGCCACGTTCGGCGCGTCGGGTGGGTGTGATACGTTCTTCTTCCCCAACGCCGATTGCAGAACGCTCCTCTCGCCTCCCTCTTTTTTCTTCTCCTCACTCCGCGCTGATTGCGCGCCGCCCCGATGCTCCAACGGCTCCAGACTTGGCGGAAGCGGAGCCACAACCGTTGCTGCCGGCAAGGTGAACGCTGCGCCAGTTTCGGAAGGGGTGACCGAGGTTGCCGCGCCTGAAGCCGAAACGGAGGTTACGATTGGCGGCAATGTTACCGCACGCCCCGGGAGTTCCGGCCCCGGCATTGGTTGATTAATCAGTGGGGCAATCGCCTGCTTCCGCGCCGGCTCCTCGTGGCGAAGCGGGGCAAACTCCAACCCCGGAATCAGCCGAAGGTTGGCACTCCGCAGCCGCGAAACATTGCTCCCCTTGTGGATTGCCAGCACCGAGATGGGGCGGATGTTGCTTGCCGGCTTCCCCCCTTGCTCCCCAGAATCCACGGCACTCAGCAACCGAATCGCCCGCTGGTCGGCCTGCGATGCCGGAGCCAACGGGCTCGGCGTAATGGTTTCCCTCGCTGGCTCACCAACGCCCTGCGCTGCGGGTGCGTTGCTTCCGGAAGGGAGTGAAAAATCTGGGAACGGAGGAGGAACGGGGGGGGGAACTGGAGCATCAACAAGGCTGTCAACGCTATCAACTAACAAGCTGATATCCTCAATGCCGCTCTCAGTTTCAGCTTCAGTTTCAGCTTCAGTTTCAATGTCACTCTCGATCTCAGCCTCACTTCCGATCTCAGCATCGCTCTGAACCTCAACGTCACTTTGGACTTCACTCTCAATCTCAACATCACTCTGAGTCTCCCCCTCCACTTCCATTTGAACCTCACTCTCCGCTTCAGCCATTATTTCAGGGTGATCTTGCCCCGGGAGAGCTAACTCAGGAAGCAAATCGCTTGCTTCCTGGTGATCAAGTTCCGTCGATTCCGGAATCGTGGCTATGATGTGCAGATCATTCCCGATTGCGATTTCGGCATCAGCATCATCGGCAGCATCAGCCGAAGCAGCTTGGGCTGTGGCCGTGTCATCGGCGAAATTTTCTTGCTCGATGCGGGGTGCTGAACATGGTGGAACCACCACAGTATCTGCCGCAGGTTGCTCGGTGGCGGTTTCTGCGGCTGGCTGGTCGGAACCGGGATTCGTCGCGGACGTTGGGGCCGAAACACCGCCGGGGGGCTGCGGAACCCGCAACGGAACCGCTGCAAGCGATTGAGCATGGGCAGTATCGCTTGGGGAATCAGCAACGCGAGCAAAGGGGGAAGCAGCCCGTTGCGCGATTCCTTCGCCAATTCTGTGGCTTATCCCGTGGTGGCGGGAATCGTGCGATTGATGAAGGAGTTGCTGGTGCAGGTCTTCCAAGTGTGGCGCGCCAGTGCGGCGGTATCCATCGCGCAGAACGTTGGCGGCACGGTCGCGCTGGCCCATCGCAAGAAAAACTTGCGAAAGGATCATGTAGCCCGCAATCTGATCGGGGAAATAGACCAACCCTTGCCGGCAGACCTCCATTGCTTGCGGAAGGGAGCCATCGGCAAGAAGCTGCTGCGCTTCGTGCGGGAACAACGGTGAAGGACGGACCGCCCCGGGTCGGTGGCGGCGTGATTCGGAGACCAACATGGCGGCAAGATTACGAAAAGCGGCTGAACCATCGCTCACGCGGTCTGTTCAATTCTGCATTTGCTCTGCATCTCACCGATTTTGACTTCGCCGGAAGCATGGTTTGCCGTATTGTTGGAGCCTTATGGACGAAACACACAACACCGAAAGCATCGGCCAGCACCAACGCCATCCCAAAACAATCGCCCGCTGGTGCGCCGAAGGAATGATTGAGAAGAAAGCGAAGGACATTATTATCATGGACATCCGCGGGCTGACCGACATCGCTGATTTCTTTGTGGTCTGCTCTGCCGATAGCGACACCCAACTTCGCGCCATTGCCGACAGCGTGATAGATGCCATGCGAGAGTACGACATCAAGCCCTACCGCACCGAAGGGTGGCAGGGGGAGCAGTGGATTATCTTGGATTTTGTTGAGGTGGTGGTTCATGTGTTCTACAAGGAAGCACGGGACTTCTACAAGATTGAGCGCATTTGGTCTGATGCAAAAATTGAGAAGGTGGTGGATACTGCCGGGGAGTGATGCTTTGTGAACCCTGCAACCTGTGGGAGCGATCGCGCCACCAACGCTGGCCGTCAGTGAGATGATCCGCACGCTAATCCTTGAAGCCTTGTGGGGGGCGGTGCGTCACCACGCCCCTGCGGCCCCAACGTCATCGCTGAACCTCCATTTCCCGAAGCCTTCGGCGGCGGTTCACGCACGCAGCAACACCCCGTTGATGCTGGCCGGGCATTGCGGCTGGGATCCACTGCTGACCGCAAAAAAAATTCAGGACCGGCTGATGGAAGAATGGAGAGATCAGTTCACCACAGCCGTCACCCCCCGTGGGGCGTTGGCCTTCCGATTGAGCGATTCGTTTATCTGGAGCCATGCCACCGAAGCGGTGCGGCAGTGGTTGCCGGAAGCAATCAATCACTCCATTGCATCGCGCAGCACCGCTGCCCCCCCTCCCTTGCTTCCCAACAAGCTGCGTCACACCATCCAACTATCCATTATTCACCTTGATGGCGCACTGCTGATGCTGGCCAATAACCAACTCCATGATGCCGCCGGGCATGATGAGATCAGTAGCTGGCATCTTCCCCATTCCCCTTCCAATCCTCATCTTACCCCCTTGCTCAGCCTGCTGCTGTTGCTGCCGGCACATCTGGCGCAGCACTCGCTCCAGATTGCAATGTGGCAGTTGATTCAGCAGTTCAATAGCTACCGTTCGGAACATCCAATACTTGGCAAGGATGGAGTTGCGCCGCAAGCTGTGGCTGGCAGCCTTGCGCTGCTGCGGGAAACGCTGCGGTTAGTGGAGAACCCAGAGTTATCCTCTTGAACTCAGCCCCACCCGGCCAACAAACAACAACGCGATGAAGGCAATCACTTGCTTCCATCGCGTTGTTGTTGTTGGGGAAATTAGGCCCACTGCAACCCAAGCGTTGCTTGCGCTTGTTTCAGGTGCTTTTGGTCAATGAACAAACGGTGTTCGGGGAGAACGGTGAAGTAGTCTTCCGGCAGATAGAGTTTCCCGGTTGATATATCGGCGCAGTGGCGTTTGGGACCGTTGGATTTTTTGGAGGCAGTGTCAACAAGGTTTCGGAACTCGTAGCCGGCCAACAGCAATGGGTCGCTCCAAATGCCCAACTTCTTTTTCCGCGCCTTGGCCACCGCTTGTTGCAGCTTGATGATGTCTGCCCGCTGCGGAAGGTTCGGATAGATCAAGTAGCTGATAACCCAGCCTTGTTCGGCTAACAGCAAGTTGAACGTCTTCCGGTTGGCAGGGGTTTTCTCCATTGGCGCAACGTAGGCAAGCAGCCGCTGGAAACGGTCGAAGGGTTCGCTGCCGATGGTGATATGCACCTTTGTGCCGTACCGCTCCTTTACCGGGTCAAAACGTAGCAACTGTTTGGCTAACGCATCATACGCGTTGCGCGATTTCTCCCCCCACTCCATCTGGCGTGTGCCGGCTTGCCCGTCCAGTTTTTCCAGAAGGTACTCCCGAAGCTGAGGAGCAAACACTTCGGGGCGTTTGGCAAGCAGTTCGGAAAGGGCTTTGTCCTGGCCGGAAGGCTTGCGGTTGCCGGGGTAGTGAACCTCGGGCGCGTCCACGTTCACCATTCGGATGTTGAGCGAGACGGTTGGCGTATCTCCATCGGTTGGGGTCCCACCCCAGCGGGCTGCACCCAGATGTTCACGGTTCAGGTCTTCGACGGTAATCTTCAGTGGCATGGCGAAACTCCTGAGAAGTATTGTGAAACTGGGGAGAGTGCTTCCCCCCCCCCCAGCAGTGGAATTTGCAATGGAATACCATAGGCACACCACTGTCCCGCTACTACTCAGTGGCCATCCCCCCCAAGCTACCGCAACCGTGCCGAGAACGTCCCCCCTTTCACTTCGAAGGTTTTGGCTGGGTTTTTGGTGTCGGTTAGGGGCGTGGCCGAGAAGGTTCCATCAACGACGCTGCCGTCGCTTGCGGTAAGCGTCAGGGTGCAATGCCCTTTCAGCGGATCGCAGATGGTGGTTGTGGTGTCGGTCCCGCTAATCTCGATGTACGTGATGCTGATCTCGGGATCCTTCAGCGTGATTGGGAAGGAACCGTTATCAATATCGTGGGTGAAGGAAAGGGTCATGGTTCGTGTTGGGGTGCCGGTGGCGGTGCCGCCAAACCTTCCCAGCTTTGTGCTGGGGTCGTAGCTGGCAACCGCCGATTGCAACGTGAAGGTCACTTCTGTTCCGTTGATCTTTGCCACCAACTCATTCCCCGAACCAACGCCGGGTCCGGTGGAGTTGTCGTCGCAAGCAGAAATCAGAAGGAGAAAAAGGCCCGCAAGGCTGAGAACAGTGAAACGAATCATGTGGAGTTGCTCGTTGTCGGTGTGGTTAGTTGTGCTTCGTTCGGGAATGTTAGCTGCCTGGCGTTGTGCGGTGCTGGTTGTTCCTACCGGATCTGTTCCCATTCTTTGGAGACAGCTTTGCCGGAGAAGATGACCGACAGCGCGTTCAGCGTCCATTCCCACAACACGCGAAGATAGCCGTAGCGACGGAAACGGCGAGGGGATTCATGCACCATCAACTCTGCTCGGTGGCCAATGGTTCCCAGGCGGGTTAGCCGTTTGTACAGGTCGAAGTCCTCACCAGCAACCATGCCGTTGTCGTAGCCGCCAGCCTTCAGGAAGGGGGCGCGGTGGATCACCTGGCACTCACCACGCCCCATCCCCACGCCAATCGCGTTCAGGAACCGGACGTAGCGGTTGAAGAATCCGTGAAATAATCGGTCGCTGAGTTGCCGCTCCTCCGGGGCAATTTCCACTGGGCAGGCGTAGGCAACAACACGGCTGCCGTTGGGGGAATCCTCCTGGGCAATCTGCTGCAATGCTGCCAGAAATTTTTGAGCATCCTTCGGCACGGTGTCGGCATTGATAAACACCAACAGCACGCCACGCGCACGCTCGGCACCACGGTTGCGCCCTTCGGCAATGGTTTGGCGGCGCGGTTCGGTGTGGCGGGCAACGGCATCGGCATACTGTTCGGCAATCAGCGGCGTGGCATCGCTGCTGCCGCCATCGCTGACGATCAACTCCATCCCGTAGCGTTCGCGTAGCTGGGGGGGGAAGCAACGAAGCGTCCGCTCAAGCAATTTCTCCTCGTTCAACGCGGGGACGATGATGCTGATGAGTGGATTCCCAACCGCAGGATTTGCGCCCCGGGTGGGTTCCCACGCTGGCGTTTCGGTTGTCTCGGTCGGCTCAATTATCTGGATTGCTTCGTGGGCTGCGTCGGTCGGCATCGGTTCAACAGTGAAAGAAAAGGAGAAGTACCATCTTCACGTTAGGACAGTGTTGTTGGCAGGCAACATACCTTCCCGCCCTGTGCCGAGCAAGCCGTAACTTGCGCCACGTTGTTCCCGCCCCGAATGGCAACCAAATGACAACCACAGGTACTCAACCCATCATGCAGCCATCTAATACTCTTCTGCAACGCCTTGCCAATGCGCGGCTGGTTCTGGTTTTTACCGGAGCCGGTGTCAGTGCCGAAAGTGGCATCGCCACGTTCCGTTCGCCGGACGGTTTGTGGGCGAAATTCAGCCCGCAGGAGCTTGCCAACGTTGACGCTTTTTTGCGGAACCCGCAGCTTGTTTGGGAATGGTACCAAGCCCGCCGCCAAGCAATCACCGAAGCCGAGCCGAACGCTGGCCACGTTGCCATTGCCAAGCTGCAAGAACTGATCCCGAAGGTTGTGGTCATCACCCAAAACATTGATGGGCTTCATCACCGTGCTGGCTCGGGCGATGTGATTGAGCTTCACGGAAGCGCGCTCCGCAATTTCTGCATCCGCTGCCGCCGCCGCTACGATGACCCCAAATTCCTGACACTGCAAGAAGTTCAGCAATGCCAGTGCGGTGGATTTATCCGTCCCGATGTTGTCTGGTTTGGCGAGATGCTCCCCACCGAAGCAGTGGAGCGTTCGTGGCGGCTTGCTGCCGAAGCAAACGTCCTTTTCTCGGTGGGAACTTCATCCCAAGTGTGGCCGGCGGCGGAGCTGCCGTTTGTGGCGTTGGAGCATGGGGCGTATGTGGTCGAGATCAACACCGAAACAACCCCACTGACAGCACAAGCTCACGAACATCTTCCGTTCCCCAGCGGGAACGTGCTGCCGGAGGTTGTGCGGATGTTGAGAAGAGTGAAGGGTGAAGAGTGAAGGGTGAAGAGTGAAGGGTGAAGGGTGAAGAGTGAAGGGTGAAGAGTGAAGGGCGAAGGGTGATGCCAGATTGCAGCGGGAGAGAGAGGAAGGAAGAGAGAACTCGTGATCCCCGCCCGAAGCCTGGAGCCATGAACGAACAGGCTTTTCTCGTTTCACTCTTCCCGTTTCACACCTCACAGCGTCTTCCGAATTTCCCGCAAGCCGGCCAGCAGCCGCTCCACATCATCCCATGCGTTGTAGCCCTGCACGGCAATCCGAATCGCCCATCGGCCTTGCCAAAAAAAGGTTGGAATCTCCACCAGATGCTCGCTGAACAACCGTGCGTGAAGCAAATCCCCCGGCATCCCTTCCGGCAGCAGAAACGCGCTCATTTGCTGGAACCATTGGCCGTTATCGGGGCAGACTGGGGTGGCATCCAACGCTGCCGAAATTTCCGGGCGCGCCCGCATCACAAGCTGGTGGCAACCCTCCACCACCGCGGGCCAGTTGTTCTCCTGAAAAAACTGGATTGCCGCCGGAACCGCCAGCGGAGCGGAGATGTCGCTGGTTCCGCCATACTCCAGATAATCAAGGAACTGCGAGCCCTTGCTGAATGGCCCGTTCCACCCCCAGCTTATCACCAATGGCTCCAGCATTTCTTGCAGCTCGCGCCGGGCGTACAGGAATGCCGCCCCTTTTGGCGCACACAACCACTTGTGAAGATTCCCGGTGTAGAAATCGGCATCCAACTCCCGAAGGTTCAGCGGCAGTTGGCCGGGGGCGTGGGCTCCATCCACCACGGTGATGATTCCGCGCTGGCGGGCAATCTGGCAAAGCTGGGCAATCGGGAAGGTAAGGGCCGTCGGCGAAGTGATGTGGCTGATAAATATCACCCGCGTTTGCGGCGTAATCTGGGCAACAAACCGCTCCAGAAAATCCTTGTGCGTTGCCACCGGAACCGGAATTTCCACGGCACGGTAGCTGAACCCTTGCTTGCCGGAAAGAAACCGCCAGATGTTATCGCAAGCCCCGTACTCATGGTTGGTGGTCAGCACTTCATCCCCCGCGCCAAGCTGCAACGAGCGGGCAACGATGTTCACCCCAGTGGTTGCGTTGGTGGTATAGACCAAATCATCAGGATCGGCACCAAGCAGCTGGCCAAGCTGGGTGCGCGATTGGCGGAGCAGATCGGGGGCGCGGCGGCCCAGAAAATCCACCGGCTCAAGCTCAAGCTCACGCTGCCATTGCTGGTAGCACTCAAACACCGGGCGGGGCGTTGCGCCAAAGGATCCATGATTCAGGAAGGCAACATCGGGACGAAGCAGAAACTGGGAACGAAGATTGTTCATGGTGCGGAATGAGCTTAGTTGATGAAGAGGAGCATGGTCAGGGGGGGGATTGGTTCGGTGCCGGTGGGGAAGCCTGCAACTACGGATAGGTGAGCGATTGCACGGTGGAGAATTGGTCGTTGCAGATATCCACCACAACCTTCCCGCCACCAAACGCTTTTTCGGAAAACTGCTTTGCCAGCGGGCGAACGGTGTCAAGGATTGCAGGGCTGTTCAGCATCGCCTCCTGGGCAACCAACCGGACATGGGGAATCGAGCGCAATCGGTCTAATTGCGCCGAAGTCTTCCCCCCTTCGCGGTAGAATCCGGCAGCGGTCAGCACATCCACAACCTTCCAGACTTCGGTGTCGGTGACGTTGGTGGTGTAGTAGAAATCACCACCGTTTATCTCCAACTTTTTCCCAACATCGGCGGTTTTCTGGACGCAAGCAGCGCAAAGCAGAGCAAGCAGCAATGCGCAGAAAGTGGAGGGGAAGTTCATCGGCTGAATGGACGTTGATATTGACAGATATTGTGAGGGTAGAACGACGTGCGGCCTGCTTCAACAGAAGGGCAGGCCGCACGTTGGTTCGTTGGCGCAAACCTGCTTAGGCCGGTTGCTGGTCGGCGGTGGCAGTGATGGTCTGCTTGGTTTCCAGCGTCTCGTTGCAGATATCCACCACAATTTTTGCGTTGCCGAACACCGCTTTGGAAAGCTCGGCACCAATCGGCGTAAACAGCTCGATGGATTTCGGGCTGGTCTGGTATTCCTCCTTCACCACAAACCGGACGTGCGGCGTGCCATCCTTTTTGTCAAGCTGCACGGTGCGGGTCTCGGTGTCGTCGAAATATCCCTGCTCCAGCAAGTAGTCCCCAAGTTTTTTGGCTTCGGCCTCGGTAACGTTTTCGGTGTAGTAGAGCTCCCCTTTTTTGAACTCTAATTTTGTGCCGTAGTTCGTGCATCCGGCAAGCGCAAGCATTGCCAGCAGCACTATCATTCCTTGTGCCAATCGTGTTGTGTTCATTGGCGTGTCTCCTCCTTTACAGAAGATGTGATTATGTGATGAATGACGTAGCCAAGCCCGCACAAAGCAGCGCGTTGCGAAGCCTGATTATTTCATGGCAGTTGTGTCGGCCCCGTTTGCGGCAATCGGGGTTTGGATGGTTGCCCAATCAATTGCGTGCAGCGTGCGGAAGTCAAGGTCGCACAAGTGAACCTCCACCGGCGCGCCCCCAAACACTTCTTTCGATAGCTCCGCACCGAACGCACGGCAGGTGGCAAGATAATCGGGATCCTTTGCTTTCTGCGGAAGCACCATCAGCCGGAATTGCCAGGTGGTGTTGACCAAGTTCAGTTGTGCGGTGATGGAGTTTTTTCCGGCGAAGCCTTTGGCCAGCAGGAAGGTCCGCAGCCGCTCGGCAACAACACGCTTGACGGTGTTGGTGAAAAACAGATCCCCTGTGCCCATCGCCAGCCGTGTTCCATGGTTTGGCTGGGGGATTGTTTTTATGGTGTTCAATCCATCATCGCACATCTGGATTTCCACCCGTTGGTCATCAAGCAGTTTAGATAGCTCCATTGCAACGGCGCGGCGCATGCTGGCAATCACTTGGTTGTCCGTCCCTTCCAGCACCGAATCGGGGAAGCTGGCGCGGAACAGATAGGTTCCGTTCTGCTTATCCAACTGCACAATTTTGTGGCGTGTGCCGTCGAAGTAGTTCTGGTTTGCCAGATAGTTCGCCACCCGCTGCGCTTCGTCGGGGCGGATGCTGTCGGTGTAGAAAAACTCACCATCGGTCAAAGGGATGTCCAGCTGATTGCCACGGTTGGAGCAACCAACCAAGCAAAGCAGCAGCAGCGGAAAAAGGAATCGTTGCATAAGTAGATAGTTGCAGAGAATCAGGGAGCGTTTGGGGGAAAGATGCTACTCCCCCCCCCCCCAACATCAGCGACGGCGCAATGTTAGCTGTTGGGTTTCTTTGCTGCCGGCTGCTTGGCGGCATCGGCAGGGGTGGCCGATGGTGCCGCGGCTGCGGTTGCCGAATCCCCTTTCACAACACGAACCGTTTTGAACATCAGGTTGCAGAGATGAATCTCCACTGGCTTGTTCCCCATCGCGGCGGTCAGCCCCTGGGCAAACTGCTGGCTGCGCTGCAGAAACTCCGGATTGTTCTCGGTTCCCGACTTCACCATGATGCGGAAGGCGTAGCGGCCATCGCTCCCTTTTTGCAACTGTGCTGTTTCCGGGCTTTTGCCGAAGTACCCAATTTTCACCAAGTAGCTGCCAATGGTTTTGGCTTCCTCGGGGGTGATGTTATTGCCGATGTACAGGTCGCTTGCGCCAAACCCAACGCGCCGTCCGTAGTAGGTTGGGGGGAAGGTTTTCAGGGTGTTGAAATCATCATCGCAAAGATCAATCTGTACTTTGCCATCGTTAAACGCCAGCTTGGAGAGCTGCAGGTTGTAGTTCGTCACCCAGACTTTGAACGTTGGGTCGTTCACTTTTCCCGCGTCCTCCACCATGCGGAATTTCCAGAGTGCTCCTGATTTATCAATCTGCGCTTTCCATTCTTTGTCGGCAAAGTGGCTCGATTTCTGGAGTGCTTCCCCCAGCTTCTTAGCCTGATCTTCGGTGACGTTTTCGGTGTAGTACAGCGTTCCCTTACCAACTTCCAACCCCTTGCCATGCTTGCTGCATCCGCTAACAGCAATGCCAACCAGCAGCATCAGCCCAAGGAGAATGGTGGAAGGGGAAAGTAGGGCAGGCCGCGCCGCGCTTGTCAGATTCTGCATGATGACGATCTGGGAAAGTTGAGTATGTATGTTTGCCGTTGGGCCAGTTTGGCTAACCCAGCAAGCCGCGAATTTAGAGCCTACGGGGGAAAGGGAGAAGGATAAAGTGTAAATGATAAAAAAGCCCAGCCGCGCCAGAGATGTCGGATTCGCTCCCCGGCCTCTGTTGTAGTCACCCCTTGCGGCAAGTGTAATCGGGGGGGAATAGATTGTTGTTGTTCGCCAAAATCAACGGCGCAACGCAACGACTATCCAAACCGAGAGCCATGAGCATTGCAGCAACTTCACAACGACTTCTACACACTGCGTTCGGCATCCTAGTGATGCTTGTTGTTAGCGGAATTACTCCGTCGGTTATGCTGGCTCAGGAAACCGAAACACCCCCCGATTCTGCCGAGGGGACGCACGGCGATCACCACCACTTTGAAGCCGACACCACAACGGAAACGCCAGATGAGCCGCGCCCTGCGTTTATCCGCTTCGATGGAAACGCAACGCTAAGTGCCGATGCCTACGATTGGTCGGCCACCTCACCCACCTTCCGCCCTCGGATGCCGGAATCGTTCGTCCGGCTTGTGATGAACAGCGAACTGCGTATCGGCGAATTTTTCACGCTGCCGTTCAACATCATGGTCTCGCCACAGCAAACCAACGTCACCACACCCTGGGCCAAGGGGCAATCGGTTGGGCAATTTCTGGCCAACCAGATGAACACCATCAGCATTGCCCCAAAGTATGGATGGGCACAGCTGTACATCGGCAGCCACACGCCGGCATACTCGGAGCTAACATTTGGCGATGTTCAAGTGTTCGGCGGCGGGATTGACCTGCGGCCCGGCAAATTCCGTTTCAGCGCCTCGGCTGGGATTGCACAGCGTGGGGTGGAGGTAGATACGGCACAAGGGATGCGTGGAGCCTACCAGCAAAACGCCTTCATTGCCCGCATCGGCTACGGCGACGAAACCGACGAACGCCAAGTCAGTTTTGGGGTGAGCATTGCGCGGATGCAGGACGACACCACAAGCATCCATAACGTTCTTCAAAAAGTCCAAATTGAACTTCCCGACTCCATTGATTCGGCGATATTGCTGAAACCCGCGCCGATCTTCACCCGGCACGACCTTATGCCAACCCCAACCGAAGGGGCTTCGCTCTCGTTCGGCTGCCGCGTGCCATTTGGCGAAGGCTTCTCCTTCATGGGTGAAGCCGCCACCACCAACTTCACCCGCGACATGAGTGCCGAAACAATCCAGGATGAAATCCCTGTGGTAAGCAGCGTGATGCAGCAGCGGATATCTTCGCGGATTGATTACGCCCTTAGCGGGTCGGTCGGGTTCAACAGGCCGGAGTACGGGATTGCCGTGAAAGCACTGCTGATTGGCCCCGGATTTGTTGCGCTTGGCTACCCGCAGATGCAGTCCGACCGCCAGGACATCACCGTGAACCCACGGCTGAACTTGTTCGAGAATCGTTTGAACATCGCTGGCGCAATCGGCCAGCGGACAAACAACCTTTCCGGCACCAAAGCGGAAACCTCCAACCAACTGATCGGAACCGCCACAATCTCGGCACAAGTGATGGAGGCGTTGAGCATTGATGCCAACTACAACAACATGGGGATGACCACCAACAACCGCGTGGACACGTTCCGGATTCACAACGTCACCCAATCGTACAGCATCACCCCAACCTACGTGATGGCTGGCGAGACGACCACCCACACCTTCAGTGCCACGTTCGGCGTGGACACCTACAACGATTACAACATCATCTCCGGCCCAGAGAACAACACGCAAACACAAACAATCGCCGCCACCTGGGGAATGACCTTGAAGGAATTTCCACTGAACACCACCGTGGCATTCAACAACACCCAGCAGGCAATGGCGTTCAGCGATGTGGCGATCAACAGCGCGACGGTTGGCGTTGGATACGCTTTTGCTGAAGGACGATTCCGCCCATCGCTGACGGCGGGCTGGAGCGCGAGCAGCATCGGAAGCGAGGAGAACACACGAATCTCGGCACGGCTTGGCTTGCAGTGGGACCCCAGCGATTGGATGACCCTAAGCCTGAACGCCAGCACCGACCGCAACACCTATACCGGAACCACCGCTGGCGATGCCACCGAAAACTACTTGCAGACCTCACTCTCAACACGGTTTTAGTGGAATGTCGGATGAAGGGTGAAGGATGAAGGGTGAAGGATGAAGATGACGAGCGAAAAATCACCACTGACCACTGACCACTGACCACTGACCAAAAAGCCACCGCGCAAAACAGCCGCAGTGGCTTTTTGCTATTCGGTAGTTGCTCTGGAATGCTCTTCTGTAGTTATTCCCCCCCGCTTCTGTAATCCTTGCTGATTACCTTGATAGCAAGCAAAGAAACAACCGACACAACCACGACAACGCCGCCTCAAATACACATGAGGAACTTTATGAACTTCATCGCTCGTCGCTTCGGCTTCCTGATAGCAGCAATGGTTTTTGTTGCTACGGCTGCCGTTGCACAATCGCAGCTGCGGATGACGCTGACGATTGCACCAAAGCCAAGCCCATACCTTTCCGATTGGTCATCGAAAAAGGAGACAGCAATCCTGACGGTTATCAACAGTGGCCAAAGCACGGTAATGGCCAAGATTGATGCTCAGGTTTCGTTGGACGGGGCATTGAAAGCGCATACCAAATATGCCTCGATGCCAATCATCGCTATTCCCACCGGGGTTAGCACATTTTTGGCCGACCAGATTATCCCCGCCGGGGCCGTTAGTTTCCAGGGGGGGGTGGATCAAACGGCAATCAAAACCGGGATGCTTCCGGCGGGCAATTACCAGCTTTGCGTCAGCCTTCTGGCGGCCAACAGCCCCACCAATAAACTGGTGGAGCTTCCGGCGTGCAAGTCATTTTTGCTGACAAGTTTTCAGCCGCCAATGCTACAGCTGCCAATCAACAAAGCAACAGTGAACAGCAACGTGCGGCCAACATTCCATTGGACTCCAGTTACCCCAACTCCTACCGGGAAAGTTCGTTATCAAGTGGTGGTGTTCCAAGTGATGCAAGGGCAAACCCCGGCGCAAGCCTTCAAAAGCAACCAGCCAATTCTGAATCGTGATGCCACGCTTCCAACCCAAATGTTGTGGCCGGCCGATGTTCCGTTCCCCGCAACAGCAACCCAGTTTGTCTGGAGCGTTCGCGCCTACGATGCACAAAACAAACCGATTGGCGAGCCGGACGGCTACGCCACTCCATTCTCATTCACCACGGTGAAAAGTGGCGGTGGCAGCAGCGACACCACACATGGGCCAATCACCCAGCAAGGGAATCCGACCGACACCACCCGTGGGAAAGGCTGGCCATCGGGTGGACACCAGGGGGGCGGAACCACCAGTGGTACTGGCCCAATTGTGATCAATTTCCAGGACCCCTACGAAGGGCAACCGAAGAAAGACCTTCCGTTCGAAGGCATAGTTCGCAACGCCACCACCAACCTGCCTCTATCAATGGCAACGGTGGAGTTCCGCTACGCCAAGCAGACGCTGTTTGGCTTCCAGCCGTATGGTTCCCCACTAACTACCGTCACCGACCCCAACGGCAAGTTCAGATTTATAGCAGTGAAGGCCCCAACCTTCTTTATGCTGACGGTGAAGAAGAACGGGTTCAAAATCGTGACGCAGATTGGCCCGCAGTACAAAATCGAATCAGCCATCAACAACTACCTGGTGCTGGTCCAGCCACGCACAATGGCCATGATTGGTTTGGTTGAGGATCTGCTGACGAAGAAGAACGTCCGCAATGCTGTGGTGGAGTTGTGGCGGCGGCCAATCGGCTGGTGCTCGGCTTGCCCGATTGGGCAACAAGGTGGCCCTGCCAACCTTATCCCAACCCTTGCTGCCTCCACCAAAACGATGGACTTCGGCGGCGGCGATACGGCCGCACAACAGGGGGGCGTTATCAATGTGATGCCGCTCCGCTTGTGGGGCAACTCACTCTATGTGCTGAACAACGGGAGCTTCGTTCTGGAGAACCTTCCGTGGTGGGATAACTACTTCATCAAAATCAAGCACCCACGCTACCAGACCGAGGAGATTTACCACGTTACCCCAACGGCGAACGATACCATCAACCTCGGTAGCATAAAAGTGAAGGCGAAGCGCGGGACGATTAAAGTGACGGTGCTGGATAAAATCCCGAACAAGGGATTGGTTGGGGCAACGGTGCGAGTGTTCCCCGATGTGGCAGCTAACCCACCAGCCAACGTTGCCGCGCCGCCAAGCGGCCAAGCGAACTCTAACGGCGGGTACAACGCTTCGGCAGGGAATTTGCCGATGCAAGGTCAATACGCAGCATACGCCCAAACCGTGATGTACGGGGGTGCTTATGTGCCATCGGGTGGATTGGTCAATCCACAAGGGGCGCAGTCGGGTGGCTACGGGGGGGGCGCGTCGGCTGGCAGATGGATTGATGCATCGGCGGGATGGGGCGTGCCAATCGGCGGCAGTGGCGGCGTACCACTGGCACCCGAAAAAATGCCCGACATCCCCCCAATCGCTACCGGCATCACCGATGCCAGCGGCAAAGTGACGTTGACCAACATCCTGGCAAATGACCCCGACCAACCCACCGACCGCTACTCTGTGTGGGTCCGCACCGCTGGCTATATCGATGCGTGGAAACCAGTGCGGCTTACGCTGAACGGTGAAATAAAGGAGGTCACGATCAAGCAAGATTCCGCCAAAGGATTTATCCACGGAGTCGTGCGCGACAAGCTGGCAAACAAGCCAGTTGGCAACGCGAAGGTGGAACTGGTGAAGAAGGTGAACAACAAGGACACCACCGTGATGACCATCAACACCAACCCGGACGGAACCTACACACTCTATCCGGTGAAACTTGGGAACTATGTGAAAATCAAGTTCTCGGCAACCGGATACGCACCACAGGAAAAACCGGGACCCATTGCCATCACCAACGGAACCGACCTGACAGTCAGTGCCGAGCTAACGCGCGACAAAGGGAAAATCCACGTGACGGTCTTTGCAATCAACGGGGCCGACACCATCAACGCCCACGGTGCATTCATCCGCTCCGACAGCGTTCCATCAATCTCGGCAGTCACCTCCATCACCGGCACGCTGATTGAAGACGTGCCAACAGGGAAGCTGAACATCGTGGCATCCTATCCAATGTATGTTGACCAATCAACACTGGTGACGGTGACAAAGGATCAGACGAAGACCGTGAAGATCTATCTGAAAAAACCAAACGGCGAGATCAACATCACCGTGAAGGATAGCGCAACCGGAAACTTCATGACCAACGCCAGCGTGAGCATCGGCGGAAAAACTGAGAAGACCAACGCGGCCGGGCTGGCAATCTTCAAGGGGTTGGGGCTGGGACAGCTGAACGTTTCTGTGATTGCCGACACCGCCGGCGGGGCCGACTACAAGCCCTTCAGTTCCACCAAAGTTATCAACGAAGGCTTCAACTCCCCGCTGACAATCAAGATGGTGCAGGGTGCGCGGATTTACGGCAAAGTGACAAAGCAAGTTGGCGGCGGACCGATTGACTCGGCATCAGTATCGCTGATTGGTGTCCCCGGTGTGTCGGCAAAAACCAACGCCGCCGGCGAGTACGTCCTGCGGAACGTCCCCACCGGGGTGAAGCTGAACGTGAGCGTCTCCAAACCAAAATTTATTTCGGGAAAAACCGAGGTGCTTCCGCTGCAGAAAGGGCAGCAGAAAAAGAACGTTGACTTCTCCCTGGCCGACTCCCCGATTGACTCAGCCTACGGGTTCTCAATCATTCTGGACACCATCACCGATGCGCAGGGGGGGAACAAGTATCTGAAAGGGAAGTTCAAAGTGCCGGATAACCTGATGTTCAAAGCGGGAACATCGAACAGCTCGTTCGAGTTCAAGTTCGACAACTTGGAGGTTGACGGAACCACCATGAAGCCGGTGGCGGTGGCCTACTACTTCCCCTACAGCGAAATGCCGGTAAGCATCTTCACAGCGTTGGATGCAAAGCTTTCCGGCGGCGAAGACTTCCTGAAAGTGGAGTACGACACGGTGCTGAAAACCGGAGCAATCCGCGGGAAGGAGCTTCAGTTGCTGCCGTTCATTCCAAAAATCCTTCCGGGTTCGCAATGGATTCCCGAGAAGTTGAGCGATGGCGCAACCGCAGCCGGTGCCTACTCCAAATCGCTTGGGTTCTGGGGCGATGGTGCCTTCCACGGCGGAACGGTCTTCAAGGTGACAAGCAACGAAGTGGAGGTGAATATGTGGGGTTTCAAAGTGGCCGTTGACTACACCAAAACCACATTCGACACCACCGGCTTCAAGTACGTCGGGTCGCTCACGATTCCGAAGATCAACAAGACGATTAAAATCTCCATGCTCCAGTTCAAAAACCACGGCACTGCCGCGGCCATGGACTTGCAGTTCGAGCAAGTGAAGCTGGATATGAGCACACCGTTCGAGATTGACCTGAAGGCCTTCAAGTTTGCCGACACCTCGGCGATATGGAACCAGCAGGGGCTGATCGCTGGCGGCTACGTGGTGCTGACAAAACTTGGCAACCGGAAATTCCGGTTCGAGAATATGTTCATCAGCAAGGAAGGGAAGTTCATGGGGGTGCAGGTGAAAATGGATCCGGGAACACCACCGATCAACGTGTTGGGCGCGCAGTTTACGCTCTCCATGCTTGGGTTCGGGACCAATCCTGCCGACACCGTAAAAAGCGGACCAAACCAGGGGCAGATAAAACCGGAGAACCATTACTTCACCTTCAGCGGAAAGCTGTTGATACCGCAGTTAAGCAAACCGATTGAGTTCCAGAACCTGATCTACAACGACACCGGCAGCTTCTACGGAACCATCGCCTTCAACCAATCGGTGAAGCTGATGAACGTGGTGACGTTCGATCTTCAGTCCATCGAGTTCGGGTTCGATGCCGCCAAGCAGAAGAAATTCATCTTCGTGAAAGGGGGGATTGCCTTCAGCATCCCATTGCTCAGCATCCAAGCCGGGAACGTCCGAATCTTTGAGGACAAAACGTTCTCAATCGAGAAGATCGGCTTCGGCTTCAATGCCGGGCCGGTGAAGGTCTCGCTGTCAGCACAATGGAGCGACACCGCGTTTGGGGGTAGCGGTATGCTGGAGGTGCAGCCGGTGCTGTCGGTTGCGGGGGAATTCTACTACAAGGACGGCAACAACTGGAAGATCAAAATTGCGGCGAACATCCCGCCGATACCGATTGGTCCGGTGGCAATCACTGGTGTGTCGGGGATGCTGGCGCGGAACAACGGATACTGGGCGTTTGGCTTCGGCGGATCGGTGGCAACCGCTGCCGGAAAAGAATCCATGGAGCTTACGGTCCAGGTGCAGGTGGAGACCACGCCGAACGGCCCGATTATCCAAGGCGATGCGTGGCTGAAAACGCTGGGCGTGCAGATTGGCGAAGCGCACATTGTGATTGACATTCCACAAAAACGCTTTGCTGGGTCGGTGCAGTTCGGGCTGAACAAAAGCGGCGTGAAGCTGACAGCGTTCATTGATTTCGAGGTGAAGGCTGGGGTCTATTGGTTTGTTGGTGGCGGCGCAACCTTCACCTTCCCGATGATTGCCGCGCTGCAAGTGCAAGCGTTCGTTGGCAAGAACTACCAGGGATTCAAGCACACGCTGCCGGTCACGTTCCACCCCGACAACCAAACGCTGAACGGATTCCACATGGATGCCAGCATGGTCTATCCAAAGATTGGAAAGAGCGGCGACATCTTCCAGTTGGAGTTCGGCTACTACCTGTTCGGCGCGATTGACTGGGATGGAAACTTTGCCGGCGGCATCAAGATTGCCGGGAACGCCGCGCTGGATCTGTGGGTGGTTGGCTTCACCGCTTCGATAGATCTGCAGGCGGCAATCGAGTACAAGAACAGCCTGCTGAAATTCCATGGCCAGGCCAAGTTCAACGCCAAAGCGTGGATCTGGCCCTGCGATGCCAACAGCTCCTGCGACGACCTCTGCAAGTTCTGCCCCTGCATCACCGCAGTGGTTGACTACGCCGGAAACAAAGGCTGGGAGTTCGACTTCTCGCTGGGCTGCGATTAACACACAACGCACCCAAACGCACAACGCCCGCAGCATCCATCCAAGATGCTGCGGGCGTTGGTGGTTATAAGCCCCGCGAACCTGCGGCGTTTCACCCGTGGCGTTTCACCCGTGGCGTTTCACCCCCGGCGTTTCACCCGTAAACCGCAGTGTGGTGATCCAGCTACTCCGCATCTGTAGTTCCCAACCGCCCATTCTGTAATTACTGCGGGATAGATTGATAGAGGTTCAATCAGCAATCACAATCACTTGAGCTTCTGCTCCGGGACACACATAAGGGTCATGAACTTCAACATCACAATTCACGCATCTGTTCTGTTGCTGCTGTTGCTTGCCGCGCTGCCGTTTTCGGCCAACGCCCAGGGGGAATCGCCCGGGGCAAAAGCGTTTTCTTCCCCCGATGGAAACGTCATTCTGTTCGGCGAATCGCGGCTGTATCACCCCGGCGCGCCGGTTGGGGGGAAAGGGTGGATCGGCTTCAATATCTACCGCCGTGCCGAAGGGGAAAGCGATTTCCGGAAGATTAACGCCGAACCCGTAAGCCGCGCCGCCACCCTTGCCGAAGCCGAGCGTGAGCATGGCCATGTGCTGGATTTGATTATGCTGGCGCTCGATAAAAAAACGCGCGAGGATGCCTGGAAGATGTTCCAAGCAAACAACAAACAGGCACTGAAGCTATCAATCTTCAATCTGGAGTTACAGGAAGTGTTGGGGATGCTGTACCGCGACCGCAACGTTGAGGCGGGGAAACGCTACGAGTATTCCGTCACCTTTGTCAACAAGGCTGGGGATGAATCGAAGCGAAGCGACCCGGTGGCGGCAACCTACGGCACGCCCGCTTCGGCTGGCTTGGGGCCGGCCAACGTGAAGGCATTGGAGCAACCAGGGAAAGTGGAGGTGACGTGGGAGCAAAACGGGGCCGACATCGGCGCGTTCACCTACCGGATCTATCGGGCGGTGGATTCGGCAAGCCACTACATCAAGCTGAACCACCGTGACCTTCTGATGATTGCCATTGAAGGGAAGCCAGGGACGGGGGCGTTCACCGACACCGGATTGATTGACGACCACACCTACTGGTACGCCGTCGCTTCGGTTGATTTTGTTGGGAACGAAAGTCGCCGCGTTATCATCAAGGCCACCCCAAGCGATAAGGTTGCACCGTTGCCGCCGGGGCCAATCGTTGCGCAGCCATCGGGGCTTGGAATTTTGGTAACGTGGAAGCCCCCCGTTGCCGACGACCTTGCCAGCTACGACATCTACCGCAGCACCAACTCCGATTCACTATTCCAGCAGATTAACGATGCCGCCGTCCCAGCAACCGACACGATGTACGAGGATCGGAAAGCACTGCCGAACATGCAGTATTTCTACCGCATGGTTTCGATTGACCGCGCTGGCAACCGTTCCGAACAGAGCGCGCACGCCATTGGCTACTACCGCAATTTCCGCCCGCCGTTGCCGCCGCAGTACGTTACCGCAACCGGCAACCAGCAGGGGGTGCGGATTGAGTGGGACACCAACGACGAACCGGACCTGCAAGGCTACTTTGTCTATCGCTCCGAAAGCCTGAACGGCGAGCTTACGCAGGTCTCGCAGCTTATCAGCAAGGACACAAATTTCTATCAGGATAGCGACTCACATCTTTCCTCACGGGCCACCTACTGGTATCTGGTGCAAGCCATAAACTACTCCGGGTTTGTCAGCCGCTACTCCGTTCCAACGGCGGCCCGGCCCGAGCTTCAGGAGCTTCCGCTGGCCCCGCTTGCGTTCCGTGGTTGGTCCGAGCCATACGGCAACCGATTGTTCTGGGGGGAAGCCGAGGACAACATCGTCAACAGCATCATTATCGAGCGCGCCCCGGCAGCAACCGAGCGTTGGGAGCGTGTGGCGGTGTTGCCAACTGAGGCAGGGACGTTCACCGACTCCACAGCCGAGGGGGATGTAGAGTATCTGTACCGCATCCGTGCAATCAGCGATTACGGAGTTGAGGGGAATCCAACGCAATTTTTATCCATGACCCGATACCTGCGCCCATTGCCGCCGCCCGGCAGCTTAATGGCCACAAAGGGGTCCAGCGGCGCAAAATTGGAATGGGATCCAGCGTTGGATGATCGGGTGAGCGGGTACGTGATCTACCGGAAAACCGGCACAGAAAAAGCCGAGCGGATTTCCGAAACACCGCTCCCAGCCGACACCAGAACGTTCGACGACCAAACAATCGAGCGGGGAAAAATTTACTTCTACTCCGTAGCCGCCATTGACCGCAACGGCCGCGAAAGCCTTGACCGCGCCGAGCTGATGTACGAGCTACCGTGAGGGGGAAGAGTGAAAGGGGAAGAGTGAAGAGTGAAATAATAAGAATCCTTGTTCTCTTCACTAATGACCAATGACTAATAACGCACTCCCTTTCTTTGCAACTGCCCACTGACAACTGACCACTAACCAAATCTTGGCCCTGCATAGCCCTTCCGAAGCCGAGTGGTTTCGGAGGGGCTGTGTGTTGATTAGGGCATCTGTCAGGCCACATGAAGTTGTTTCTGGTACACACCCAGCTGCTCCCCCTGATGCTCTATCCGTTCCAGAAGCTCCCAACCGCCCCGCTGCAACAGCGATTCGGAAGTGGCAGTGGCGCAGTAGATGGAGTTGAACCCTAATCGCCGCGCTTCCTGCTCCAACGCGTGCAGAAGTTCTGCCCCGATTCCCTTCCCTCGTTTCGCTCCCTTCACCAGCCCAGCCGCCGCCCAGGGGGAAAGGTGGCGGTGGCTTGCGATTGACTCCGATTTCAGCACCGCCACACCGCAAAGCTCACCTTCTTGGAATGCCACAATGCCAACTGGCAGCCGGCCTGTTCCGGAAAATGCTGCAAGGTCAGCCTCGGCATTTCCGGGGCCATCTTCCCCGTAGTACTCGGGCCATTCTGATTCAAACCATTGGCGTAATTCCAGAAGAACTTCGGGGTGGCTGGCAAGCGGGGCTATCTGCAGGCGTTGGTTCATTGTGATTGATGTGATTGATGAAGACTTCATCGAACGCAGAAAATTTGAAGAGTGAGAACTTGCTCGTTCAGTGGCTCCGCTCATACTTCGACGGGCTCAGCATGAGCGGATACTCCATTCTCCATCCTCCATTCTCCATTCTCCATTCTCCATTCTCAATTCTCAATTCTCAATTCCAGTAGCTCCACTCATACTTCAACGGGGCGCAGCATGAGTGGAGGGCGAGGATACATTTACGATCCTCCCATGAACACCATTTTTTCACTGTCAGTTAGCTGCGCAGCGGGAAGCATGGGGAGAATGCCACAACCGAGATGTTTTTTTGGGCTTCATGCGGCCACCTTCTGGGTGGTTCTTGTTTTGTGGATGGAGTTTTTTCGAAAAAATTTCACCCCATTTCAATCTTGGCATATGCTGCCGTAAATCTTGGCATCGGGCGCGTACCTTGAATGGCGTAGGGCAACCCTCCGCAATTCAAACTGAATGGTGAGCAACATGAACCGCTTGGTACTCTCTCTGATGATCTGGACAATCCTTGCAACCGCAGCCGCCGTTGGGCAGGAGCTTTCGACGATTGGCGAGCAGAAACCGTTCACAATGGGTGGGTCGGTGAACACCAACCTGACCGCCAGCACCATCAGCGGCGCGCCCCGCCGCCAGGATCCGTTCAGCTGGACGGTGGGTGGGTCGCTGACACCAGCGTTGTACGGCGTGCAACTTCCCTTCTCGTTCATCTTCTCCAGCCAAAGCAAAAGCTACACCCAGCCGTTCAATCAGTTCGGCATCTCACCCAGCTATAAATCTTTGCGGACACATCTCGGCTACCGCTCCATGAGTTTCTCACGCTACATCATGTCCGGCACAACATTTTTTGGAGGTGGGATGGAGTTCAACGCTGGGCCAGTGCGGAGCGCGGCAATGGTGGGGCGGTTCAAAGAAGCGATTGAGGAGGACACGTTGAACGGCGGCGCAATCCCAAGCTACCAGCGGAATGGGTACGCCGTGAAATTGGGATTTGGCAGCGAGCGCACCTTCTTTGAAGCCAGCTACCTTCATGCCGCCGACGACACCAACTCCCTGCGGAAAACCCCAACCAGAGGTGACGCCCCAGCGGAGAATTCGGCACTTGGTGGAACCATGCGGTTTGGCATTACCAACAGCATTGCTATCGAAGCCGAGGGGGGGGCAAGCCTGTACACCAGCAACCTGCGCGCCGCCACTGTGGACGTTGACTCGGCCAGCAGCATCCCCGATTTTTTAACCAGCATCTATCAGCCACGGGTTTCCACCTCCTTCACAATGGCCGGGCGGCTTGGGGTCTCCTGGACTGAAAGCGATTACGGCGTGCGTATTGGCTACGAATATGTTGAGCCAGATTATGCAACGCTGGGCGCGTACAGCTTCACCACCGACATCAGCAACTGGACTATCGCCCCAAGCCTGAACTTGCTGAACAGTGCGTTGCGCCTAAGCGGTGCGGTCGGTTTGCAAAGCGACAACGTGCTGGGGAACAAATTGGCCCAAACCGAGCGGGTGATCGGGTCGTTCAACGCTGGCTTCAACAGCAGCGATTGGGGGGTTGATGCCAGCTACAGCAACTACTCCACCAACCAGAAAGCGGGCCGCGCCCCAATCAGCGATAGCATCCGCGCACGGAACATCATGCAAAGTGCCACACTGACCCCACGCCTGACAATGCAGACCGAAGAGCGAAGCCAGACCGTAACCCTTTCCACAGGATACCAAGAATACAGTGACCTGAACGCTTTCACCAGCGCGCTTAGCGATAACCAAGCCCTGACGGCTGTGGCCAGCTACAACATGGCGTTCCTGAAAAGCAAAACGAACGTTGGTGGGTCGCTGGTGTATGCCAACACCAAATCGGGGCTTGCCACCACCAACACCCTCAGCGCATCGCTGAACGGCGCAGTAACCATGCTGGCCAACGACGAACTCAGCTTGAACGGAACCCTCAGCTACTCCACCTCATCGGTGGTTGGCATGGACGGAGCAAGCAGCACCATCGCCCTGAACATCGGCAGCACCTATCAACTGACGAAGGAGGACAACATCAACGTGAGCTTCAACGCCACAACCAACGGAAACACCATGCCAGGCGCGGTGAGTTTTACGGAGTTCAGCACATCGCTGCGGTACAGCCGCTCGTTTAACATCTTCAACTAAACGGGGAAGAGTTCACGCAAAGCCGCGGAGCGAAGCCCGCAAAGGACGCGAAGAAAAGAGGAAGAAGAAAGAGAGAATCCAGCAAAACTCCATCGAGTGCTTTTCGGCACAACAAGGCACTGTGCACAAGGTTGATTAGGCCCTTCCTTGTGCGCAGTGCTTTTCCATATCGGCTACCTATCTTTGGGCCAAGCCAACGAACCTCTGCCCGTACTCATCCGGCAATCAGCATGTCCAAACGCCTTTTTCTTTACCTGCTTGTAGCTCTTGTGGTTGGGTTCACAGCCTGGAGCCTGCAGACCACCGAAGTGGATATGGAGAAAATCCGGCAAGGTTTTTTTGTGAAGCCATTTTTTGGCGAGTTCCTGCAAGGCTTGTGGCCCCCAAACTGGGGGATACTTGGCGAGGTTTCGTGGCAGATGTTGGTCACGATTCAAATGGCTTGGATTGGCACGGTGTTGGCCACGGCCATCTCGCTCCCCCTCTCCTTTGTTGCCGCCCGGAACATCACTCCGGCGGTGGCCGTGGGCGCGCTCACCCGCTTCTTTTTCAACGTTGATCGCTCGATTGATGTGCTGATTGTGGCACTGATTTTGGTCTCGGCTGTTGGGCTGGGGCCGCTTGCGGGGGTGCTTGCGCTGGCGGTGCATTCGGTGGGTTCCATGGGGAAGCTATTTGCCGAAGCTATCGAGACGATTGACCGCGGACCGATTGAGGCGCTGGAGTCCACCGGTGCTTCCCGCTCGCAGGTGATTCGCTGGGGAGTGGTTCCGCAAGTGATGCCGTTGCTGGTCTCCAATTTTTTCTACCGGCTGGAGCTGAACATCCGCTCCTCGGTAATACTTGGCATTGTTGGCGCTGGCGGGATTGGATTTATGCTGTACGACAACATCAAGCAGTTCCAATACCAGAACGTTTCGATGATCCTCGTGGTGATTATCGGGGTTGTGATGAGCATTGATTACGTGAGCGGGAAGCTGCGGAAGGCAACAGTGTAGAAAGCGCGCGATGCCGAAGACTTGCATCTACCGCTGCGCGTATTCGACTGGGTCGGTTGCGCCAGCTTGCCGGAATCCACGCAATCGCAGCGCGCAGCTATCGCACTTCCCACACGCCAACGATTCGCTTTGGTAGCAGGACCATGTTAGATGGAGCGGAGCCGATAGCCGTATCCCCATTTCCACAATATCCCCTTTTGACATGTGGATAACTGGCGTGACGATGGTGATGGCTGTTTCCGGGCGGGTGCCAAGCTCCACCACGGATTGGTAGGCTTCGTAGAAGACGCTGCGGCAATCGGGATAACCGCTCGAGTCCTCCTCAACCGCGCCGATTGCAATTGCACCAGCCCCGATTACTTCCGCCCAGCTAACCGCCACCGACAACATTCCGGCATTGCGGAACGGGACGTAACTGGTGGGAACTTCCTGCGATTCAAGGTTGGCCGGGGTCACCTCGATATGTGTGTCGGTTAGGCTAGAGCCGCCAATCATTCCAAGATGACGCATATCCACAATCAACCGCCGCGCTGCGTTAAAGTGGTCGGCAAGGGCATGGAAGCATTCCAGCTCCTTCCGCTCGGTGCGTTGGCCGTAGTTCGTGTGAAGAAAATTCAACTGGTAGCCTTGCGACTGCATGATTGCGGCAGTAACGCAGCTATCCATCCCGCCACTAACCAGAATAACGGCACGGCGCGGGTCGCTGGGAAGGTTCATGGAACAACAGATCGGTTGTTGTAGGTTGCCCCAACTGTTCTGCACCAGACGCAGAGTTAGGGGGTTGGCAATGTTTGCACCGATAGGCAGACGACAGGGACGAAGATCAATATAACCACACAGCTATGAGTGATTTCTTCCGACGGTTTTCGCAAAAAGCAGCCGAGCTGCTGGGAAGCGCGTGGGCGTTTGTGGCGGCGGCACTGATTATCATTCTGTGGGCCGCCACCGGACCCCTGTTCAATTTTTCCGACACGTGGCAGCTGGTTATCAACACCGGAACAACCATCATCACCTTCCTGATGGTCTTCCTAATCCAGAACACGCAGAACCGCGACACCAAGGCGTTTCACTTGAAAATTGATGAGCTGATCCGTGCCCAAAGCCACGCCCGCAACAGCTTGATCCGGTTGGAAGAAATGAGCGATGAACAGCTTGAAAATTTGCACCAAGAATTCCGCCGCATCAGCCAGCAGCGGGAACACCACCGGGCACGCAATCCACACACGGCAGCCACCAAACCGGGCGAACCAGCCGCACCTTCTGCCACGCCGCATTGATCGCTTCGGCAGATGTACACGCTGCTGCTCTCCATCCGTTGCGGCCTACCCAATCACCCCCAGCTCGCGCGCTTTGGCGATTGCCCTTGTTCGGCTGTCCACCCCCAATTTTTCGTGGATGTTGTGGATATGCCGTTTGACAGTCCCCGGGGCCACAAACAACTGCTCGGCAATCTGGCGGTTGGAGTTCCCCGCCGCCACCAGCCGCAGCACCTCCAGCTCACGTTGGCTAAGCGGATCCAGCAGGAAAAGCGCGGTTCGGTTTGCTGGCATTGGCTGCGACGTTGTGTGGACCGCGCCGTCGGCATTGTGGTGCGGCGTGGGGAATGCTCCCAACAGCCGATCCACATACTCCACTATTCGTCCATCGCCCCCTCCCTGGTTTTCACCGCGACCCACCAATTTTTTCCGTAGCCGCAGCAGCAATCCGCGCAACGCCGTGCCTTCATCAACAAAGGTGCGGGTGTAGCGTTCGGGTTGGCCAAGCCGCAGTGCGCGTTCCAGCAAGACCAATGCGTGTGGTTCATCACCCCTGCGGCAATGTGCAATCGCCATCAGGTTCAGCAGCACAATAAGATTGCCGTTGCGTGCTTCCGATTCGGCAAGCTGGGCAAGTTCGGAAAGGATTGACAGAGCTTCCGTTGTTTCCCCCAGGGCAATCAGCACGCGAGCCACGGTTCGCCGTTCAATTTCGCTGTAATCGGTCCAGCCGCTTAGTTGCCATCCATCGCTGGGGTAGCGTTCCAGCCGTGGGCGTTTCTCCTGCATCCACGCGGCGGCGGCATCAAGCTCACCCCGCTCCAGATGGAGCCGTGTGCGGAAGGTTGCCAGCGGCGAACGTATCCAATCGGGAACGCTGTACCGGTGGGCAAGCTCATCGGCTTTGGCCAGTGTTTCCAGCGCGCCTTCGTCGTCGCCATTGGCGTGCTGCAAGCGTGCTGCGGCAACGTAGCCGTCGCGTTGGGTTAGCACATCGCCGCTTAGTTCCGCCAACCGGAGTCCTTCGCCTAAGTGAGTTTTGGCTTGTTGGATATTATTCCACTCATACTCCAACTCCCCAATGCTTAAATGAACAACGGCTGTGGATAAATGCCCGGTTTCCTCGCCAGCCTCGTGCCGTGCAAGCTCCAATCCCTGGCGGCACCATTCCATTGCCTGATGCAGTTTTCCATGAATCACCTCCAACCGCTCCAACAGCCGTATCGAAGCCAGCGCAGCATAGGGGTGACGTGCCGACATACTGAGCGGAAGTGCCTCCAAGCAGGAAGCGCGCGCCCGCTCCACATTCCGTTGCATCAGGTATCCCAGCGCAAGGTTCAGCTTCACCGCGCCGCGCACGCCAAGTTGTTCGATAGGAAGGATGGTAAGGGCTTCCAGTGCCAGCGCAATCCCCCGCTCGGCATTGCCATTAATCCGTGCCATGAAGGAGTGAATGGCAACGATATGCCCGGCGTACATTCCCTGTTCGTCCGGCGCGCCGCTGGCCAGTGCCTGCTCGCTATCGCTGATTCGTTTCGGAACTTTGGAGATTTGCCCCGTGAAGATCAGCACCCAAGCATAGATCACCGAAAGCCCAACGTTCTGCTCAATGGCCCATTCCGGAAGCATCCGATACCACAACAGCAGCAGCGAAAGCTCACTTCTGACCAATTTTCCGGGGCCATGGCGAAGAACGATTCTGGAGGCGGCGGCAACATCATCGGCAGCAAGGAAGTGGCGGATTGCCTCGGTCAGCAAACCTTCTGTTTGATACCAATCGGCAGCGCGGCGATGGAGTTCTGGGATAGCCCCCGGCGAATCGGAAACAAGCCGCGCCCGCAAAAAATCGGCAAACAGATGGTGGTAGCGATACCAGTAGCGCGCTTCGTCCAGCGGCACAATAAACAGGTTTGCGTCTTCCAGCATCCGCAGCCGCCCAATCCCCCCTTCAGTGGTGGTCACGGCATCGCAAAGGTTTCCTGCCAGCCGATCCAGGATGGAGGTTTCCACCAGAAATTGTTGCACCGATTCCGGCTGGCGGTGCAGCACTTCGTCGGCAAGGTAATCCACAACATGGCGGTGGCTTCCGGTGAAGGCTTGGATGAATCCGGAAGCGTCGTCGCGATTTTTCACCGATAATGCAGCAAGCTGCAATCCGGCAATCCACCCTTCGGTTCGCGATTCCAGCGCGTCAACATCGGCAGCCTCAAGGTTCAATCCCATTACTGCGTTCAAAAATGCAGCGGCTTCATCGGGGGCAAACCGAAGATCGCCCGAGCGTACCTCCGTAAGCTGGCGGCGGCCACGCAACCGTGCCAACGGTAGCGGTGGATCCACACGACTGGTAAGGATGATGTGGCATTCATCAGGAAGGTGATCCAGCATGAACAACACCGCGTCGTGAACCTCGGCAGCGTCAATTATGTGGTAATCGTCCAGCACCAACACGGCTTGGATGTTGACCTCCAGAACGTCGTTCAGCAGCGTGGTCAGCACCCCTTCGGAAGTTCCTTGTGGCGATTGCAGCAACCCCAGCGCGGTGGCTCCAATCCGCTCATCCAAACGGTTCAACGCGGCAGCAACGTAGCGGAGAAATCGGCGCAGATCGTTATCCCCTTCGTCTAAACTTACCCATGCCACCATCCGCTCGGTGCGCCAAACCCATTCGCTGACCAACGTGGTTTTGCCAAATCCCGGCGGTGCCGAAACCAACGTTAGGCGGTTGCTTACCCCTTGATCTAACAACGAAATCAGCCGGCCACGCTCCACAAGGTTTGGCTGCGGGCGCGGCACGTAGAGTTTGGTTTGCAACAGCGCAAGCGTTGCGGAAGTGGCAGAACGTGCAAAGGCGTGTAGCATCAGCGAATCGTCGGCATCAGGGAAAAAAATCAGGGCAAATCTACATCAAACAGTCCGCCGAACAGCAGTGCAATGCTGCCGCCGAGCAAACTTTTGCATTGCGCGGCGGCGTTGCTGCCCCGTTGTTCGTAACCCTTCCAAACCATCGGCTTCCTTGCGGCGGTGCTATTTTGCCAGCCGTTTCCGTAGCAACTGAACCATCAATCCAATAACCAACAAGCACAGATGGCCGAGTCGTTCCGCAATTTCATCAATGGCCGCTGGGTGAATGCCCAGCAAGGGCAAACCTTCCAGAACCACAACCCCGCCAATCTTGACGACGTGATCGGCAGCTTCCCGCTCAGCACCGAAGCTGACGTTGCCGATGCAGCAAACGCCGCCGCCGAAGCCTACAAAACATGGCGGCTAACCCCCGCCCCAAAACGGGGTGATATTCTGCGGCGCGCCGGCGATATCCTTGCCGAGCGGAAAGATGAACTGGCACGCGCCATGACCCGTGAAATGGGGAAACCGGTGTTCGAGACCAAAGGGGATGTGCAGGAAGCGATTGACACCGCCTACTACTCTGCCACCGAAACCCGCCGGCTGTTCGGCTACAACACCCCCAGCGAGCTTCCCGACAAAATGAACTTGTCGTTCCGAATGCCGGTTGGTGTGTGTGGCATCATCACCGCGTGGAACTTCCCAATGGCAGTCCCAAGCTGGAAAATTTTCCCCGCGCTTGCTTGCGGAAACACGGTGGTGTATAAGCCATCGGAGGACGCACCACACTCCGGCAATCTGCTGGCCGAAGTCTTGGCGGAAGCAGGGTTGCCGGCTGGGGTTTTTAACGTGGTTCACGGTGCGGCCCAATGCGGCGCGGCCATTGTGGAGCATCCATCAATCAAGGTGATTGGCTTCACCGGATCCACCCAAGTTGGTGCCGAAATCGCCGCACGCGGCGGAGCCTTAAACAAAAAAGTCTCGCTGGAAATGGGGGGAAAAAATGCCCAGATTGTCATGCCCGATGCCGATTTAGATTTGGCATTGGATGGCGTTGTCTGGGGGGCGTTCGGGACCACCGGCCAGCGCTGCACCGCAACCAGCCGATTGATTCTGCACGAGGCGATTTATGATGACTTCGTTAATCGCTTAATCACCCGTGCTTCTAAACTGCGATTGGGGCCGGGGCTGGAAGAAGGGACAGATGTTGGGCCAGTTATCAACGAGAAGCAGCTGCAACGGGTGCAGCAGTACACACGCATTGGCCGCGAAGAAGGCGCGCTTTGTGTGCTGGGCGGCGACCGCGCCGACGAAGGCGAATTGGGGCGTGGAAATTTCTTCCACCCAACCATTTTCATCAACGTTGACCGCAACATGCGGATTGCGCGCGAGGAAATTTTTGGCCCTGTGCTCTCGGTTCTGAAAGCCCGTGACCTTACCGATGCCATTGATATTTTGAACGATACCCCCTACGGCCTTTCCTCCAGCCTTTACACCTCCAACGTCAACGATGCGTTCCGGGCGGTGCGGGATATCGAGGCTGGGATCACCTACATCAATGTTCCAACAATCGGAGCCGAAGCTCACATGCCGTTCGGCGGAGTGAAAGGGACCGGGAACGGACACCGTGAAGGTGGCTGGACAGTGTTCGATATTTTCACCGAATGGAAGACGGTCTATATTGACTACAGCGGATCGTTACAGCGGGCGCAGATTGATAATTACTAAAATCGGGAAGTAGGAAATGAGGAGAGAGGAGAGTGAGGTTAAGAAAAACAAAGCCGCCGCAGGGAAGGTTTCTGCGGCGGCTTTTTTGCTCGGAGCAAACTGTACTCAGTTTCGTAGAATTTCGTATACCTTTTTTTGAATTTGAGAATTTTATACCAATTTGCCGATTAAATCATTCCACATTTTTTTATGGGAATATGTAATGGATTTGTCTTCTTCAACAAGTCGCACATATCTTTCTACAAAATCAAAAGTATTATTGAGAAGTCGTAAATAATACTTATTGAGTCTTAACAACAGGGATTAAATATCGTTAAATTTAAGGATATGGACTGGAAACCGAGCAAACTGAGCAAAGGGCAACAGGAAGAGCGTCGGCTTGAAGGCGGTCGTCTGCTGCTCGAAGG
>JADZEY010000041.1 GCA_020850315.1 Armatimonadota bacterium | reverse complement strand
TTTTCCGTTGCTTGATCGTTATATTATTCCGTGAATCGTTGCGAAAAAAAATCAAAAAACGACAATAAGGCATGAACAACAAGGAAAATGAAAACACGTTTTTCTCATGACAACTCATGGAGTAATAGCATGAGCGGAGAGTGAGGTTGAATGTGCCGCCACAGGCAAAAACAACGCCGCCCCGAATTCTCCATCGGGGCGGCGTTTGGTGGTTAGGCTTGTACCATCAGATTGGCAACCAATCGGCTGAAGTGTGTGGGGTCTGGCAAATCGCCCCCTTCGGCAAGGATTGCTTGGCCGTACAGCAGGTCGATGTAATCGCCAAGCTGGGGATCGCTAAGGTTGTTGGATTGCATTGCCAGCAGCTTCCCAAGCACTGGGTGATCGGGGTTCACCTCCAGAATCCGTTTGCTGCGAGGCGGTTCCTGCCCCATTGCCCGCATGATTTTTTCCATCTGTGGGGTCATGTCGTTTTCATCGGCAACCAAGCAGGCAGCCGATGCGCGAAGCCGGTTGCTGATGCGAACTTCTTTCACCCCATCATGCAGCCGCTCCTTGATTGCCCCAAGCAGTGGACCAAATTCTTGCGCCTTCTCCTGACGCTCTTTTTCCTGTTCTTTCTTCTCCTCTTTGCTCCCCAGGTCAATGTTGCCACGGGTGATGGATTGGAGTTTCTTCCCCTGGAAGTCCGTCACCATTCCGGTCCAAATTTCATCAATCGGGTCGCTCAGCAGTATCACCTCGTGGCCACGGTCGCGGAAGGCTTCAAGGTGGGGTGAGTTCTGCAACACGCTCAGGTTCTCCCCGGCGATATACCAGATTCCCTCCTGCCCTTCTTTCATCCTTTCGATGTACTCCTTCAGCGTGGTCTTTCCATCCCCGTGGGTTGTGTCGAACAATCCCAAGCCCAGCAACTGCTCGCGGTTCTCCTCATCTTGGTACACCCCCTCCTTCACCACGCTGCCGAACTCCTTCCAGAATGCCCCATACTGCGGTTGGTCGCTATCGCGAAGCTCACCCAAGGTGTCCAGCACCTTTTTGGTAATGCGCTTCCGCATCAGTTGGATTTGGCGGTTCTGCTGAAGAATTTCCCGGGAGATATTCAGCGGAAGGTCCTCGGAATCCACCACACCTTTCACAAACCGCAGGTAGCTTGGAAGCAGATCCTTGGCATCATCCATGATGAAAATCCGCTTCACGTACAGGTTCAGCCCGCGAGCTCCGTCGCGCATGAACAGATCGGAGGGCGCGTGCGACGGAAGGAACAGCAGCGCGAAATACTCGAACGTCCCTTCGGCGCGGAAATGGATTGCCCGAAGCGGGTCGCTCCAGTCGTAGCTGATATGCTTGTAAAACTCGTTGTACTCAGCCTGCTGAATCTCGCTTGCCGGGCGAGTCCAGAGCGCCTTCATGGAGTTGACGGTCTCCTCACGGATCACCGTCCCCTGTTCGGTTAGGATTCCCCCGCCTTCGCCGTTGCTGTCCTCGTTTGTATCATCGTCGGTGGCCGGTTTTTCGGTTCGGAGCCGGATTGGATAGCTGACAAAATCGCTGTACTTCTTGATGATGCTACGAATAGTCCACTCGTTGGCATAATCGTTCATCACGTCTTCTTGGTCGGCGGGCTTCAGGTGAAGCGTGACGGTTGTGCCGTTTGCGGCGCGCTCGGCTTCCTCGATGGTGTAGGTTCCGTCGCCGGTGGATTCCCATTGCCAGGCTTCTGGTTCCCCGGCACGACGGGTCAGCAGCGTCACACGGTCGGCAATCATAAAGGTGGAGTAGAATCCAACACCGAACTGGCCGATCAGCTCAGAGTTCACCGACTCCCCCCCTTCCGATTTCGATTTCAGCATCGTCAAAAATTCGCGGGTTCCGCTGCGGGCAATCGTGCCGATGTTGGAAACGATTTCCTGGCGGTTCATCCCGATTCCGTTGTCGCTGATGCTGATGGTGCGGGCTTGGTTGTCGAACTCAATGCGGATATTGGGATCGCTCCAGAATCCACGCAGCGGTTCGTTCTGCAGCGATTCGATCCGGAGTTTATCAAGCGCATCGGAGCTGTTGCTGATGACTTCACGAAGGACGATATCCTTGTTGGAGTACACTGAGTGGATCATCAGGTCCAGAAGCTGCCTGGCCTCGGTCTGAAACTCCATCCGTTCTTGCATACTGGTAGTTGGTTGTAAGTGGTTGGTACTGTTCACTTGCGGAAGTGCTGCGGCGGAATCACTGCGCCGCCAGAGAGCGCAAAAATAGCAAGGAACGCCAGCGAAGATTGATCTGGAAAAAACCATTTACGATACCAACACCCACCGCTGGCTTGGCGCAAGCAGTTTCATCCCTACCTTTGGATGACTTCCATACTTCTACTGGACACTTCCATTATCGCTGTGCTAAAATTTTTGAGCCGAGCATTCTTATCACCCCCTTTGCTGGCGGCCACGGTTGCTGGCGGCGCGTTGCTGGTTGGCGGCTGCGGCGAAGCTGAACGCCCGCGCGATCCCGCCCCCGCGCCAACGATAGCCCCCCCACCGCCCGACACCATTTTCCGTTTGCCAACGTTTCCGCTTGGGCGGCAGCTTGACACAGCGTTCGCGGTGGATCTTGATGGCGACCGTGAGGTGGAGCATATCATCACCAGCCTTGCCGAACGTGAGATGATACCGAACGGGGCGCGGGCCGATCTGATCCAGATTTTCCGGCGCGACCCCGCAACACGCCACTGGGTGCAGGCCGTGGCCGATAGCGCGTTCTGGATTACCACGCTCTCCATTTTGGATGTAACCGGCGACCGCAAGCCGGACGTTGTGGCCGATATTTACTCCGGCGGGAACGATGAAATCGCCTCGCGTGGTCTGCTGATCTGCTCGGCCAGTGGTGGATTACCCCGCGTGGTGTTCCATGCCGACCGTGGCGCGCCGCAGCTTACGGATATGCCAAGCGTGGCGGGGAAAGCGTTGCTGATGCACGATTTGCTGTGGCCAATCTTCGCCTCGCACGCGGCGGCACGAAGCTACATCAGCGATGTTGTGGCGTTCAAGGATAGCACGTTCGGAAGCGTGAATGGGGGGCAAAAGGGATTCTACTTGGGAATTGCGCAGCAGCAGTTGGAGGAGTACCGGATTGCCCGCGAGGACTTGCAGAGCGACACCATCACCGTGGAGGAAGACACGCGGTTGTTCACCCCTGTGGCACTGGCATTGCTGGCGTTGGAGCGCGCCAACAGCCCACGCGGGATGCGCAGTTTTTGGGATTCCGAATCGGAGTTTCTGCGCCAGCGGCTGCCGGGGATTCAGTTCCAGGAATTGGATTCGATCTATGCACAGGGGGTGGAGGGGTTGCGGTGAACAGGGAAGTTTGGAGATGACCCTCCTCCCTTCTTTCAGACCTCCCCTTTCGTCTCGCGCGTCATCAATCGGCGGGTGGCAACGCGGGGATCCTTCCCCTCAAACAGGATGTGATAGACTTCGTTGATAATCGGCAATTCGATGCCGTGGCGTTGGGCTAATTGGTAGGCCGATGCCGTGGTTGTCACCCCTTCGGCCACCATCTGCATCTCGGCAATGATCTCCTGCAAGTTCCGCCCCTTCCCAATCTGTTCGCCAACATAGCGGTTGCGGCTGTGGCGGCTGAAGCAGGTAACAACCAAATCCCCCAACCCCGACAGCCCGCTGAACGTTTGCGGATCCGCCCCAAGCAAGGTCCCAATACGGGTCATCTCGGCAAGTGCACGGGTGATCAGCGCGGCTTTGGTGTTGTCGCCAAAGCCCAATCCGTCAATGATTCCTGCACACAGGGCAATCGGGTTTTTCAAGGCCCCGCCAAGCTCAACACCAACCAGATCGGTGCTGCTATACACCCGCAACGAATCAGTAGTGAACAGATCGCGAATCGTCTCGGCGGTTGCCTGGCTTTGGCTTGCGGAAACAATCAGGGTGGGAATTTTTCTGGAGACCTCTTCGGCATGGCTGGGGCCGGAGAAGCAGACGAATTGGTCGGCGGCTACGCCGTGGGTTTCGGCCAGCAGCTCGCTGATACGAAGCAGCGAACCTTGCTCGATCCCTTTGGACGCGCTAACAATGATGCGTCCATCAAGCGCGGAGGGGGGAATCGTGGAGAAGGTGGAGCGGATAAACTGCGTTGGGGTGGCAATCACCACCACCGAAGCGGAGACGGCATCGGCAAGGGATTCAACCACCTGAAGCGTTGCGGGGAAAGGAATCCCAGGAAGGTAGGCACGGTTCTCACGTTCGGCGGAAAGCCGACGGCGCTGTTCGGCATCCCACGCCCACAGCTGAACATTGTGCCCAAATTCAGCAAGATGAATGGCAAGGGTAGTCCCCCAGCTTCCGGCCCCGATGCAACCAACATTCATGGCAGATCAGCTTTTTTTCCCGAGCAGCCAAAGTTTCGTAAAGCGGTTTTCGCGCCCTTCCACCAGCCGTTTGATGTTGGAGCGATGCGCAAACACCAGCAGCGCGGCAAGGCCGATGCAGAAGAAAATCAAGGTGTGATATCCCTGAATATCAACCCCAAGCACGTTGTAGCGGAACGCCATTGTGGTCGGGAGCGAAATCGCGCCAACGATAGAACCAAGCGAGATGTAGCCCGATGCGGCCACAACAAGCACAAACAATCCGGCGGCCACACCAAGCTCTATCGGGGCAATCGCCACCATCATCCCCAGCGCCGTGTTCACCCCTTTCCCCCCTTTGAACCCAGCAAATGCCGTCCAGATATGGCCCATAACAGCGGCCACGCCAGCTATCGTTTTTACGATTGTGAGGTCTTGGAATCCGGTGGCGTTCGGAAACGGAAGGCGACCCTCGAACAGATAGACCGCCAGCAGCACCGCCAACACCCCTTTGCAGATATCCATCAACTGCACCAACGTCCCCGCCTTCCAGCCCAGCACCCGGAAGGTGTTGGTGCTTCCCATGTTTCCGCTCCCTTTTTCGCGGATGTCGAAGCCATAAAACAGCTTGCTGACAATCACAGCCGAAGGAATGGAACCTATCAGGTAGGAGATAATGACGATGAGGGCTATGTTCATTGAGAAAGTGGACCTACCACTGGGAAGCTGAAAGGATTGGAAGGATTTGCACGGAGCATATTGGTTCTATCTGTTCCGCCGGCAGCGCGAAACTACTGAACCAACGTGATGTTGTCAACACCTTCTTGGTGTTCTGTGCCACAACTGACGAGGACACCCAACATGAAAGTGCAACGGCGAAACTATCGCCACAGCAACAACAAGCAGGTTACGATGCGTAGCGGCCAGGCAGCGGCAAGCAATCAATCCCGTGGTTTGTTCGTTGTTTTGCCCGGCAAGGACAACCGTACACTGCTCTACCACTAACGGCTATCCATTGCTGCGCATCACAAACCTGCATACACAGAGCAATCCAATAGAGGAACCATCATGGCACTTTCAGAAAACGACGGGCTGGCCGCCACACGCTCGCGCTTGGCCGAAATTGAGCAAGAGCTTGCACAACTGAACGAGCAACGCGACAGGCTAAAAGCACAATGGCAGCTGGAGAAAGAGTTAATCAGCACCATCCGCTCCACAAAAAGTGAGATTGAAGAGATGAAGACGCTGGCCGCCAACTACGAACGTCAAGGGGACTTGGGGAAGGTGGCCGAAATCCGCTACGGCAAAATTACCGAGCTGGAAAAACAGGTGGCCGAGATCAACAAAAAATTGGAAGCCGCCCAAGCAACAACCCGAATGCTGAAAGAAGAAGTAGAGGGGGATGACATTGCCGAGATTGTGGCAAAATGGACCGGAATCCCCGTGCAGCGGATGCTGGAGAGCGAACGCACAAAACTGCTACGAATGGAAGACCGGCTTCACCAACGGGTGATTGGCCAAGACGATGCTGTGACCGCCGTTGCAAACGCCATCCGCCGCTCGCGTGCGGGGTTGCAGGATCAGCAACGCCCCATCGGCTCGTTCATTTTTATGGGGACCACCGGCGTTGGCAAAACCGAGCTTGCCCGCGCGTTGGCCGAGTTCCTGTTCGACGATGAGCGGGCGGTGGTCCGGATTGATATGTCAGAATACATGGAGAAGTTCTCCGTCAGCCGGCTGATTGGCGCGCCCCCCGGCTACGTTGGCTACGAAGAAGGTGGCCAGCTTACCGAAGCCGTCCGCCGCCACCCCTACTCGGTTGTGTTGTTGGATGAGATCGAGAAAGCACACCCCGAGGTGTTCAACATCCTGCTTCAGGTTCTGGACGATGGCCACCTGACCGACAGCAAAGGGCACCAAGTGAACTTCCGCAACACAATCATCATCATGACCTCCAACCTTGGATCTCACTTGATCCAAGAACGGCTGGCCACCATTACCGAAGCAAATCGGGAATCGGTGATGGGAGAGCTTCGGGTGAAACTGATGGAGCTGCTGCGCCAGCAGATGCGCCCAGAATTTCTGAACCGCATTGACGACATCATCGTTTTCAAGCCGCTAACCCAAACGGAGATTCGGCAGATTGTTGACATTCAACTGGATAGCGTTGCGCGGCTGCTTCGGGGGAATGGAATCGGCGTTGAGATCACCGACGAAGCCAAAGATTGGCTGGCGAAGTTAGGCTACGACATCACCTTTGGTGCGCGGCCACTGAAACGGGTGATTCAATCCAAACTGATCAACCCCATCTCCTCCATGATTCTTGAAGGTGAGTTCACCCATGGCGACACCATCAGCATCGGCGTGGATGACCGCGGGCAGATTCTGTTCAATGGGGAGTAAGGCGGCTCATCCCGTTTCAGTGAAGCCTATGTTCATTGCAGGGGCGCGAAGATTTTCCTTCTGCGCCCCTTCTGCCTTCTCACCAACTTTTTCCCGTACTTTGCAGCCAGTTGCCAATCCATCTCAGCCTTTTTTCTTCCTTCCCGCGTGTGATTCAGCCGCTTGAGCTTGCAGGGTATATCAGTGCCGCCGCCATTGGGCTTTCGTTAGGGCTTATTGGTGGGGGCGGTTCCATTCTTACCGTTCCGGTGCTGGTCTATCTGTTCGGTGTTGACCCATTGCCAGCCACCACCTACTCACTCTTCATTGTTGGGCTCACCAGTCTGTTCGGTGCCGGGGCGCACTTGCGGCTTGGGAATGTGAACTGGCGGGTAACGGCAATGTTTGGGGTTCCATCGGTTATCAGCGTGACGCTGATGCGCGGGGTGGTTGTTCCGGCAATCCCTGCCACCCTGCTGACCGTCGGGGATTTCACCCTCACCAAATCGCTTGTCCTGCTTCTGCTGTTTGCGGTGCTGATGGTGACCTCGGCAACCAAAATGCTGCAACGGCAGGAACATGGCCACCCGCTGCACACCGTCACCGATGGCAGCCACAACTATTGGGGCATTCTGCTGAAAGGGCTGATGGTTGGTGCAATCACCGGGTTGATTGGTGCTGGCGGTGGGTTCCTGATTATCCCCGCGCTGGTGCTGATGGCCGGATTGCCAATGAAACAGGCGGTTGGTACGTCACTGACCATCATCACGCTGAACGCATCGGTGGGCTTCGCCAGCAGCATTGCAAAAACATCAGCCCTCGATTGGAATCTACTGATAGCACTCAGTAGCATTGCCGCCGTGGGAATTCTTGCCGGAACAACACTGTCGCGCCGGATCAGCAACGAGAAACTGAAGCCCGCGTTTGGGTGGTTTGTGCTGACAGTGGGGGCCTATATTATTGTTAGGGAGTTAGTGCTGTCCGGAGCGCGTCCATAACGGCTCGGCATTGCAATCCCGATGTATGCAGCAACAGAAACAGAGCAACTACAAAAACATCAGATTTACAACATCACAGCCATGAACATCGAGCAGATTTACACAGGGTGCTTGGCGCAAGGGGCGTACTACATCCACTCCAACGGCCAGGGGGCGATCATTGATCCGCTGCGTGAGGTTGAGCCGTACATCCGCCGTGCCGAGCGGGATGGGGTGAAGATCACCCACGTGTTCGAGACTCACTTCCATGCTGATTTCGTCAGCGGCCACCTTGACCTTGCCCGCAAAACCGGGGCAACCATCATCTACGGCCCGAACGCCACACCAGAATTTCCGGCGCACATTGCGTCCGACGGGGAAGTCTTCACCGTTGGGGATATCACCATTACTGCACTTCACACCCCCGGCCACACGCTGGAATCCACCTGCTATCTGCTTCGCGATGCCACCGGAAAGGAGCAGGCTCTGTTCACCGGCGACACGTTATTCTTGGGGGATGTTGGCCGCCCAGACCTTGCCCAAAAAGCGGCCCATCTGACCCAAGAAGAGCTTGCCGGGCTTCTGTACGATTCGCTGATGACCAAAGTCATGCCGCTGCCGGATGATCTGCTGATCTACCCCGCGCACGGTGCGGGAAGCGCGTGCGGCAAAAACATGATGAAAGAAACCGTGGACACCCTGGGCCACCAGAAACAGATCAACTACGCGCTTCGCCAAAACTCCCGCCAGGAGTTCATCGAAGCTGTCACCGACGGCCTGCTTCCCCCCCCCGCCTACTTCCCGATGAACGTAACGATGAACAAACAGGGATACGAAAGCATTGACACGGTGATGAACCAGGGAATGCGCCAGCTTACCCCCGAAGAGTTCCAGCAGATGGCCGAAGTTGGCGAAGCAATGGTGTTGGATACCCGCGCCGCCGACCAGTTTGCGGCGGGCTTCATCCCACGCTCCATCAACATCGGTCTGGATGGCCAGTTTGCCCCGTGGGTTGGCGCGCTGATTGCCGATGTCCGCCAACCACTGCTGTTGCTGGCCGAGCCCGGGCGCGAAGAAGAGACCGTCACGCGCCTTGCCCGCGTTGGGTTCGATAATGTGCTGGGCCACCTATCAGGTGGATTCGATGCTTGGAAGAACGCCGGAAAGGAGGTGGATACCGTCCACCGTGTTCAACCGGAGGAGTTCGCTGGCAGCGTGAAGATTGGGGAAGACCAAGTGATTGATGTTCGCCGTGAAAGTGAGTTCCGAGCGCAGCATCTTGCCGAAGCAACAAACAAGCCGCTGGATTTCATCAATGACTGGACCGGCGGGATGAACCCTGATACTCACTTCTATCTCCATTGCGCCGGTGGCTACCGTTCGATGATGGCCGCCTCAATCCTGAAAGCACGCGGAGTCCACAATTTCACCGAAGTGAGCGGCGGGTTCGCCGGAATCTCCAAAACAGGGCTGCCAGTGGTGGCGTGATTGTGATTCCTAACCCAAGCGCACGGCTCCACGCGTGATCTTCAGCGCGGAGCTTCACCGAAACGTGAGGCACAGGCTTGCTGCACCTTCTAGAATGTCCCTGCCAGCAGCAACTCCATTTTTCATCTTGACCGCACCGAACAACCGACGTACTCCAACAAAACCGACCGAATCAACCAGATGCTTATCGGCTCCCCTATCCAGCAAACGCCTGCATTCCAAAAGAACGACCAAACCAATCGCGCTCTGCTGCACGACATCCTTGCTGCCGACGAACGCACACGCGCTGGCGGCGGCCCAAAAGCGGTGGAACGCCTTCACAAAAAAGGAAAACTTTCAGCCCGCGAACGGATTCATCTGCTGATTGACCCCGACACCTGGTTCATGGAGATCGGCCTGCACACCGCGCACGGTTTCTACCAAGAAGAAGGGGGCGCGCCATCGGCTGGCGTGGTTGCTGGCGTTGGGATTGTGGAAGGACGCGAGTGCATGATTGTGGCCAACGATGCCACCGTGAAAGCCGGCGCGTGGTTCCCGCTCACCGCAAAAAAAAATATGCGGGCACAGGAGATCGCCATCGAAAACCGCCTTCCGGTGATCTACCTTGTGGATAGTGCTGGCGTGTTCCTTCCGATGCAGGATGAGATTTTTCCCGATAAGGAGCATTTCGGGCGGCAGTTCAGAAATAACGCAGTGATGAGCAGCATGGGGATTCCGCAGATTGCCTGCATCATGGGGCCGTGCGTTGCTGGCGGGGCCTACTTGCCGATTATGTCCGACGAAGCATTGATTGTTGAGGGAAACGGCTCCCTGTTTCTGGCGGGCCCGGCATTGGTGGAAGCTGCGATTGGCGAGAAAGCTGACATCGAAGAGCTTGGCGGGGCGCGGATGCACTGCTCAACAAGCGGCGTCACCGATTACCGCCCAAAAGATGACCCCGAAGCGATTTCCATGATCCGTTCGTTGGTTGGCAAGTTCGGCCCGACGCTTGGCAAACGGCAACTGTTCAACCGGATAGCACCGCAGCCACCAGCCTTCCCGGAAGACGACCTGTTTGCAACGCTTGCCCACGACCGCACCCGCCCCTACGACACCTACCAACTGCTTGCGCGGCTGATTGATGGATCGGAGATTGAAGAGTACAAAGCTGAGTATGGCAAAACCATTATCTGCGGCTACGCACGTGTGGATGGCTGGGCGGTAGGAATCGTGGCCAACAACCGGAACATTGCCCGCACCGCACGGGGAGAGATGCAGATCGGCGGAGTGATCTACAGCGACAGTGCCGACAAAGCTGCCCGCTTCATCATGAACTGCAACCAGCGGAAAATCCCACTGGTGTTTCTCCAGGATGTCACAGGGTTTATGGTTGGCACACGCGCCGAACAAGGGGGAATTATCAAAGATGGGGCCAAGATGGTGAACGCCGTCAGCAACTCCACCGTGCCGAAGTTCACGTTTATCATCGGCAACAGCTACGGCGCGGGAAACTACGCCATGTGCGGCAAAGCCTACGATCCACGGCTGATCTACGCCTGGCCAAGTGCGAATATCGCCGTGATGGGTGGGGCGCAAGCCTCCAAAACAATGCTCACAATCAAGCTGGCGCAGCTTCAGAAAGAGGGAAAAAGTATCAGCCCGGAAGAACAACAAGCATTGCTTCAGGAAATTCAGCAACGCTACAACTCCACCACTCACCCCCTCTACGCCGCCGCACGCCTGTGGGTTGATGGCATTATTGACCCACGCCACACCCGCCAGATCATCTCGCGCGGGCTTGCAATGGCCAGCCACAACCATGAAATCCCGACATTCAATCCGGGGGTAATCCAGACGTAATGGCGCAGGGGCGCAAACGGTTTTAGAAAAAGCCGACCCGAATTGCTGCTGTTGCCGATAAACCATTCAAATCCCCCCCTTCAAGGTCCTGGTAATCAACATTGAAGGCCACGCGATAGCTTCCGCCAACAGCAAAATGGAGATAGGAAGTAAGGTTCAACTCCAGATTGATCCCCGGCTCAATCATCGAAAAAATTTCAGCCCCGAAGTTATCGGGGCGGGGATTCTTATCCTGGTCACCTTCGGTGATCGTGTAGTACAGCCCCCCCCCTGCCACAAACGCATCCAGCGTAGCGTGGACCAGATCATTGGGGCGGATAAAGTATTCAAAGTGGGCACCCAAATGGGTCATCCGCATAGTGAGTGCCTTTCCTCCAATCAAGAACGAGCTGTAGATCTGCGCCGGTCCCAGCGCGTAGGCTCCAATCCCCACTCCAAACTGGTGGTCGGCAATCCACTCTATTCTTCCCCCCACCATTATCCCCCAGTCATCGGCGATTTGGGTGAACTTGGCGGTTGGCGCAGCATACACCCCTTGCTGAACGGATCCGCTCAACAAGGTCTGTTGCTGCCCTAATGCGGGCAAAACAGCCATCAGCAATAGCAGGCAACGTAGTATGGTGTTCATTGGTTATTGGTCTTGTGAAAAAGTAGGGCAGTCAATCGCTACCCTTGCCGCAAGCTACAAGATTGGCGATGGTTTCAGAAATTCTGCAACTATCATTGAAGCGTTCGCTGCCGAACCGTGGCAATCTCTATCTTTGCGGCGACGAAACTAACCAGCTATCTGCACTAACCCTCTTTGTCCCCTACTCTATCAGCAGTCAATCCACGGTCAACCGTTTATCATATTCACAAGGAGAATATCCCCATGAACATTGCACAGCGAATTTCGCGATTAGGAACCGAGACAGCGTTCGAGGTTTTGGTAAAAGCGCGGAAGTTAGAAGCCGAAGGGCGCGACATTGTTCACCTTGAAATTGGCGAACCCGATTTCGACACCCCAAGCAACATTATCACCGCAGCAAAGGATGCTCTGGATAATGGATTCACCCACTACGGGCCATCGAACGGCCTACCGCAGGCGCGGCAAGCAGTGGCAGAATATATTGAGCGCACTCGCCCGGGCGTAGCCTGCTCGCCCGATGAAATTGTTATCACCCCAGGCGCGAAACCTATTATGTTTTACGCAATGATGGCAACCGTTGATGAAGGCGATGAGGTTATTTATCCCAACCCTGGTTTCCCGATTTACGAGTCAGTTATCAACTTTTTAGGCGCAAAGCCGGTCGCTCTTCCACTGCGTGAAGAAAAAGGCTTCCGGTTTGACCTTGCCGACCTTGAGGCAAGAATCACACCACGCACCCGGATGCTGATTATTAACACCCCACAAAACCCAACAGGGGGAATTTTAACTCGCGAAGATATCGAAGGAATTGCCGAAATGGCCGAGCGGAATAATCTGATCGTTTTCTCCGATGAAATTTACTCACGCGTTACCTACGACGGCTTCCAGCACACCTCAATTCTGGAATTTCCCGGAATGAGAGAACGAACCATTATGCTGGATGGCTTCAGCAAAACATACGCAATGACCGGATGGCGGCTGGGCTACGGAATGATGCCAAAAGAAATTGCACAGGTGGTAAGCAAACTGCAAACCAACTGCACCAGTTGCACCAGCAGCTTCACGCAAATGGCCGGCGTTGAAGCATTAAACGGCCCCCAAGACAAAGCCGATGAATTTGTGGAAGAATTCCGCCGCCGCCGCGACGTGATCGTTGACGGACTGAACCAGATTCCTGGGTTCCGTTGCCACCGCCCGCAGGGTGCATTTTACGTCTTCCCAAATATCGAAGGCACAGGAATCAGTTCAGCGAAAATGGCTGACTTGTTGCTGTACGAAGCTGGCGTAGCCTGCTTAAACGGTGGCGCATTCGGCGCGCATGGCGAAGGCTTTATTCGTTTTAGCTACGCGAACTCCGTTGAAAAAATCCAATTAGCGTTGGAACGGATCCACGATGTGGTTTCCAAGTTAGTGCGCGAACCAGCGTAGTATTTATTTAGCCAACAGAAGCCGCGTAGCTTGCAAAAAATCAAGCTGCGCGGCTTCAATACCAAATGGGCAATGTCAGCAATCAACTTTCATCATAGGAACGATACTGGCATAAATTATTAGAGTTGTTCAGAAATGAATTTTCGAGAGCCACGAGGCCAGTATCTATAAGGCTTCAAAATTTCAAAAACTCTATTTCCGAGTAGCTCTATTAACAGTTTTTTCTTCCAGATCAATGCTCTACAACCCTCCAACACTTGGAATACTTGGCGGCGGGCAGCTTGCCCGGATGACTGCGATAGCTGCATTTCAGCTTGGCATGAAGGTGCATATTATGGAGAATCATGCCAACTCGCCAGCGGGGCAGCTTGCTCATCGCGAAGTTGTGGCCGATCCCTCAGACCACGTTGCATTGCTCCATTTTGCCAGCAGCTGCGACGTTATCACGCTGGAAAGTGAGTTCATCGAGGAAGCCAATTTAATGGTGATCGAGCGCGCCGGATTTATTCTGCGCCCGCGTGCAGCATCGGTAGCAAAAATTCAGGACAAACTTATCCAGAAGCAGACATTTGACGATGCAGGAATTCCGGTAGCGGCGTTTTGTGCTGTGGCGGATTGCAAAGAAGCAGAAGATTTTGGAAAAAAATTCGGCTATCCATTTGTTCTGAAAAGCCGACGCAACGGTTACGATGGCTACGGCAACGCAACCATCCGCACACCCGACGATATTCCAAACGGTTGGGAGAAAATTACCAAGGGGAACCCGAACCGCGAATTATACTGCGAAGCGTTTGTGCCGTTTGTCAAGGAGCTTGCGGTGATGGTTGTGCGTGGTGCGAGCAGCGAAACCGCATTATATCCGGTGGTGGAAACCGTGCAGGAAAACCATATCTGCCGGACAGTAATTGCCCCTGCCCATGTTGGCGAACCAGCCACAACCCTTGCCCGCGACTACGCCCGCCACGCTGTGGAAGTCATTGATGGCATCGGAATTTTTGGCGTTGAATTATTCCTGACCGCCGATGGCGAGGTACTGGTGAACGAAATTGCTCCGCGCCCCCACAACAGCGGCCACTACACCATCGAAGGTTGCGCTACCTCCCAGTTCGAAAACCATATCCGTGCAATTATGGGGTGGCCCTTAGGCTCCACCGAATTGCGTGCCCCAGGTGTTGCAATGGTAAATATCTTGGGGCGGCACAACGGATCGGGGGCAGTTAGCAATTACGAAGAGGTGTTGGCCGAACCCAACGTGCATCTGCACATTTACGGAAAAGAGCGTTCGCGCCGTGGGCGGAAAATGGGGCACATTACAGCATTGGCAAATAGCACCGAAGAAGCAGTACGGATTGCCGCAAAAGCGGAGGAAAAATTGATATTCGAGGAGATTCCGATAACGACGGCAAGCTAACCGGAAAGGAGTGTGAACTCTATTTTCTCAGTGCCCTGTATATCAACAAAAAACATGGTTCTTGTAGCAAGATGGCGACATTATTCTACTGATTGGGAGCTACGCTATTGTCGCTTTCTGCTGTTGCTATGCTCAATGCTTTTTATCACCGCTCCCCTATTTTCCCAGCCGACCAACCGGAATGATTCCGCTCTTTTTCGCTACGTGTTCGATATTCCCGGCGGATACGTCAACGATCACTGTTTAATTCAGGGAACCGATGGGTTGTGGCATCTTTATTTTATTGAGGGGACGGTCAGCAATGAAATTTGGTACCGCGACAGCAACCAGATTATTATTGGCCACGCAACAAGCCCCGATTTATTAAACTGGAAACATCTGGAGCCAGCACTGCGGCTTGGCCCACCGGGTACGTTGGACGCTGGACACGTTACCGCGCCCTACGTGATTGAATTTAATGGCCAATACTACATGTATTATGTTGGCAAGGAGGCTGGCGTTGGATACTTTGCTGGCGAGCATATGATGTTGGCGATTTCCAACGATCTTTATACTTGGCAGCGCCATTTCACCAGCCCGATTATGGCTCCCGATACCGCTTGGGCAAGCTATCATCCCAAAGGATATTTGGGTGGTTCCGGGGGTCCGGTTTCTTGTCGCGATGCGCACGTTATTGCTCATCCAGAATATGGCTGGATTCTGTACTATGTGGCCCGATTAAAGGCCGATCCTAACCGCCCATCTTCCGACCAGGAATACAGTTGCGTTGCCGCTGCCACCAGCCCCGACCGCACCCACTGGACCGATCGCGGCCCGGTGCTGACCCGCAAAACCAGTGGGACTGAGGAGTTCACCTATGCTCATCCCGAATCGCCGTGTGTGTTCCAGAAGGACGGGCTGTGGTATCTGTTTTGGAAAGGGGGAAACGGGACGCGCTACGTTATCAGCGATAATCCGCTGGATTTTAACGACCGCAGCGAGTACTTCCTTGCAACCTCGCACGCAAGCGAAATTTTTGACTGGCAGGGAACATGGTTTATCACCTCGTGCAGCCGCGACATCAACGACATCACCCATTCTTTCAGCGACCGAACGCGGGGGCTTTTTTTGGCAGGAATTGAGTGGGAAGGACGCTATCCGACGGTAGTCCCGTTGCAACGTAGCGGTGCGGATATTCAGGAATATCATCAACCATTTTCTGGAATAACTATCTGGCCAAACCCAGCCGAGAATGGAACATTGAGAATACTATTGCAGGGAATGCACAAAATACCTGCCGATGGGCTTACAGTAGCCGATATTGTTGGCAGAAATATCCCGCTTCAGCCATCAGCCGATCCTTATCTGACTGCGGATGGACTTGTTGTTGAATTGGATGCGGAAAAATTACGGGCGGGCATCTATGTTGTTCAGGTCCATGATGGCAACCGGTTGGTGGCCACGATGCTGACGTTGCGGTAAAAAAACTCACTACCGTAGTGCCTGGGCAACGGCCGCATCAAGGTCATCATGGCGTAATCCGTGGGCGATGGCAATTCCGTTTTTATCAATAATCCACGTGTCGGGGATATACTCAATGGCATAGACCTCCAACGGCCCCGTGGATTCGCCAGGATCAAAGACATGGATCCAATCCATAGTTTCTGCTTTGATAAAATCCTTCCACTCCTTCTCCCCAATATCCGCCGAAATACTCAGCAGAATAAAATCATCATCCCGGTATTTGTTCCATAAATCTTTGAACTCAGGAATTGAGGCCACACAGGGCGCGCACCACGTTGCCCAAAAATCCAACACCACAACCTTCCCCCTAAATTGGCTGAGTTGTACAGTGGTTCCGTTCTGATCTTTCAGGGTAAAGTTGGGTGCTGGCTTGCCAATCTCCGGTTTGGCGGCAACGGTTGGCGGCGTTGTGGATGCAGGATCGGCACAAGCAGCGAAGGCCAACATAATGCCGAACATCGGGAGGATACGGTTTACGTTACGGAGGTTCATAATGATCAATGGCAATTGTGAGCAAAGGACGGCCAGAAAACACTGGAAGGGGCAAATGATTGCGGAGACAACCCAAGGCTATCTCTGCAATCTCAATCCTTGTGTTTATAAGATGTAGGGGCCAAGGCTACTCCTACTATACCCGGGTGCGTTGAGATTGCGAGATGCTCTATTGAGTCGTGCCTGATGCATGCGCTCACCCCCGACAGAATTGGGACACCGACGGCAACACCATCACTCTTCACGCCCCAACGGAGTACACTACCATAGCCCAAGGCAACGCCCTGGGTTGCCAAACCAACACTACTCCAAGCCCTGAAAGGGCGGCATAACAACGTGACCACCACCTCCATGTGCTGAACATGGAGGTGGTGGCATATTGAACTGCCCCTTCAGGGCGTTGAGGTCGTTGGAGACTGTGTTCCCAGGGTGTTGCCCTGGGCTGGCATATGCTTCTCCTTCAGGGCGGAAGATGGATGTTCGCAATCTCATTTCACCCGAGCATATCATGGGATGTCATCATTAGCACGCTGAAATACTTTGCCATCTAATGTAGTTAAAACAAGATGATTTTGATATAACGTAATACAGGTTGCTCTTGACATCGGGCTTACTGGCAAGCCTTGCCCACAATCCTCCCATCTATTTTCTTGCATTATAAATACAAACAAACTACCATCAGAATAAGTACAGAATAATTTATTAGAACAGAAGAAAAGACGCGAAACGTCGTTTTTTGTTCTTTTGGGCAAAAGGCATTTATTTTTTTATTTTGATAATAATAAATCAACGAGTCATTTTGGTATTGACTTATTATTCGATTTTGCAAAAGCAAAATATTATTAGCTATCAATGTAATTTCGTAATATACTCACGTGCTTTGAGTTTGCGAAATTCGGGGAATATGGAAATTCAGGGTTAGAAGACTCTCTAACTCTGCTTTGTAGTTCTTGATGTTCTTGAAAAATTTCAGTATCGCCTCCCGAAATCC
>JADZEY010000040.1 GCA_020850315.1 Armatimonadota bacterium | reverse complement strand
TCTTTGAGGGATAGCCCGACCGTTCGGTGGCCGAGCAGACGCTCGGCGGTCCCAGGGAGAGAGAGAACGTTCTTTGAGGGATAGCCCGACCGTTCGGTGGCCGAGCAGACGCTCGGCGGTCCCAGGGGGAGGGAGAGCTTGGCTTCCCTATCCCCGAATGGGGCGGAAGTCCCATAGCCCAGCGGCGTAAGCCCTGGGGACGCTCGCACCCATCTCTATTTCCCCTAGCCCCGAAGGGGCGGAAGATGACCCACACGACGGATTCTGCCGCCCCTTCGGGGCAGGGAACAAGGATTCCGAGCTTACGGTAATGCTGGGGCAGTACAATGAATTGGGATGAGGGAGCATCCGACCGTTCGGTGGCCGAGCAACGCTCGGCGGTCCCAGGGGGGGGAGGCCAGGTGGGGAGGCAACAACATGGAGCATTGCGGCTGTTGGGTTTGGGCTATCTTCGTGGGCGTTGCAGTACGTTTTCTCATTCTTCTGCAAAAAATCCCATCTCTCTGGGTTCGATGCCTTCCAGCCAACAGCTCCAATCTCTACTTGAACGTCACCTTGCACGGCTTGCACGGCGCACGGCCCAGCGGCGCGCACGCAGCCGCCAGCTTTCGTACATCCGCTTGGGGTTGTTTTTGGGGGGCATCGCGCTGGCCACGGTCGCCTACCAAAGCGATTATCAAGCACTTGGCGCGGTGCTGCTGGCGATTAGTTTCGTGTCGTTTGCGATTGTTGCCCACCAGCACGGCAAGGTGGAGCGAAGCATCCGGCGGTACAACCGTTGGATCGAGATCAAGCGTGCCCATCTGGCGCGGATGCAACACGATTGGGAGAACATCCCCCTTCCCCCAGCAATCCCACCGGTTGCTGGCCACCCGTTCGAGACCGACCTGAATATCACCGGCCACCGTTCGCTCCTCCATCTGATTGATACCTCCGTCTCCGCCGAAGGAAGCAGCCGCTTGCGGGAATGGCTGCTGCAGCGCGAAGCAACCGTGGAGTTGATGCAGACTCGCGCCCGGCTGGTGCGCCAACTTCTCCCCCGCTCGCTGTTCCGCGACCGGCTGGCGCTGGCGGGAACGCTGGCATCGCGGAAGCAGGGGGAACGCTGGGCCGGGGAAGAATTTCTGGCGTGGTTGCGGGCGCATTCCGGCAAGCAATCGCTGCTGCCGTGGCTGGTGGTGTTGCTGGTGCTGTCGGGCATCACCATCGCATTGCTTGCGCTTTCGTTGTTGGGTGTTCTGCCCGGGGTCTGGCCCTTCTCGCTTGGCCTGTATGCCTTGCTGTACATGGCACGCGGGAAGGATTACCGCGAACTGTACAGCGACGCTCTGGACCTGGAGAACCACCTTCACCGATTTAGGGCAGTGCTGCTGCATCTTGAGCGGTTTGGCTACGCTGGCGCGCCGGACCTTGCCAACCTTTGCCAGCCATTCCGCGACCCCGCACGGCGGCCATCGGCGCGGCTGCGGGAGGTGGGGCGGATTATCACCGCGGCCAGCGTGCAGGGGAACCCGTTGGCCCGGCTGCTGTTCAACATTGCAATCCCGTGGGATTACTGGTTTTCGTGGCGGCTTTCGCAGGAGCAGCAAAAAATCCGGGAAGATGTTCCGGTTTGGTTGGATTGTTGGCATGAGTTGGAAGCACTCTGCTCGCTGGCAAACCTTGCCGATCTGAACCCGGAGTTCACCTTCCCAGAAATTATTGCCCCTTCCCAAAGCCCGTTGGAAGGGCCGCTGATGGTTGCTGCCGAAATCGGGCATCCACTGCTTGCAACGGATGCGCGGGTGGCAAACGATTATCGCGTGGATCGGCCCGGCACGCTGGCCATTGTCACCGGATCCAATATGTCCGGCAAAAGCACCATGCTCCGGACGCTTGGTGTGAATCTGGTGCTGGCCTATGCTGGCGGCCCTGTGTGTGCCAGCCAGCTGCGGATTGCGCCAATGCGCCTGTTTACCTGCATCAACGTTACCGACTCGGTCAACGACGGCATCAGTTATTTCTATGCCGAGGTCCAACGCCTGCGCGATCTGCTTGCGGCATTGCGCCAGCCGCACGCCCAACCGCTCTTCTTCCTGATAGATGAAATTTTCCGGGGAACCAACAACCGTGAGCGGCTAATCGGCAGCCGTTCCTACGTGCGCGCACTTTCCGGCAGCCACGGCGCGGGGCTGATCTCCACACACGATCTTGAACTGGTTCACCTTGCCGAGGAAGAGCCGAGCATCACCAACCTCCATTTCCGCGAAGAAATCCACAACGGGCGGATGACGTTCGACTACCGATTGCGCCCCGGCCCCTGCCCCACCACCAACGCGTTGGAAATCATGCGAATGGAAGGGCTGCCAGTGGAGGGGAAATGATATTTTGTGGGGGGTAGGGTGCGGGCCAGCAATCGGAAGCTGGTAGCTGAAAAGAATCCGAACTCTATTCTTTGCTAATGACCAATGACCAAGGACTAATGACCTTTCTGCCAGTCGTCGAAGGCGTTCATGGTTCGACAAGCTCACCATGACGCTGCGAGGTTCGGTGATGAACGGACAGCCTCCTCTTTCTAATGACCAATCCCCAACCCCCTTTCCAACTGACAACAAACAACTGACAACTGACAACCATGTACAAACTAACCGCCTTTTTTACCAAGCCAGAGGACGTTGAAGCATTCGATGCCCACTACGACAACGTCCACGCGCCGCTGATGCGTGCGGTTCCGGGGCTGCAAAGCCTTGTTGTGAGCCGGGGTCTCCGCTCCTTCGGTGCCGATTCCCCCTACTATCTGATTGCCGAAATGACCTTTACCGACCGCGAAGCCTTCAAGTCCGCCATGGCCAGCGATGAGAACAAGGCCGCCGGAAAAGACCTGATGAGCTTCGCCGGGGGATTAGTGACGATGGTGCATGGCGAAGCGAACGAAGTGTGAGTTCGGGAACCATGAAGTGTGATAGATGAACGAAGGGGGCAAGGACGAATGTTCATCGCCCCCGCTTCACCAGCTCCCAAGCGGCTATCCCAAACGCTACGGCCACATTCAGCGAGTGCTTCACGCCGTGCATCGGGATTTCCAAACAGCCATCGCAGGCGGCCAGCGTGGCGGCCGATACTCCGGTGATCTCGTTGCCAGCAACAAACGCTACCGGCCCCGGCGGAATCTCCACGCTCCCAAGTTGCAAGCTGCTGTCAGTAAGCTCCAGCGCGTAGGTTCGGAAGCCTTGCGATTGCAGCAACGCAACGGCTTCGGCTCCATCCTTGATAAACTCCCACGGGACGGTCTCGGTGGCCCCCAACGCGGTCTTGCTGATCTCCTTGCGTGGCGGTGTTGGGGTGTAGCCGGTCAGGATCAACCGCTCCAGCAACATGGCATCGGCGGTGCGGAAGCAGGAGCCAACGTTGTAGAGTGAGCGAATATCCTCCAGCACGCCAACAACTGGGTGGCGTGCGGTGGCCAGTGCTTCGGCTGGGGTCAGGCGTTGCGCCAGAAGTTCTTCGTGAGAAAGTTTTCGCATGGGTGCAAAGGTACAGTCTGGCCCATGCTCTTTTTGTCCACATAACCAATCAACACGGATACGGATGACAACGGAACCAACATACAGCACAGCCCGAGGGGTAGCACGATTGCTGCTAATTCTCATAGCAATGGCACTACTCCTCCCATTTTTTCTGATAGTGATTGGGATTGGGTCGCTGTTTGGCGTGCAAAGCCGCTACGGCACAACGATGTGGCTAACAACGTTATGGTGCGGAACCGTTGCCCGCCTGATGGGGCTGCGCATCAATATCCAAGGGGAACGCCACCGCGATGCGCGGCTGTTTATCGGCAACCATGTTTCCTACCTTGATATTCTTGTTTCGGGGCGGACGGTTGGGGGCGTTTTTGTTTCGCGCCATGATGTCCGCAACTGGCCGGTGATGGGGATTTTTGCGCGGATTGGCGGCACAATTTTCTTGGATCGAAGCTCCCTCCGTTCGGCGGTGCAATCCTCCAAAATGGTGATTGATAAAATGCACAAAGGTGCGCGCATCACCCTGTTCCCGGAAGGGGGCACAACCGAAGGTGGAATGGTGGGGCCGTTCAAACCATTCCTGTTCAACACCGTGGCCGGAAGCGATGTGATGGTGCAGCCATTTGTGATCCTGTACACTCACATTGCTGGCGAACCAACCACGCTTGCTAACCGCGATTTTGCCTACTGGCATCGCCCCGACGAACCGTTCATGCCCCATGCTTGGCGGGTGCTTCGGCTCCGTTCCATCACTGTCCAACTGCAATTTCTTGCGCCGCTTCCTTCCCCTCTCTCTGCCGATAAAGTGATTCTTCGGGAATATGCCGAAGGGATGCAGCAGCGCATCGCCGAACACGTTCCGCCACTGGTCTCGGCAGCGCATCCCATACCTGTTTTACAATAGATACCCCCACGCCCAACTATGCTCCGCATCTCCGCTTTTTCCCTGCTGTTGCTGTGCGTTGCCACAACATTGCTGCGTGCCGAACCGCTCAGCTTCGATCAGTATCTGTGCCGCGTGGCTTCCCCTGCTGGTTGGCAGCGTGCCGAGGTTGGCAGCCCACCAGCGGGTGTCAGTTTGCTGGCATTGCAAAGCCCTTCCGGGAAATCGCGGTTGGCGTTGGTGGCAATCGAGGTGCAGCGGACACTGACGCTGGATGACCCCGCGTTCGTTGACGGCTTGCGGGAATCTATCATGGGGAAGCTCCATGGCGTTAGCTGCACGTTCGGGACGCTGGCGGGGGTGAAATCGTTGCAGTGCAGTGGGGTTTCGCCCGACGATCAATCCGTGAGCATGAGGATGATCGCTGTGGTTGCCAACGGCTACGGCTACGTGCTGACAGCAGTGGGGCCAGCAAGCGAGGTGACAGGGCCGCAAGCAACCGAGTTTTTCAACAGCTTCAGCTTTATCGGCCCCCCTGCCGAGCATCAGTCCACAGGGAAGGATGCGAACGGGAAGCCAATCACCTCCAACGATCCGCCGCTTGGGTCAATTTTCCTGAGATACTTTCTTCCGTTGCTGCTTGTGGTTGGGTTGGGGTATGCTATCTCCGCAGTCTCAGCACGGAATGAAAAGCGGAGGAAGCAACGTGAGGGGAAGAATCCGAGCTGAGACGAAAAGGGAGTTCTTCGGCCCCCCTCCCTCGTCATTGCCCCGAACGATCGGGGTCTTCGACGAAGCACCGCCGCTACTCACGTACACCGCCGCCTTCATGCTTCATTTCACATCCCGCATTTCGCACTCTGCTGCTACGACCCCTGCCACGGAAGCGTGATTTTATCCCGGAAATCTTTCAACTGCAACCAGCCAGTGGCCCCGGTTGCGGTTTTGATTTGGTACCAATCCTCCCCCTGCGTCCCCCCTGCTGGGTTGGTTGGGATGCAGCCAACAATCGTCACCTCAGTTTTTGGTTTCAGTTTTGTTAGTGGCTTTGCTTTCGGCTCGTGTGCCGATAGCAGCGTCACGGCTTTGGTGGTTGTTCCAGCCGCGTTTAGTTGGTACAGTTCCTGCGGTAGCTCCTCCCAACTCATGCTCTCTTCATCCAACCGATAGCTGCGGGCAATGCTCCAGAAACCCATCCACTGTTGCGCCTGCACCACGCCCCCCCCGGCGAACGATAGCGTGCCGGAAAGTGAGTTCGAGATAGCCAGACCACCACGGCCAATCCGAACAACACGGTGGTCAACAACATCCCCCGCTCCAGTGGTAGTAAGCAACAACTCCTGCCGGTGGTCGCCAGCGTCAAGGTCTTGCACGGCAACGTCAATCTGGTAAACATCCTCCAGCGGAATCCCAATCGTGCGGCCATTGATGGTAATGGTGCAGCCGTTCAGAACATCGTAGCCATCAGCCGTGGAAACAACGTGGATAGTGTCGGGGGTCGCATCGCCGTTCAGGTCGGCATACAGTAGCGTGTCGCCGCGCGGGCTGGACAGCAGTGGTGTGGATAGGAACAAGGCCAGAGCGGAGGTCAGGGGGAAGCAGTATCTGAGTTGTGCCATGTGCAGTAGAATAACGTCAGGTTGGTTACTTGCCAAGCCGGAACAACGCGCCGGCAATAATGCGAAGATCGCGAGAGGAATTGGTGCTGCTGCTCCCCCGCTCCACGGTGATGTCGGTTAGCCCAAAGCAGTAGCGAATATCGCCGGTAATGGTTGTTTGGTTCGTCACTTGATAGCCCACCCCCACGCCAACATCAATCGCGATATCAAGAGTGTTGGTTTGCGCCCCTGCTTCAATCGTCACGGTGCTGTCGGCATACCGTTTCACCGATGCCGCCGACATCAGTACCCCCGGATTGATCCCGGCCACAGCAAACACCATCAAGGGCCGCACACGATAGCGGGCACTCAGCATCAGCGGGAACTCAAGATAGTTGAACTCGGCCGTTACCAGTGCCCCGGCGGCCCCTTCAATCACCACTCCTTTTTGGACATACTGCGGTTGGAAAACGACACTTAACGTGCTGTCAAGCGGAGCCTGGATGTGGCCACCAATCAATAGGCCATGGCGTACCCCGGTGAAAAATGGGGGATCGAACGATTGGTTTGCAATGTTGATGCCGCCACGCACCCCAACCATCACCTGCGATTGTGCCCCCCCGCCACCAGCCAGAAGCAATCCAACCAAGCCCCCCACCACCAGCAACCACTGCCGGAAATTTTTTCTGCCACCCTTGTCTTCCTTGTCAGGCATTACCGCAACGATTGCCGGCCGCTGCGCAATGCTGTCCGGCTGCGGTTGCTGCCGTGGCGGCAAACTGGGGGTTAATGGGGCTGGCATGATGCTTGATAATCAGAAAGGCAAGTTCAACAACAACGCGGCGCAATGCCGCCAAGCGATTCCCGCTTGCACAACCGAAGTATCCACAAACCAACTACGAACACACAATGAACACGCACAGCCGCCTCCATCCATTCCAGAACCTAACCAGCAACGACCTCCAACGGGAGATCAACCGATTCTTCGACAACTTCCTCACCCCTTCCAAAGGAACCGAAACCCGCGCAACCCAGCCACGCGAGAAGGCTTGGAAACCAGTGATTGATGTCCGCGAAAACAGCACAAACTACATGATTGATGTGGAGCTTCCAGGAGTAACAAAAGAGGAAGTCACCCTTAGTTTCCACGACAACACCTTGACGATTTCGGGCGAGCGGAAGCAGTCCCACGAAGAGAAAGCCCCAGAAGAGGAAGGGGAGAAAAAGCAATGGAGCTACCACCGCACCGAACGCTTCTACGGGAAGTTTCAGCGGGCATTCACCTTCCCATCGGAGATTGATCCCGACAACATTACGGCAGCATTTCAAGATGGCATTTTGAGCATCCAAATTCCAAAAGCCGAGGCTGCGCGCCCACGCCAAATCGTGATTAGCTAACAGAGAGATTCGCCCCCCAGAATCATCCCCAAAACAACTCAATCTCCAGAATCATTTCTGGAGTAACTACCAGAGAGAGCAATCTCCAGAATCATTTCTGGAGCAACTACCAGAGAGAGAGCAATCTCCAGAATCATTTCTGGAGCAACTAACACAGGGCAGCAGGCTCGGCATCATTTTGAATGCCGAGCCTTGTTGTTTTTCGGAACTCACTATTGGCTTGGCATGAACACCTTGCTCCGTCACCCTGCGTCATGGCGAGAGGGCGAAGCGATCTCGCGGATTCCTCAGCCGCTGCTTCGTGGTGAAGAACTCACTCCTGCATCCAAAGGGTGCGGTACTGCAAGGTGTCGCTGGCCGTGGATGTGCGTTTTGGCCCGATCACCAGCAAGTAGCGGCGGCCTTCGGAAAGCTCAACTCCATCAATTCGCGCAAGCACCGTTTGTTGGCCCGGGCGGGAGACGATGAAAGAGTATTTCCGTTCTTCGCGTTGGATAGTATCACTGGGTTGGCCGAACTCGCTGCTGCGAAGCATATCTGTGCTGATGCTGCTTTCGCGAAGCTCCAGCGTGGTTTCCGCTGGAACCGCATTGACGAACCGAACCGCAGCTTGGCCAACGGTTATGGCATCGGAGCGTTGCGGGAATGCAATCAGTTGCGGGGCAGCGGTTGTGCCGGTTGCGCCAATCACATAATCGCTGGCTGCGCCATCCACCGTTTGCGTGGCGGATCCGTTCAGCATGGCTTGGAACTGCGCCGCAGGAATCACCGAGTAGCGGACGTAGCTGTAGCCAATCGGCGATGGAGTAAGTTGGCCAATCGTGAACGAAGCGTTCCCATCCGGGATCATGCTGAACAACACTGCCGAACGGCCAATGCTTCCCAGTGGCTGCAATCCACCGCTGGCGTTTCCATCTTCCCGCAAAATCCGTAGCGAGGCAGCGCCATTGTTGCTCACCACAAACATTGTCCACGATCCTTCCGCCAAATTCTGCACGCCGCTTTCCACAAACCGCCCGGAAGCATCATCGCTTAGAAGCAACGGATAATCGCCAGCAGGGAGATCAATCGTTGGGCTGATCCCGCCGGGAAGCTGCGAACCAAACGGGCGGGTGGTTGCCGAATCCCCCCGTGGCGATCCGCTTCCAATCACCACGGCGTAGCGGCCATCGCTGGCAACGTTCACCACGCGAACCCGTGCTTTGCCGGAGGGCGCTTGCGTGGCGGCACGATCCAGCACCAGTGCACGGGTGATGCCAAGCGTGTTGTACAGCACCGCAAACGAACGCCCGCCAACGGTTAGCCGTATCCCAACCGAGAACGATTGCCCGGCAGAGGTGGTCAAGTCTAAACTATCACCCGATGGTGATTGGCAGGCATCCACACTCCCTTCGGGCGAAAGGCCGAACGTTGGAACCCCGGTGGCGATCACCGTTCCCGAGCCTTGCATGGAAGCCGAAACGGTTGCGTTCCCGTCAATCGCGTTGATAAGTGCCACGGCTGATTGAGTTCGGGTTTCTGGGGGCGCGGTTGGAAGCGATCCGGCAAACCCGGTGGCGGCATCAACGCTGAACAGCTCGATTGCGCCGTTGCGGCGTGCGGCAATCAAATATGTGGTGCTTCCAATCGGCAAGGCCAGCCGTGCGGTTGCAATCGGGGCGGGGATCCCAGCGGTGAACAGATAGAGTGAGGCTTCGCTCTGCGGAAGATCCACCGTTGCACTGATGCCAAACCCCGTTCCCCCAATCACCGTATCACCACTTTGGCAACCGCGCCTCAGGTAGAGTGTGGAGTCGGGAACGGTGTTGATGAAGATGATGCGGGAACGCCCTGCGGCGGTCAAATCCAAACGATCCTGAGCGGAAGTCTGTAGCTGCTTGAACTGCGGCAGCGTGTCGCGCCCGTACACCAAGAAGGTGACGTTTGCCCCCAGCGGAAGCTGCTGGTTGGCAATGGTATCGGCACGATTCCCCCGCCCAATCACAAAAAACGTCCGCTCCTGAATGAGCATGGGGCTGAAGGAGGTGGCGATAAAAGGGGAAAGCCCCGGCGCAACGGTTCCGCCGCCGATGCGGAAATCAATCGTTTGCCCACCAAGCAGGTTGATGGTGCGGACCTGAGTGCTATCCGGCGGCGGTGGGTTCAGCAGGTTCGGGTCTTCGGAGCTATCGCAGGCGGAAATACCAGCCGCAGCAAGCAGCACCAGCGCGATCAATCGGGAGAGTGTGGTCATGAATTCTTGATTGTGCAACATTTGCGGGGCGCAACCTACGCCACGCGCCGCACCGAAGCAACCGCCAAATTCATGCAGGGTGAAAAAGGGAGTGAAGTTGGTGGTGGTCAGTAGTCAGTGGTCTGTTGCCAGTGGTCAGTAGCGAAGAGGCTATTCTTTATCTTTCATTCAACATTTGACATTCACTCACCTTCCGCGGAATCATGTTGGAGCTTGGCGATTGCAGTATCTGGGTGTTCCACCTGACAACACCCTCCGCTCACGCTGAGCCCCGTCGAAGAAGCCTGTCCTGAGCCTGTCGAACGGTATCAGTGGAGCCACTGAACGGCCAACTGCTCACTATCCAAATGCTGCCTACGGTGAGTGACGAGTGACCTTACGCACCTGCCCTCGTTCGCTGCCAGCCCTCACCCCGGCCCTCTCCCAAGCGGGTGATGCTACTGTTTCCACTCCATTGGTCGGGTGGGAGAGGGAGCCAAAGCCGAAGAGAGGAAGAGCATCGAAGCAAGCTACCGACTGGGCAAGTCTTCATCTGCCTAAAGTAAGCGACTAATGACCAATGACCCTCTTTGCAACTGACCACTGACCACTGACCACTGACCACTGACCTTGGCTTTGCGTAAGGTCATTCACTAATTCCCAATCGCTAATTCCCGAAACCTGCAATGCCGAACCGATTACTTCACGAACGCTCCCCCTACTTGCAGCAGCACGCCCACAACCCCGTGGACTGGTATCCCTGGGGGGAAGAAGCGTTTGCGCGGGCGCGAAACGAGGATAAGCCGATATTCCTCTCCATCGGCTACTCCACCTGCCACTGGTGCCATGTGATGGAACGGGAATCGTTCGAGGATGAAGCAACCGCCACGCTGATGAACGAACTGTTTATCAACATCAAAGTGGACCGCGAGGAACGGCCCGATGTGGATCACCTGTACATGACCGCGCTGCACTCCATTGCTGGGTCCGGCGGCTGGCCGCTATCGGTGTGGCTAACGCCGGAACTGCTCCCGTTCTACGCCGGAACTTACTTCCCCCCGCGCCCAGCCTACGGCCGCCCCAGCTTCCGCGACGCGCTTCGGGCGCTGAGCGATGCCTGGCAACACCAGCGAGAAAAGGTGCTGAACTCCGCCACAGCAATCATCGAAGCTGTGGAAAATATCTCCCAGATTCCGGCTGATTCCGGCGCGGCCCCGTTGCTTCCGATTGCCGAACGCTGCTTCCACCAGATGCAGCGCAGCTACGACCCACGCCACGGTGGGTTCAGCACTCGCCCAAAGTTTCCGCAACCCAGCATCCTCCAGTTTCTACTTCGCTACCACCACCACCGTGGCTCCGTTGCCGAAACTACCGAGCCAGCTACTGAGCCATCTACCGAGGCCCTTGCAATGGCCCATCACACCCTTGCGATGATGTCCGCTGGGGGAATGTACGACCAGCTTGGCGGCGGCTTTGCGCGCTACTCGGTGGATGAGCAGTGGCGCGTGCCTCACTTCGAGAAAATGCTCTACGACCAAGCGCAGCTTCTTCCCCTGCTTGCCGATGCCTACCGGCTGACCGGTGACCCAGCAATGAAACGGGTGGCGCGCCAAACCGTGGAGTATCTGCAGCGCGACATGACCTCCCCAAACGGGGCATTCTTCTCCGCCGAAGATGCCGACAGCGAAGGGGTGGAAGGGAAGTTCTACGTCTGGACGATGGAGGAACTGCGGGGGGCGTTGCCAGAACCTGAGTTTGCCGCTCTGGTGAAGTTCTACGGGATTGAAGAGGAGGGAAATTTTGAGCATGGGCAGAACGTGCTGCACACCAGCGCGGCCATTGCGGAAGTTGCTGCAATGGTGGAAATGGAGGTTGCGCAAACGGAAGAACTGTTGGGTTTGGCGCGGGAGCGGTTGTTCCAACTGCGGCAAGGGCGGACGCGGCCACACCGCGACGAAAAAATCTTGACGGCATGGAATGGGCTGATGATTGGTGGGCTTGCCAATGCGGCGGCGGCTTTTTCCGAGCCACAATATGCGGCCATTGCCACACGCGCTGCCGAAGCGATTCTGGAAACGATGATGGCCGAAGGGAGGCTGATGCGCCGTTGGAAAGATGGTGAAGCGAAGTTCCCCGGATACTTGGACGATTACGCCGCGCTTGCTGCCGGATTGCTGGAGCTGTACAACGCAACATGGGACGCACGTTGGTTGCGCCATGCCGAGGAGCTGACGCGCACCGCCGACCGATTATTCCGCGACGACCAGAACGGCGGATATTTCATGGCTGCCGACGATGACCCCAGCATCCTTGTGCGCGCAAAAGTGGATCACGACGGAGCCGAGCCAGCCGGCAACAGCCTGATGGCGATGAACCTTCTGCGGCTTGGGCGGCTGCTGGATGACGCACACTTTCTGGAGCGTGCCGAGCAAACCATCCACCTGTTCCTGAATCGCGTTGCCGAGGTCCCGATGATGATGCCGCTGATGGTGGCCGCAGGGTTGGAGTTGGCCACGCCGCCGCGCCAAGTGGTGGCCGTTGCCGGCAACGACCGCGAAGAAACCGAGCGGTTGCTTGCCCAAATCCATGCCGAATATCTCCCCTGCACGCAGCTGCTGTTGATCCCCCACGATGGAGTTGATCCGTGGCTTGCCGAACGAATCCCACTACTTGCTGGAATGAAACCGTTGGATGGCCACGCGGCGGTGTACATCTGCGAAGATTTTGTGTGCCACGCCCCGCTGCGTGAGTTTATCGCCCCCACTGGGATCACCGAGCGTCTGCTCGGCAAGCGAACAAGCGGGTGATACTGAGAGAGAATTTCACCTTGGAGCAATGAGAACGTGGGGAGAAACAAAACAGGTTCGCAGCGAATGGAGTGCTGCGAACCTGTTGTTGGTTATGTAGCTGATGGGGCTACTGAAGCACCCGCATCTCCACACGGCGGTTGGTTCGGCGGGCTTCTTCGCTGGTTCCGGAAACCAGTGGTTTCCGTTTGCCAAAGCCTTTGGTTTCCATCCGCGCTCCTGGAATTCCGGCATCCAACAGATACTGCCGGACCGAGGCTGCGCGCCGTTGCGATAGCGCGTCGTTGTAGTCGTCGGATCCTTGGTCATCGGTGTGTCCTTCCAACCCAATACGGGTGTCGGGATTGCTCCGCATGAACTCCGCCAGCCGCTCTAACTCAGAAACTGATTCGGGAAGAAGGTCGCTTTTATCATAATCGAAGAACACCATCAAGCGGGTGGAACCGCCAGCGATGGAGCTAAGAGAAATGTTCTTCTCAATATCCTGGCTTAGCCCGCTGGTGGGGACTTCGTAGCGTTCGCTGTAGAACAGGTATCCGCTCCGTTCTGCCGTGATAGAGTATTCGCGGCCAGCCACCAATGTGGCAAAGTATTCGCCGTTGATGTCGTCGCTGCGGAGCCGCGCCACCTGCTGGTTAGTTTTCAGGTCGGTGATGGTGATGGTGCTTCCAAGCGGTGCTTTGCTGCTGGCATCGCTTACCACGCCATGCACGTTCACCACAGCTTCGGACGGGAATGGGTTTGGCGAAACCAGATAGATGTCAATCCCCCCCGCGCCGCCGCCACGATTGCTGCTGAAAAATGCGCGGTCGGCAGTGCTCAACGCGGTGTAGAAGTACTCATCGGCTGCTGAATTAATCGGCGACCCCATATTCTTCATCCCGCTGAAACCGCTGTTGCTGGCTTTTGCCGTGTACAAATCAAATCCCCCGCTTCCGCCAGAACGATTGCTGGCAAAGTAGAAGGTCTTGTTATCTGGGGCAACGCTTGGAGAAAGGTCGTCGCTGCTGCTGTTGATCGCTGTACCGGCATTGACCGCCGCGCCCCACTTCCCGTTGTTGTACCGGCTGATGTAGATATCCACTTTTCCGCTTCCGCCGGGGCGGTCGCTGGCAAAGTACAGGGTGCGGCCATCGCTGGAAAGGGAAGGGTGCGAATCCCAGTAGGCCGAGTTGATCTCCGGCCCCAGATTCTGGATGTTCGTCCATTCCCCGTTGATTTTTTGGGCTGAGTAGAGATCGGTGCGCCCCTGCCCATCCACCGGATTATCCAGCGAGCTGAAGATCATCAATTGGCCATCGGGGGTTAGCGTTACGGTCCCGTTTTCATCCCCTTCACTGACGCTTGGTAGTTCGGTAATCGCCCCCCATCCGCTAGAGTTCCGTTCGGCAGTGAACACCCGTTGGTTGCCGTTGATGCGCGAGGTAAGGTACATCACCCGCGAGTTCCCCGTGAAGGTGGAAGCGAAATCGTCGCGTGTGGTGTTCATGTTCAGCGAGGTCACGGTTTGGCCACTGACCGAAGCTGTTGTGGCGATTGCCACCAGCAACAAGAAAAGTTGACGTAGCATAGTTGGGAGTCGGTTATCGGTTATCGGGAAGCTGCTTGAAGGTGAGTTGGTAATTGGTAATTGGTAATTGGTAATTGGTGATTGGTGGCAAGAAAGCAGTAATCATTCTCTTTGCTAATGACTTCTTCTTTTCTTTGCCACTGACCACTGACCACTGACTACTGGCCTCACCTATCTCATCTTCACCAATTTCACCGGAGGTTTGCCCCGCTCGGAGCGGAGCGCAAGATAATAGATGCTGGCGGGTTGCAAGCGCAGGTCTATCGTTTGCTCGGTGGCAGTTATCGGAATTTCCATGATTGCCTTGCCAAGATAGTTGTAGATAATGGCTTCCTGGTTGGGGGCAACGCTGGGAACGTTCAGTTGGAACAAGCCATCGTCGCTGATGGGCTTCACCGTTAGCGTCGCGGTCTGGCTTGGCTGCGCCGGCTGCGGTGCCGCCGACGGAATGTATTCCGGCAAGGTTGTCTCCCATACGCCCCGCCCAAACGTTGCCGCCCGCATCTTCCCCGATGCCTCGTGCATCTCCAGCTCAGTGATCGGAACCATTGGCATTCCATCGTTGAATGGTTGCCATGCCGAGAAGGAGCGGAGCATATCCAAGTAGAACACGCCGATATCGGTGCCAACGTACAGCCCGCGCCCATTCTTGGTATCAACGGCCACGCAGTTTGCAGGAATGTTCGGCAAGTTGCGCGAGATGTTCAGCAAGGTGTGGGTGGACAGGTCGTAGGCATAGACCTTCGATCCGGTGTTGTATCCAGAGACTGAGATGAAGATCAGCCCTGGGTTTTCGGGGTCAACAGCAATGTAGCTGATCGCTTCGCCAGCACTGGCAAAGGCATCAAGGTCTTGCCATGTTTCCCCGCCGTTGGTGGTGACGGAGATATCCTCGAACGTAGCGGCATAGATCACATTCGGGTTGGAAGGGGCAATCGCCATCGAGCGGATGTAGATTGGGAGCGGGTTCCCTTCCCCATCGGTTCTGGAACGGCTGAAGACGTTCGGCGAAATTGCCTGCCAGGAATCCCCACGGTCAGTGGTCTTCCAGACTTGGTTCATCCCAACATACAGCGTTTTGGAATCGAACGGATCCATCACGTAAGGCGTTACCCAAGCCCCTTTGAAGTCTTTGCCGTAGCCCGGAATGTTCCCTGAGATCACCACTACATCGTTGGTATCTAATGGATCGGCAAAGCGATTGTAGGAGCGGTAAATCTGGCCAAAGGCATACGCGCCGTACATGATGTTGGGGTTGGTGTGGTCAATCACACAATCCATCCCATCGCCAAACGTAGCGGTTTTCCAGACTCCGTTTTGCAGCAGCATGGTGGTGTTGTCTTGGTGCCCGGCAAGGATTGTCCCTTCTTCTTTGGCCGATCCGGCGATGCGGTAAATCTGGCCAATCTGAAGCCCACTGCTAAGGTTGTGCCAGTTGCGCCCGCGGTCGCTGCTGTACCACAGCCCGCCGTCGTTGCACTCGAACAGATACTCCGGTTTCAGCGGGTGAAACCGGAGTGAGTGCTTGTCGGCATGGGCCAGATCGGTGGGGTTGGGAAGCATTGCATGGATTTCTGGGTGATCGCTCCAGACGTTCGAGGTCTCCCAGTTCAGCCCTGCGTTGGTGGTGCGCCACGTGTTCACCCCACCCACGTACATCTCGTAGGGTTGCTGTGGCGAGATTGCGTAGCTAAGATCATACTGCCCCTGCCCAACTTGGTAATCCTCTTTAGCCATGCCGTGATACCAGCCCAGCAAGTTTGGCCGCCCCCGAAGCGTGTCGGGGACGTAGCCGGAGTTGAAACTGATGCCGGTGTTCAGCGATGCGAAAATCCCGTACAGCCCCAAGTGTTTCCCCGCGCACAGGATGTCCACACGGTTCGGCTGCGCCGGGGTGACTCCGATTTTCATCCGAATCACATCTTCAAGGTTCACCGTGGCAACCCACGTTGCCCCGCCATCTTCCGAGCGGTAGAAGGTGGCCGCAGTGGTCCCATTGTTCGGGTTGTTGAAACTGGTGGCATAGACGATTGCCGGGTTGGTGGGGTGGAACTCGATATCTATCATGTAATCGGCCAGGGTTAGCGCCCATGTTGCGCCGCCGTCAACGGTCATGTACATCCCGGCCGAGGTGGCTGCAAGCATCACATTTGGGTAGGCGGGGTTCATCACCAGCCGCCGGATCAGCACCGCTTGCTGCACCGGGATCAGCAGCCCAGTGGTCTCCCAGGTGTAGCCACCGTTGGTAGTCCGCAGCACGCCCATGCTTTTTGTGTCCCCTTCCTGCTCCATTCCGGTAAGGCTGGTAAGGCTTCCCATGTCGCCATCGCCGGTGGCAATGTAGATGATGTCGGGGTCGGTGGGATGAATGGCAATATCGCTGACACCAAGCACCGGAAGGTTATCGCTGATGGTGCGCCAGGTTGTGCCGAAATCGGTGGTTTTCCAAAGCCCGCCGGCGGGCGCGCCAACCCAGAAGGTGTTCGGGTCGGTGGGGTGGAATGCAATGCAGTTCAGCCGCCCAATCCCGTTCCAGCCGCGTGCGGGGGCGGTGGTGGGGCCAAGCGGTTGCCATTGCCCGGCGTTGGCTGCGCCGCGCGCAATCACTGCTCCATTTTTCCCGACGTAGCGTTCCCACTCACTCCATGCTTGGTTCTGTGCCGGAAGTTTCCCGCCGTTCCCCCATGTGCGTTGTTCCCAGTACCATTCCCACCGCTTGAACTGCTTCCACCCGCTCCCCTTTTTCCCAATCTTTTCTGGATGCGCCTTGAAGTACTCGTTCGCGGCTTGTTGAATCTGCGGTACGGTAAGGCTGCTATCCTTTGGAAGAAATTCTGGGCGCAAGAACGCTTGGCCGGTGGCCGATAGGGTAGTTATCGCCACGGCAATCGGCAGCAGCAAGGCTGCACGGAGAAAAAAACAAGAGAGAAACGGCATAGGAACACCTTATTGATTACGTGTATCTGTCGTGAAGAACCGATGCAATCATATCAAAAAGGGGAGGGGGAAAGCACTACGGAAAAACTACGGAGACGGGGGAAGTAGGGGGAGCAAAGCGCCGGAAACGGGAAAGAGTTTCGAGAGCGGCAGCAAGTTACGGCTTTGTTCCCCCTGCCAAAATTGTGAACTCCACGCGGCGATTTTGGCTGCGTCCGGCCTCGGTGTCGTTGGGGACAATCGGGCGGGCGCGCCCGTAGCCGTGCGCGCTCACCCGGTTGTGGGGAAGCCCTTGTGCCAGAAGATACTCCATCACCGCGTTTGCCCTGCGTTGCGAAAGGCTTACGTTGGATTGGTCGTTTCCAACGTTATCAGTGTGGCCGCTGATTTGGATAATCACCTGCGGGTTGTCGCGCAGCAACCCTGCAACCCGCTGAAGCTCGGGGAACGATTCTGGGCGAAGTGTGTCGCTGCCGAAATCGAAGAAGATATTGTTCAAGCGAATCGTCTGGCCAACCACAATCGGGGCAAGTAGAAGGTCCCGCGTGATCTCGCGGTATTCCGTCATCTTGGTTGCGTCCAGATTATCGCTAACCGCAATGAACCCATCGGCTTCGGCACGGAAACCGTAGGCGGCTTCGGCTGGCAGAACGATTGTGTAGGTTCCGGTTGCTGAGTCCGAGTTCGCCACCCCTTGTGCGGTTCCATCGTTCAATCGCTCGTATCTGATCTGCGCACCGATTGGCTTGTTGGTCTGGCTGTTTAGCACCCTCCCTTTCACCAACACCACTGGCTTCGGGCGAACAGGTTTGGGGAGCGGGATGCGGTAGATGTCCTCGCGCCCGCTTTCGTTGCTTGTGCTGACGAAGTAGGCAAAATCGCCGGAAGCGGGGATGGTGTAGTAGGCATCGAAGCCCGGGGTGTTGATTGCCGGGCCAAGATTTTGCGGCGGCGACCAACGCCCCCAACTGCTGTCCAATCGGCGCGCAACAAAAATGTCGTTGTCCCCTTCCCCACCCCGCCCGTCGGTGGAGAAATAGAGCGTCACCCCGTCGGCAGCAAGGAACGGGCTTACCTCGCTCCCCTTGCTGTTCAGTCCGCTGCCAAGATTTAGCGGTGCGCTCCACCATCCGCTCTTCTGCAGAAAGCTCACATACATATCCTTTCCGCCGTAGGAATCATCCCGCCCGACACAAAGCAGAAGGGTGCGGCCATCGTTGGCAAGAAAGTACTCGGCAAACGTTGCGGTGTTGTAGAAGTTTTGGATGCGTAGAGGCTCCGGCGTGCTCCATCCATTTGCCGTCCGCCGCGAGATAGATACGCCGGGAAGCATCTGGCCATTTGCTTGGTACGTTCCCCCAAGCAGCACGGTTTGGCCATCGGGTGTCACCGAGCAAACGTAGTTGTCGCCGATGGTGTTTAGCGGCGGGCCAACGTTGCGTGCGTTGTTCCATGTTCCGCTGTTCCCCAGGGTTGCATACCAGATATCCATCCCCCTTCCGCCGATATTTTCTGCGGCATCCTTCCGCACAAACCACAGCCCTTTCCCATCCGGCGCAATCACCGGAACAAGCTCGGAAAGATGACTGTTGACCTCTATCGGCAGGCGTTCGGGGGATTGGGCTGCGGCCGGGCAAGCGGGCAACAGCAACGCAATGCCCAACACTATGGCCGCAAGCCAAACAGCATCTGGAGCAGGGGATTGGCGCATTCTTTGGGGAAGTATATCTATGGAAGTAGGCTCTCTGCGAAGCGGGAATAGCACACCAGCAAGGAACCGCAGCAAGTTAGCAAACGATTATTCGGCGCGGGTGCCAGCGATGCAAAAAAAAGGCTCTCCAATCTATCCACGCTCCAGTGTGAGTAACTCACCTTACGCAGAGTCATGCTGGAGCTTGGCGATTGCAGTATCTGGGTGTTCCACCTGACAACACCCTCCGCTCATGCTGAGCCCCGTCGAAGCCTGTCCTGAGCCTGTCGAAGGGTATGAGTGGAGCCACTGAACGGCCAACTGTTCACTATCCAAATTCTGCGTATGGTCAGTGACCAATGACCCTCTTTGCAACTGACCACTGACCACTGACCACTGACCACTGACCACTGACAACTGACCACTGACCTTGGCGGTGCGTAAGGTCAGTTAGTAAAAAAAGCCTGCGAACTTCATCAGATGAAGTTCACAGGCTTCCCCTTTTTGTCACGGTTTGGTTTCCGTTGCGCTAGGCCTCCTCCTTCCTCACGGATCGCTCACGGGCATTTCACCAGCTTCATCCCTTCGCTGAACCAGACCTTCTCACTCTTGCTGTAGGTTCCTCCGCCAGCATACTCTTCTTCGTAGGTGAACTCGCGGTAGCGGCATAGCTTCTCGCCCGCTTTGCTGTAGAGTATCACCCCCGTTCGGTAGCGGCGGATTGGGATTCCCAGATCATTTTTGGTGATCCCCCACTCATTTTTCAGCATCCCAGTTTTCAGCACGGTGATTCCGGCAACGCCCCCCATTTTTTTCTTTGCAATCCCTTCAATCGTGCCGTCCTTTTTCAGGTCCGTTGGCCACGTGAAACTTGGCGCGGCGGCTTCAATCGTAGCCCAGAGCGCGTCCAGTTTTGCGTCAAGTTCGGCAAAGATGTCGGCGGGAACAGCAAGGCCCACCGCTTCATATTTCGGGGTGATATTCTTCATCAAATCAGCATGGCCTTCTTCCCGCTCGAACACCAATTTATACATGATATTGCCGGAAGGGCGCACCCAGCCATCGTTGTTTTGCAGGCCGCTTGCCAGCCGGTCGGCCTCGCGGGTCCAAAGTTCCAGCCCCTGCTGCACCGTTGCCCGCACCGAGCGTTCGGCGATTTGGTTGCGGGCTGCGGCCACGGCACGGATGTCATCCGGTTTGCAGTAGTAATCGTCGGCCTTGTTGTTGTGTACGTCTTTGAACTCCGACGAGTTGGCGATGCTGTCCACGGTTGCAAGGCTGGCAAGATGTTTCTTGAATTGCCCCATCATGTTGTCGCCAAACCGAATGGCACCATCGGGATAGGCGTTGTCGAAGTAATCGATCGCACTTTTGTACGGCTTTATCGCTTCGTGGAAGGCTTTCACCCGTTTGCGTTGCAGTTCTTGTGCAGTTTTCAGCGGGTCAATTCCGCCGTTGTTGCTTCCGCTGTTGCTGCTTCCAATGGTGAACCCGCCGATGCTAATTTGCGCGCTGGAAATGGTGCAAATGGCTACCGCAAGCGTGGCGGTTGTCAGTATCATTCGTGCTGTTCTGGTGTTCATCGTGGTCTCTCTCTCTGGTTCTGGCGTTTGGTTATTATGATGGCCAATCATTCCGCGATTGGATGGTGCAAACCTACCCCCGCATCCACCGGCAAGTCCACCCGCGCTAAGGGAACGGCGGCAATCGGTAAGGGAACGGCTGGAGAGAATGAGGGAATGCCAAGCGGTGAGGGTAAAAAGGGTAGGATCAAGAACCACAGAACTATCAACCACAAAAAAACTATCTATGACCATCGCCATTGCTTCGGATCATGCGGGGTTCCGCTACAAAACGCTAATCGCTGAACACCTGACTCAGCTTGGCCACATCGTTGTTGATTTTGGGACTGACAGCGACCACCCTCCGGTTGATTACCCAACATTCATCCGCCCAGCAGCCCAAGCGGTGGCCGATGGGAGCTGCAATCTGGGCATTGTGTTAGGTGGGTCAGGGAACGGGGAGGCAATCGTTGCTAACAAGGTTTCCGGAATCCGGTGCGGGGTTTGCTGGAATGCTGAATCGGCACGGCTGGCACGCGCCCACAACAACGCCAATGTGATCTCGATTGGCGAACGGATGATGCCCCCCGAAACAGCAATCCAAATTGTTGACACGTGGCTGAACACCCCATTTGAAGCCGGACGACACCAACAAAGAATTGAACAGATTGAGCAGACCTAAGAAATCACCCGCACCCTGTGGCCCCACCGGAACCGATTGTGCCCAACAGCCACTAAGCCGGCGTGCTGCCTGAACGGCGGCAGAACACACGTCAACAGGAATTCCACAACACAGTATTCCAATTACGGAGAGGACACCGATGAGAACAACAGTAGGAACATGGCGAACAACGTTGATGGCAACGGCTGCGCTGGCGTTGCTGGCCGGCTCGGTTGCGCTGGCACAGCAACCCAACAAGCCGAACCCAGAACGGCAAGCCGCACGCCAGCAGCTACGGCAAACAATGATTGAATGGGCGCAAACCACTATCTGGCCCACGCTCACCCAGTGGAAAAATCAACTGGATGCGGCAATGGATCCGCAAGACTTAACCACGCTGAACGGGCTACGCGCCCGGGCCGCCACGCTTCGCAAGGAATTCATGGCCCAGCGCAACAACATGCGCACGGCGTGGCAAGACGAAGACTACGACGCATTGAAAAACCACCGTGACGCGTTGAAAGGGATGCGCCAGCAACGGCATGACTTGCTGAAGGAGCTAAAGCCGCTGGCAATCAAGTACCGCGAAACATTGCAGCAGATTGGGGAAACAGCAAAACCACAGGTAACGCAATGGCGCGAAACAGCACGGCAAAAAGTGGAAGAATGGCTGGCTGCCAACACCGATGGGTTTGGCCGCCGCCCATTCGGATTTTACGGCGCGCCGTGGCAAGGCTGGGGGAAGATGTTTGGCGTTGACGGGCAGATGCAGAAGAAAAGAGCCGCAGCCCGGTTCATGCTCTGGAATGGAGAAGCGATGACCGAGCAACCGGAAACCATTGCCCCCACCACCCCGACCGATGATGGATTCCGACTAGAGTAATTGCGCGGCGGCAATCCGCCAACGGCGCTCAACGGCGCTGAATCAATCAGCCCTCTTCCGTTTGCAGGAAGAGGGCTGATTTTTTTTCACGCCACAGGCCACCGGGGTTGCGCCGTTGCTACTTCTGCACCCAGAGTATCCGCTCCACTCTATCCAAATCGGTGAGTACGGTGACGTTACGGTATCCGGCCTGCTGGAACATCTGGCGGACGGTTGCGGCTTGCCCGTATCCAAGCTCCACAAACAGATTTCCCCCTTCGCGGCACAGCAACGGAAGCAGCTGCGCCAAACGGCGGTGGAACTTGTAGCCATCGCCGCCATCGGTCAGTGCTGTTTGCGGCTCGAAACTGCGAACCTCGGGGTCTAGCTCGGCGATTTCGCTGGCGGCGATGTAGGGGGGATTAGCAACGATTACATCGAATGTCCCAATGTCTTGCATCCGGGTATCATCGAACAGATCAATCTGGTGGAAATCAATGTTGCGCGCACCAAGCTGCGCCGCGTTTTGCCGTGCCACAGCAAGCGCTGCTTCAGAAACATCTATCGCCGTCACGGTTGTCTCGGGGCGCTCCAACGCTACGGTGATACCAATGCAACCCGAACCAGTTCCAACATCCAGACACCGCAGCGAAGGCGCACGGCGCAAGGCTTCCTCCACCAATAACTCCGTTTCTGGCCGGGGGATCAGTACCGCTGGGGTGACGTGGAATGTGCGTTTGTAGAATGGAGCTTCGCCAGTGATATACTGCAAGGGTTCGTGGTTGGCCCGCCGCCGAACCATTGCCCGCAACGCGGCCAGCTCCGCCTCCTTCAGCGGGCGTTCAAATTGGAGATAGAGATCGAAGCGGGAGAGTTTCAGCAGGTGCGCCAACAGCAACTCCATGGTAAGCCGTGGCGATTCAATGCCACGCTTCTTGAAAAAATCGGCACCCCATGTGATAAGGCGCATGATGGTCCAAATCTCGGTCTGGGTTGAGTCTTGATTCATGCCAGCAAAATACAACGGCAATGGCCGAACGTGGATAGGCGGTATTCCGAGAAGCACCGTGAAGCAGCGGCGCAAGCCAATCTCGCGGGATTCTCTGAGAACATCACTCTCACTACCGCGCGCCAGATCACCACGCCGCTTCGCTCCTCGCGATGACGAAAAGAAGATTCTCCGAAACTCCCTCCCCCTCATCGTCACTCCTCGCGATGACGGAAATGATCGGCGGGATTCCAGATTCCAAGCTATCTCCCCTTCCCAAACTTTGCCTTCAGGTCATCAACAGTGAAGGTGCGCTGTTCCGGTTGTTGGGGGCGGTTGCGTGGCGCGCTGGCTTGGCCGGAAGCCTGGCCGCTGCGCATGGTTAAGCTGATGCGGCGCAACTGCTCGTTCACCTCCAACACCCGAACCTTCACCACTTGCCCCACGCGAACAACGGTTTTGGGGTCGTTCACAAATCGGTCGGCAAGCTGCGAGATATGCACCAACCCATCTTGGTGAACCCCAACATCCACAAACGCCCCAAAGTTGGCGACGTTCGTCACCACCCCCTCCAACTCCATCCCGGGCTTTAGGTCGCTCATCTGGTTCACCCCTTCGGCAAAGCTGGCGTAGCGGAATTCGGCGCGGGGATCGCGGCCCGGTTTCTTTAGCTCGGCAACGATGTCGCGCAAGGTTGGCTCGCCAACTTCGCTGGTGATGTAGCCCTGCAAGTTCACCGATTGCAAACGCTCTGGCACATGGGTGATCTGTGGCAAGGGGACGTTCAGATCGGCAGCTATCCGCTCCACCACGGCATAGCGTTCGGGATGCACGGCGGTGTTGTCCAGCGGTTCATCGCCGCCGCGAATCCGCAGGAACCCAGCTGATTGCTCGAACGTTTTTGCACCAAATCGCGCCACATCCAACAGCTGCCGCCGGCTACGGAACGCGCCGGAACGATTCCGATGCTCCACAATGCTGCGAGCCAAGTTTGGGGTAATTCCGGCAACGTAGCTCAACAGTTCTTTGCTGGCCAAGTTCAGGTCAACGCCAACGTGGTTCACGCAGGCTTCCACCGTTTCCTCCAATTTCTTTTTCAGCAACCGCTGGTCAACATCGTGCTGATACTGGCCAACACCGATTGACTTCGGGTCAATTTTCACCAACTCGGCCAACGGGTCTTGCAGCCGTCGCCCGATGCTGACCGCGCCACGCACTGTCAAATCAAGTTCTGGGAATTCCTCGATGGCCACCTCGCTGGCGGAATAGACCGATGCCCCCGACTCACTGATCATCACCACCGCTGGCATTGGGGAAACGCCCTCCAGTGCCTGGCGCAGAAACGCCTCGGTCTCGCGTCCGGCGGTTCCGTTCCCCACGGCCACCAGTTGGATTTCGTGCTGGGCAATCATGGTTCGCACTGCTGCTGCGGCGGATTCGCGCTCGCGCTCGGATTGGTGGGGGAAAATTGTTCGATACCCCAGAAGCTGCCCGGTGGCATCAATCACCGCAAGTTTGCAGCCAGTGCGGAATCCGGGATCCACACCCAGCGTTGGCTTCATTCCGGCAGGGCTTGCCAGCAGAAGGTTCCGCAAGTTTTCCTCGAAGGTGCGGATTGATTCGGCATCGGCAAGCTGCTTCTGTTCGTAGCGGACTTCGCCAATCAGCGATGCCCGCATCAGCCGCTGGAAGGCATCGCGCAACATGGCTTGCAAGAACCTTTGAAGCTCTGCGTGTCGGGTCTTCACCTCATGCAACTCCAGATAGGCAAGGATGCTCTCTTCGTCAAATTGCAGCTCCAGCGTCAGCACCTCCTCCTCTTCGCCACGGCGCATTGCCAGCATGGTGTGTGCAGCAATCTGGTTCACCGGGACGCGGAATTGGCGGTACATCTCGAACTTGGTGGTCCCCTCCGGGAACGCATCTTTCACTGTTGTTGCAAAGGCTCCTTCACGAACAAAAAACTCACGTATCCAAGCGCGATGCCCGGCGCGCTCGGCAACTTCTTCGGCAAGGATGTCGGCGGCCCCTTTCAGTGCTTCTTGCGGGGTCATTACGCCGTGCTCTTCGCTGACAAACGGGGCTGCTTCCTGATCCAAATGGATATGCGGAGCATCGGGGGAGTTCAGGTCGCGGATGCGTTGGGCAAGGGGTTCCAGCCCTTTCTCGCGGGCGATGGTAGCGCGGGTGCGGCGTTTCGGTTTGAAGGGGAGATAGAGGTCCTCCAACTCCGTTTTCACCAAGCAGGTTTCGATTGTTTTCCGAAGCTCATCGGTCAGTTTTCCTTGCTCGGCAATGGAGTTCAGGATTGCTTGCTTCCGTTCTTCCAGTTCGGTCAGATAGTCAAATCGGTCGAACAGATCACGAAGCTGGATTTCGTTCATCTCGCCAGTGCGTTCCTTGCGGTAGCGGGCGATAAAGGGGAGCGTTCCCCCTTCGTCAAGCAGCTGCAAAGCGTTCTGCACCTGCCAAGCCTGTAGCCCAAGCTCGGCAGAAAGGATGGATGGGATGTCTATCATGGTAGTCGGTTGGTTTGTTGATGGGGCAGCGGTTGGCTGCGGGGAAAGGGGGCGAAAATAGCATCTATGGTTTCATGGGCAACCAGCTACCCTCGCTGTTTTTTTTATACCTGTAGTATTGTGGAAGAGTATGGAGGATGTATCATTGCAATCAGCCCCGGGGGGAGGAAAGAGAGGTACAAACGGATTCGCCAACGATCTACCGGATCTATCACAACGCCATTGCATTCAATCACTCTTCATGAACACCACCACCACACCGCATAACAACGACCAACTCTGGAAGATGCTGGCTCCGATGATGGGAATCGCTGAAATCCGTGAGATGCAAACATACCTTCGGGGCGAAAGCCACCACTACGACATGGGCTACGGCGACCTTGCCATCGAACCCTACGATGCACGTGGCGGCACAAGCACTATGTTCCGCATCCGCCACCTCCAGCTTGGCGAACTCACGGTCAGCCGCGCCGTCTTGCAAAGCATCTTGCAGGAGCTACTGCATGAGTTGCGCCGCACAGCCGGATAGCAACGTCTGAAAAAAAATTTTGGAAACTGGGAAACACCTCCCGTATTTTCCCGACGTTCTTGAACGAACAACTGAATTTTCGTCGGTGTACGCTTCCTGCAATGGCCACTCTTCGGGAAGCTCCTTCTCGGTACTCTTGACGACGCTGCCTGTGGTTATCCAACCACGCGCACCCAGCAACGCCGCCATCTTCTACCATTTCACGCAGGCTGCACTAATGGCGCAGCCCAATGGCTTTGTGATTGCGCCGATTGCGCCGCGTCACCGATGCCACGGAACCACACATTTCTGCTATGCCGCACCCGTTCGCACCGAACGATTGCCGGCAGCAGGCCGCCACCACATTCTTGCACCAATCACATACGCCACTTGGATATGGGCAACGAACATCTGCATCCAATCTATTCCCACGATGCCACCGTCCACATTGTCACGCCACAACAGGGGATGGATAAGCACGCCACGTTTGCCGTGGCAATGGCGCAATCGGGGTTCATCAAGCATCTGATTGGCCATTGGGAATCAAGCAACGACGGGGAAGGAAATCGAATCCCCAAGGAGCGGTTTGCAATCGCCATCAAGCCGAACATCATGACCGCTTCGGCATCCCTTCCCGATTCCCCGGTTTATACCGACCCGGCGTTGGTGGAGCAACTGATCGCTGCAATCCGCGCCGAAGGTTTCACCACGATTGCCGTGGTGGATGCCCAGAACGTCTATAACTACTCCTACCAACGCCGCACCGTCGAAAACGTGGCGCGGGAAATCTGCGGCTACACCGGCAACGGCTACGCGATTGTTGACCTTTCCCAGCAGACCGTCCCGTTCGATTACGGCGGGCGGTTGGGCCACAGCCCTGCCGGAAGAATTTGGCACGATGCCAGCTACCGCATCTCCTTCGCCAAAAACAAAAGCCACTGGCAGTGCTTCCACACTGGCTGCATCAAAAACGTGTATGGATGCTTGCCGAAATGGGACAAGATGAACCACTACCACGGCAAAGGGATCGAGTTCTACGAGGCCGCTGTGCTGATTGCCGAACGCCTTCCGGTCCACTTCGGGTTCCTTGATGCCTGGGTCAGTGGCGACGGGCTTACCGGCCATGTCCGCGATGCCGACCCCAACCGAACCGAAACCTTCTTTGCCAGCAGCAACATCTTTGCGCTGGATTGGGTGGCCAACGAAAAAATGGAGATGAACCCAGCCCACAACTACGTGCTTCAGGAGGCGATGCACCGCTGGGGAACCATCCATATCACCCGTATCGGCGACCTTACCCCGTGGTATCCCTGGAACAACGTCCGCCCGTTTGTGGTGTTGGCCATGAACGCCATGGAGGAGTTCTACTGGCTGAGCCGATTCATGTCGCGGGCAATGGCAAGCGGCATGGATAAACGCTTCCCCCCCGCCACCCGTTGGCAGTGGTTGTTCGGCATTCTGCAGTGGCTTACCGGATTGCTTTCGCGGTTGGCGGAAAAGAAGACAGCATCACCACAAAAAAGCAGGAGGGTTCCGGCATGATCTACCCAATGCGCCGCTACGACTACAACATCAACGAGGTCTTTCTTTCGGGGATGGTCAACCTGTTTGCTTGGATGCTGCTGCTGCTTGGCATTCTCCGATTGATCTTCCCGCTGTGGTTTGGCCACGCGGGGCGGCTTGGCGATGCAACCGCCTGCGTCACGATTATCTGCGGAATGCTGCTGGTGCTGGGAAGCGGCGGCGTGCGCCAAAACCGCGCCGTGCTGAACATGGGGCTGCGGGTGCTGCTGCTGCTGGCGGTGGCCTGGCTGGTGTTGGGGATTGTGCAATCGGCATGGTGGGGCGCAATCGTTGGCGCGGTGCTGGGGATTGAGTACGCCCTCTCCATCATCACCCTTCGTGAGGCAGTCCGCGCACGGTTCAACCCGCGCTATTTGAACCTGCGCGAGTTCCAGACGCTGGTGCAGATTGCTGATGTGATGCTTGATGACGAGAAGGAACGGCTTCACCCCATTGCCGTCGCGCTCCGGACCGATCACCTTCTGGCCACGATTGACTCACCCATCAAAAAAAACATCCGTCTTGTGCTGTTTCTTGTGGAGTGGCTGACCCCACTGCTGGCCTTCCGGTTGGCCGCCTTCAGCGAGCTTGGGACCCACGAACGCCGCCGCGTGGTGCAGAAGGTGATCTGGGCCAAAGGCCCCTTCCGCGACGTTGCCCGCACGCTAAAGCTGCTGACCACCTTCTCCTTCTACACCCACCCCGATGTCCGAAGCTCCATTGGCTACACCGACGTTGACGCTGGCGAACGCCGCGCCGATCTTGACAAAACTCCACTGATCTATCCGCTGCCAAGCAACCACAAACCACAACGCCAGAAGGGAGGGCAACAACCATGAACCACTTCGACGCAATCGTGATCGGCTCGGGGGCCGGGGGCGGGGTGATGGCCTATCGCTTGGCGCAGATGGGGCTGCGGGTGCTGGTGGCCGAGCGTGGCCGCTACGAGGATCCAACACAGTTCGAACACGACGAGCTGGCGATGATCCCCCGCATCTACAAGCATGGCGGGCTGCAAACCACTGCCGACAACGACGTTGCAATCATGCAAGGCTGCACCGTTGGTGGGTCCACCGTTATCAACAACGCAATCTGGCTGCGGGCCAACTTGGATACAGTGCTGCCAGCCTGGAAAGCCGCCGGTGCCGAGCTTGACCGCGCCGAAATCGAAGCCGCCTACGCCCAGCTCGAACAGCTTCTGCACGTTACTCCAATCCGCCCCTACGACCCCTCCAATCCCCTCAACGAAGCTTCAAGTGGGGCCAAAACATTTCTGGACGGGGCCGCTGCGTTGGGGATGGAAGCAACCATGCTGCACCACAACCGGAAGGCGTGTATCGGCTGCGGCTGGTGCAACTACGGCTGCCGCTACAACCGGAAGCTCTCGATGCTGGTGACAACCATCCCCTGGGCGGAGCAGTTCGGGGCCTACGTGCTGGACAAGTGCCAGAACCTCACCATCCGTTGGAAAAAAGAGAGCGACGGGAAGCTGCGTGCCGAAGGAATTGGGTTCACACGTCACGGAACATTCCACACCGCCACCGCCGACCGCATAGTGGTCAGCGCGGGAGCCATTGGTTCATCGGCACTGCTGTTGGGAAGCGGCATTACCGCCAACGGCCAGGTGGGGAAGCGATTCCACGCATTGGGCGGGGTGCTGGTGGCGGCCCAAATGCCCTACGTGGCCGACGGCTTCGACGGCATCGGGCTAACCACCGTGCTGGATAGCGACCCTGGCATCGTCATCGAATCATTTTTTGCTCCGCCGGGTGCCTTCTCCATCACCCTTCCCGGATGGTTTGCAACGCACATCGAGCGGATGGAGCAGTACCGTTACTTCGCCCAAGCCGGGGTGATGGTTCCCACCCCGCCGAACGGCACAATCACGCTGGATAAAAAGGGGAACACCAAGATCAATCTGAAGTTCGAGCGAGACAGGATCGGCCTGATGAAGCGGGGTATCCGAACGTTGGCGGACCTCTATTTCGCTGCCGGGGCGGTGGCGGTTTTTCCCGGAACGTTCCGCCACCTTGACCTGTATCACCCCAACGATTTCGAGCGGCTGGATCGGCTTGTGCAAGGTCCCGACGACCTGACGTTGGGATCGGCGCACCCGCAAGGGGGGAACACCATCAGCCGCGACCCGGCCGCCGGAGCCGTGAACGAACAGTTCTGCGTGCATGGGTTCCGCAACCTGTTTGTTGCCGATGCCAGCTTGTTCCCGGCGAACATCGTGGCCAACTGTCAAGCCACCGTCATGGCGCTCTCCTGGATTGCCGCCAACCATGTTGCAAAAACCTAAGAAGCAAGGGAGAAGGAAGAATGGAAACCACCAACAGCACCACTTCTGCCGACGGCATCACCACGATTGCTGAACTGCTGCGGCAGCACGAAGAGAAAGCCACCTACCGGAACGAAGCGATTGTAGAAATGGAGTTTGCCGGCCACGAACTCATCGTCATCAGCGACCTCCACATGGCCGAAGGAGTCCATCCCGACGGGCGATTCACCGGCCCGGAGAACTTCTTCTACGACGACCCGCTATCGCGATTTCTGGATCACTTCACCAAGCCGCAGCATCCAACTGTACTTATCATCAACGGTGATGTTGTTGACTTCCTTCGGATTGTCGAAGTCCCATTTGATGAGAACGGCATCCCGATAATGAACCAGATTCACGAGTGGTCTGGGCTGCTGGCGAAGATTGGATGGGGCGGGAACAACTCCACCCAATCGCTGATTGGGAACGTCTCGCGCCGGCAAAAAAAACTTGGGCTTGGGACCTCGGCCTCGCAATCGGCATGGAAGCTGTGGCTGGCCAATCGTGGGCACACGGGGTTGTTCCAATCGCTTGCCAAGTGGTTGGGTGATGGCAACCAGATAGTTATCACCAAAGGGAATCACGATTTAGAGTGGTACTGGCCGGAAGTGCGGAACACGCTGCGGCTGATCCTTGCCGAACACGTTGCTTCGGCTACCAATATCAGCACCGAGCAAGCCTTGCAGCACACCGTGTTGGATCGCCTCCATTTCATTGACGACGCATTGTTGATTGATAAAACCCTGTACGTGGAGCATGGCCACCGCTACGACCGGAACGCCCGCGTGATTGGCCAACCAGTGCTTCCGCTGAAACGCGCCGAGCCTGAGTTGAACATCCCGTTCGGCTCCTTCTTCAACCGCTACTTGCTGAACCGGATCGAGAAGTTGCACCCGTTCATGGACAACATCCGCCCCACGCAGAATGTGATCCCGACAATTTTGCGGGAGAATTTTTGGTTGGGGATCAAGATCATTTTTTGGCATATCCCGCTGCTGTTCCGGCTGATTCGTAGGCGATACTATCGGACGTATTTAAAGGCGTTGCTCAACTATCTGTTCCGGCGATTGATTTGGCAAGTTGCTGCGGTGTTCGGGCCGGTGATCCTTGCTGCATGGCTCACCTACCGCGAAGCACCCGAAGGATGGTGGAGCCACATCTGGGATCAACTGCTGTACTGGATTGGAGCTTCGGCGCAGCCAGCTGGTGGACGCTATCAAGCACCCGGCGTTGGCGATGCGGTTATTCGGTTTTTCCTGAGCGCGTACGCGGCGTACTTGCTGGGGCAGATGGTCTCGAACATCCAACTGATGGGGATTGACTCCATGACCGATGACGACGCAGTTGCGGCACTGCGTCGCCAGCATCCAATCGTCACGATGGGCCACACGCACAACCCTGACCAACTGATTGAACCCAACGGTCACGCATTCTTCAACACCGGGACGTGGATACCGATTGTGCAGGCCAACAGTGCCGAACTGCGTGCCGACCGGACGTTCACCTTCCTTCGGTGCCTGCGCGATGCCGCCGGACGGTTGGTTCCCGACGGATTGTTCTGCTGGAACGACGATGCCAAACGCCCCGATAAACAAACCGTGCTTCACCGTGAGTGAGAGGAGTGGCGAATGCCGAATGGGAAGAGTGAAAGGTGAGTAGCGAATGCCGAATGTCAAATGGAGAGAGAGAGAGAGAGTGAACGATGAAGGCCAAGCCACTGATCGCCAAGATTCTTGAACGCGCCGACCGTGTGTGGCTGCAAAACCCATGGACGATTGTGGAGTTCATCGGGCAACTGATCCGTGCCTTCCCCCATGCGCTTGCGGACATCGGATCGGCACGATGGAGGTCCACAACGAAGGAGTTCGGGCGCGTACTTATACGATCGGTGGTGCGCAGTTTCCTTCCGGTGCTTGGACTGGTGGCGGTCGTGGTCTGGAGCATTGGGGAACTTTCCCACGCACTTGGTCCTGTGACCCGCTCAACATTCGAGCAATCGGTGCTGCCGTTGTTGCTGGAAACGATCATTCCGATTGTGTTGGCTACTGTCATCACCGCACGGCAGGGGGCAACGCTGGTGGCAAAGTATCTGGCCGGGGTTGGCCAGTGGATCAAGCATCCGACCGAGAGTACCGAGGGGTTGATCCAGCTCCAGCGCGAAGTGATGCCCCGCGTTGTCGGGGGGGTCGTCGCCAGCGTCATCTTTCACCTTCTGCTTTGTTGGGGGTTGCTGTTCGGGTATCTGAGCCAGGGGAACCTTGCGGAGGTTTCGGCGGTTCCATTCCACACAGTTGTTGAGTTTGTGCGCCAACACGAACTGCAATCCAACATCTATCTGGGGACTGCCCGCTCGGCAGCTTCGGCACTGATGATTGTGCTGATTGCCAGCGCGTTGGGGATGCGCGGCGGACGGCGCGTTGATTCCCCACAAGCTGGCCAGCTAACCGACCCCGAAGACCGCTACGATGCCGCTTGGGAAAGCAGTGTGATGTCGTTGCTTCTTTCCTTCCTAATCGCTTTTCTACCATAATTATGAACTCTAGCCAAATCCGTGGACTTGTTGTCCTGCTGCTGCTGCTGCTTGGTGGGGTGGTTGCCGCGTGGTTGCTGGGCCGCAGCACGAGCGATGGAATCCCCAGCCAAGCCTGGTTTGAAGGAACCGCTGCGGTTGATAACAACACCCCCATCATGTTCCACAAAGCAAAAATTGGGACGGTGGATTCGGTGATCCATGAACAGGTGGGATTGCAGCTGGTGATTGCCCGCGATGGGCTTCCCGCACGCAGCCAAACCGTCACGCTGCAACCGGGCGACTCGGCCCATATCCCAGAAGCCAACCTCACGCTTGGATTCCGTCAGAACTCCCTGACGGTTAGCACCACTATCCAGCTTGCAAGGATTGAGCAATCGGCCAGCACGCCAGGGCAAGAAGGTCGCTGGTTGATAATCCCCAACCCACAAGCAACAGATACGATCATGCTGGAGGATCAGCCGCTGGGAAGCCTTCCGAAAGAGGCGTTGTGGCCGTCAGGTGAGAAGATTGGGATACGGATAACGCAGGGGGAGCGGCTGCGTGTTGGGAAGTTCACCATCCAGTGGAATCCGCCCGGGGTGTTCACACGGGTGGTTGCCCTTGTTGACACCGCGCTTCTCACCGAAGCGCTTGGCGGACGTTCCGGGTTTGGGCCGGGGACGGGGCTGCGGCTTAGTTCCAATTTTGGGCTGACGCAGCCGACGCTAACTATCGAGCCGTCGTTCGCTACATCGCCGATTGCACACGCCCCAAACCCGGCCATCCCCGAGTTTTCGGTGCGTGGCGGGTTCGATATCGAGGCGATTGCCAACCAGATCACTGATTACGCTTTCTCCCGTTCGCGCATTGCTTCGCCGCCAACCAACCGGTACCAGCGTGTGATCTTTGACCTGAACAACACCCTTGCCAACATTGACAGCATCACCGCCGACCTAAACACCTTTGCCGCAACCCCAGAAGGGGTGAAAACCGCGCCAGCAACGCGGCTGGATTTTATCGTCCACAACATTCAGGGCGCATCGAATGACCTTGGCAAAGCAATAAGTAGCATCAACACAGCGGCCAAGGATATTGATGCCACAGTGGTTGACGTGAAGCAGACCACGCTGCCAGAAATTAACCGGGCGGTGCTGGATGCAAAGGCACTGATTGAACGGCTGGAGATCACCACATCGGAGTTGCAGCTGCTGCTCCAAAAAATCCGCACCGGAACGCTGCCACACCTTGAGGGGGATCTGGATGAGGTGAACGCCGACGTAACCCGCACCGCAAAATCTATTCAAGAATCCGCACGCTCACTGAACCGAGTGATTGAAGATATCCGGAGGAAGCTACCTTGAGCCATGCAACAACAACCCGACTTGCAACACTCCGCTGGCCCCTTCTTGCGCTTTGCCTGGTGCTGGCCGCCGGGTGCGGAAGCTCCACGTTTTATCCGGTGCGGTATCATCCACCAACAACCGCCAACCAGTGCAACGGAGCCATCAAACTGTACATTGATGATGTGACGGCAACCGGGGCGATTGATGATGGAAAAATGCTGCTGGAAGCCCCCAACCGATCGCTCCGCCACGACAAAGAGAAGAAGTGGCGCGACCTTCCCACCGAGTTGTTTCGGCAAGCAATGCTCGATGCCTGCGTGTCGGAACATTGGAAGGCAAAGGTGATCCCCGTTACCAGCGCAGCGCAAGCCGATCTCAGCATCACCGTCCACCTGCGCGCATTCCACGTGCAGGGTGATGGCGATGACGAACCAACCGAAGCGACTGCCGCAGCAATCGTGCAGTTCGCCCCGGCCCGTGGCGAACCTTTCACCAAAGAATTGAGCCAGACGGTGCTGAATGGGAGCCAGAGCAGCACCAACAATCTGTACTCAGTCATGATGAGCCAAGCAGTGAGTACTCTGGTGGATGAGATTTTGGACGGTGCTTGCAAAGTGAACGGGAACGGCAACAGTACGCCGGCCGCCGTGCCGAAGGTAGCAACCATTCCCGCGTGGGATTCACTATTTCAGCGGGATGTTGGAGTTGTGGTGACGCTGGGCCCCAGCAAGGCAGGAACCATCAGCATCCGCAACCGATTTGGTGCGCCGATTTGGGAATGGAAGATCAAGGGGTGGAACCTCGACTCAGCGACTGCGATGTTCGATATAGAACATCCCTGGACCATCCAGAGTGCGGCGATGGAGATCGTGGAAGTGGATAGCACGAAAGACTCAGCGAAAAAACAATCAACAACCACCGGCACCCAGAAGAAACAAGTGCTTCTTCGTTTCAAGAAAATCCCTGGGGTGCAAGAATTTGAGGTGAGAGAAATGACGAGGGGAGATGTTGCCGAAGAGCTTGGAAAATTCAAATAGGAGGGAAAGCTGTTTGAGCCTCCACTTTGCGACGACTAAAGCCCTCCCCTGCCTTTGCGCGGGAGGGTTGGGTGGGGGTACAAGGCAGCCAGCAGACCGCAGCCCCCCACCCAAAAAAAATTCACAGACCTAAAATTTGAACAACACACTATTGGAGGATGCCATGCCCTATCATCACTGGAAATGCCCACCTGAGCTATGGGTGCGATTACGCCCGTTAGCGCAGGAGATGCGATGCAAGCCAACAGTGGCCGAAGAACGATTGTGGCAGCAGTTGCGCAACCGCCAGATTGCCGGCTGTAAATTCCGGAGGCAACACGCAATTGAGCGATTCATCGTGGATTTTTATTCAGCGGAAGCACGAATAGTTATCGAGGTAGATGGCGATATTCATCTCCAAACCCAAGAAAATGATGCCACCCGTCAGAACGTATTGGAATCATTTGGTGTAGCAGTAATCCGCTTCACCAACGATGAAGTGCTGAATGAGATGGAAGGGGTTTTGAAGAAGATTACAGAAGTAGTGATAGCAAGAAAGTAAACTTCCATCGCGAGAATCCTCCTCTGCCTTCCTTAACCTTCCGTTTTCTCTCTCACCCCTTCAACACCTCCGCCCGTAGCTTCATGGTTTCCCGTTCTGGTTCGGTGTCGAACTCACGTTTCAGCAGTTTGGCGCATTTGTCGAACTGCTTTAGCGCGGCCGAGCGGTTCCCGCTGTCGTTATGCAGCCGCATCAGCAATCGGTGCATTGCTTCGTCGTAGGGGTCGCGCGAAAGCTGAACCGTGGCGGCTTCGATTGCTTGGCTGTACAACCCATTGCGCAACGCAAGTTTCCCCATTGCCAGCACAGCATCACGCACCCTTCCGCGAAGCAATTCGCGCGCGGGGTCGGCCCAATCATCGTAGCAGTCGGGCGCGAAGTCGCCACGGCGGGCAATGGTTAGCGCGTCGCGGTAGCTGTTGAACGCCGCACTGCTTGCCCCGGCCCGCTCCTGTTGCCGTCCGTCGCGCAGCAGTTGCAGCAGCGCAAGCGCGTCGGCCCACACATATCCGGGCACTTCGGGGTTGGTGTTCAATCCCAGGCTGTTCGACCCCACGGGAAGGATGCTGTCGGCAGAGCAGCAGGCGGCGCGGGCCGCGCTGGCGGCGTTGTACAGCGCCTTCTTCTGTTGTTCGGGGGTTTTGGCTTTTGGAGCGATTCGTCCGGCAAGCTCTTCCCGCGTAAGCGTCTGCCCCATAATCTGTGCGGCCACCAGTGCCACCAGCAGTGTGCGTGCCGTTTCGCGGTCGAACGCGCTGTCGGATAATTCCATGTAGGAGTATGGCTGCATCAGCCGCAGCGGGCCCATCACCAGTAACCGCGGCACGCTTACCGGCCCACTGGTTGCCGATCGGCTGTTTTGCAGCACCCCTTGCGCCGCCGAAACCGCCACGTTTCCCGCACGCTGAATCTGCTCGGCAAGTTCGGTGTCGGCGGCGGCAGCTTCGCTGGCCAAAAAATCTTTCAGTTGCGCAATCCTTTCGGGAACGCCACGCTCGGCAAGTCCTTGCAGCACCCCGCGAACCGATTCCATCACCTCGCGGCGCGTCGTTGCATCAATCCCGTGGCCGGCGGCGCGGCGCAGCGCAAGGGTAATGCGCGATGTCTGTATTTCAACATCGTACTGGTAGTTGTAGATTCTTCGGCACTGCTCCTCGGCTTGGTTGATTGCCTCGGCGGCGGCATCGAACTCCCTTTCGGCGGCTTCAATCGTGGCTAACAACATCTCCCCAACAAACCTCACTGGCGGGGTGGCAACCGTGGCAATCTCGCGGTTCCGTTGGCGGTAGGCTTCGGCTGCCTGGGCTACGGCGGGGTGCTTGGGCTGGGCTGGTTGGGCAGGTCGCTCGGTTGCTGGCAGCGAGGGTTCGCTCCAGACCAGCAGAGCTTGCGGGGAATCGTACTGCTGCCGCCAACGGAGGTAGAACCGGTACAGCGTCAGAAGGCGGATGGTATCGGGGTAGCGTGCGGCTGTTCCGTCAGTTTCCGATTCGACCATTGCCTGGTCAATAAACTCTGTTGCCTCCGTGTTGCGCCCTGCCAACACCAACGCACGCACCAGCAGCCCAATCAGTAGTGTGTGCAAAAACAGCAAGTCCCACCACATTCCCCCCGCAAGCCCACGGTGGCGGCGATATTCCGATTCTGCCGATTGCAATCCCTGCGCGGCACGCTCAATCGCACCATCATCCAGCCAGAAGAGCGCGTTCAAGATATTCCGCGCCATGAAGTCCCGCACGCTTAATGGCGTTGCCGAGCCAAGCCAGCTAGAGTAGATTTTTTTGGCAAGAAAAAAATCGCCGAACGCATGGGTCGCACGCACTGCGTTGAACAGTGCGATGAACGGCGGTGGGGTGTTTTGCAGGCGGATACTCTCCAGTAGCTCGTAGCAGTAGTAGCGTAGGTTTTCGCCGTCGCGTAGGCGTGCGGCGCGCATCGGTAGCTCGCCCAACATCTCGTACTTACCGGGGGCTTTAATCTCCTCAATTAAGCGGTACATCTGCCCTGCCAATTGGAATGCGCGGTGTGGTTCATCCACCTTCAGGGTGTTCCATTCAACTTTAGCGATCAGCAGCTCCACCCCTTTCCGCTCGCGTTCGTCGGCGATGCCATCCAGCGCGGCGGTTGCTTCGGCAAGAAGGGGGATGGGGTTGTAGGTTCGGTCGGCAAAGAAGAGCGTTCCGGCAAGTATTGTGCAGGCCTCGGCAACCAGCGGTGCGCAATCGGGAGCGGTGGTGGCAACGGCGTGCATCTGCTTGGCGAACTCTACCGCCTCGGTATGCCGCCCCATAAACAGCAACAGCGATGCTATGCGCGAAAGAGCCATCGCATATTCCACACTTGTTAGCTGCGGCTGCTCCTGAAGCAATGCCGTCAGTGCCCGATGCCGTGCGATGGTGTCGCCATCAAATTCATGGAGCAGCGCCGACCCGATCAGCGGATCCAGCACGCGGCTGCGTACCGCTGCTTGGTTTGGGGGAAGCTGGCGGGCGATAGCGCGAACAAGGCGTGGCGCGCCCATCCACCAGCGGATTTCAGGGGCGGCATCATCGGGAACAATCAGGATGCGGGCAATCTGCTCAAACTCCTCCTCGCCAAGCTCTGCGCTCAGTTGTTGTTCGGTTTCCTGCCGCAAAAACGTCACCTTCCCCGCTGGAAGAAACGGTAGGCGAACAATCGCCGTATCATGCAGCTGGGCAAGGATTGCTTCAACCGATTCTGGTTCGCCAGATTGCGATTCTGCATGGATCGTTGCGGTGCTTAGCGCGACGGTATCGAACCACTGGCGAAGCTCGGCTACCGAGGCTTCACCGCCGGCGCAGTGAAGCAATGCCAGCAGCATCCGCTCGGCTGCCGAGCGTTGCTTGGGTTGGCCGTTGGGCATCGCAGCATCATTGCTTGTGGCAAGCAACAACGCCGAATCGAACTTGCCAAGTTGCCATTCTCCCTTTGGGTTCTGGGCCAGTATTCCGTTGGCCACAAGTCGGCGCAGAATATCTATGGTTCGCCCGGGAAACCCTTCGGTTGCCCGCCACAGCAGCTGGCCAAGCCGTGCGGCGATGTGGGGGCCGCAAAGTTCTGTCAGCAACATGGAAAGCTCATGCTGTTCCCACGGTGGGATGACAAGATGCTCGATCACGATCGGCTCGATCCGGCCACGGAGCTTTGTGGATTCGGGATAACCGGAGCAAAGGGTGGCAACAATCAGCACAGGATCATCGCCCAGCGAAGCATGAAGCCCAAGCAGTGCTTGCTGGTCAGGCTCCGGCATCCACTGCGCATCCTCCAGCATCAGCACCACCGGGCGCAACCGTGCCACTTGCTGAAGCAGCGAAGCCAAGCACGCAGCAACCATCGCCGGATCGGTTACGGAGCTGTTGGATAGTGCATCATCATCGCTTCCAATTCGCTCGGCTGTCGCAGGAAGCTGCCGCAGCAACGAGCTGTGTGTGGGGTCGGCAAAAAGCGTTAGCAGGCGGCGGGTTGGGAAGGTATCGGCCAGCAGGTGATCCAGCGAATCGAACAGTTGTGCAAACGGGTTTCCGCGCACGTTGTGGTTGTAGGCTGTGCGCAGCAGATAGGTGCGTTCCTGCTGTTGTAGCCGGCGTACGAACTCATCGGCTACACGGCTTATCCCAACCCCTTGCACCCCCTCCACCAACACCAATCTCCGCTCTCCATCAGTATCCGTTTCGAGCTGGGAACAAAGTTCGGCAAGACGTTGCAACGGGCGGTGTCGCCCAACAAACGGAATAGAAGACCATGGAGCTTGCAGCATGAGGTAGCGAAAAAAAGTAAGATATGAATCGGGGAAGGGGAGCGGGTAGGTTTGTGAAGGGCAGTTGTTTGGTCAGTAGTCAGTGGCAAAGAAAGTCATTGGTCATTAGTCACTCACCTTACGCACACTCCCCATCCCCTGTCATTGCCCCGAAGGGTCGGGGTCTTCGACAAGGAGTCTTCGACGAAGCACCGCGAAGCAGCGGCGCAAGCCCATCTCGCGGTTTTTTCGGAGAATATCGGACACGCTGCCAATGGTGTTGCGTAAGGTCAGTGACGAATGCCCCTCTTTGCCACTGACCACTGACAACTAACCTTGGCTCTACGTAAGGTCAGTTAGTCATTAGGGAAGAAGCCATTCGCCATTCGCCATTCTCCATTCGACATTCCCCAGAGGCACGGAGTGTTCTTGCTCCGTGCCTCTGGGATGGTCTCTACTTTCCGTCCAACTTCTTGGCAATATCCATTGCGATGGCTGTTGCCTTTTGGGTTTGGTCGTCGGTTTGATTATCGGCCCGGACGTTGATGATGTAGCGGTAGCGGGTGCCCATCGTCACGGTTGCCTCCTTGGTGTCCTTGCGGAAAACCTCTGCAGCAAACGTGTAGGGATAATCGGTTTTGTAGGTGCGCATTTTCTGGGTGTTGTCCTCACTCTGCGTTTGAATTGTGAAGCCCAGCCCAGCCATGCCATATCCGGCTCCGGTCCCGCCGTAATCGGAAAGGATCACGTGGATTCGGGCGGGGTTGTTGGTGTCGCCGGTAGTGCTTACCCAATTCTGCTCGGCCATGGACATGGAGAAAGCCCCCATGCTCTGCTGGCTTCCCCCTGGCTCGCCATCCAACTTATAGCCATCAATGGAGCTTGGAAGGAGCTTTTGGAGTTCGGCGTAGGGCATTGCCACGGTGTCGCCTTTGGCAGCGCGTTCGGCCATGAATTTTTCCATCTCGTTCTGGTTTTGCTCAAGGTTCTCGGCAATTTTTGGCATTTCCTGAACGGTTTTCATTGCCTCGGAAATCTCTTTGGCTTTATCACCGCATCCGGCAATAAGCGTCCCGGCAAGCAAGAATGTTCCAACGTACTTCATAGGTTTGTTCTCCTTTTGGTTGTTCAGTGTAGTTGTTCGGTCGGTGTGCATGTTCTGTTGAAAATTCTGAGGAGCGTTCGGCAATATAGCATCGAGAAGGGTTTGCGGCATCGGTTGCGCCCGCAAGGGTGTTGGCGATTACTCTCGATTGTGCCTGAATAATCCCAACCTGTGTGTGCAAAGGGTCTGAACCACTGAGGAATGCAGGCAGCTACATTGGAAAAAATCTGTTTGCAAAGCCATCTCCATCTTTCTACTTTCGTGCGTGTTGAACGGACATTCGGTTATCTGCAGATAACAACGGAAGTGCAAAACGGAGCTTCTGTGCAGTAGTGGGGAAATTTCCGCCCATGGCGAATGCACAAACCGCTAACGGTCATCAATAACAAAAAACAGATGAGCATCACATTACCACACAGGATTGAAAACGGTCATGGCGAAACGCTAATCTTCAAAGAAATCATCAAGGAGCCGGATGGTGATAAGGTTATTGTAGAAGGGTACTGCGCCCCGAATGCCGGGCCGACAATGCACGTCCATTACAAGCAAGATGAGGGGATCACCGTAGTGAAAGGGAAAATAGGCTGCCAGCTGTTCGGCCAAAACCCCGTGTATTATTCAGAAGGGGAGGAGGTTGTGTTCCTGCGTGGTACCCCGCACCGATTTTGGAATGCCGGAGAAGATGAGCTTATGATAAGCGGTTGGATTAAACCAGCCAACAGCATCATATTTTTTCTTTCGACGCTTTATGGAGCATTCAAAAAATCAAAGACTACCAGGCCCGATGCATTTGATGCTGCCTATCTGATGGTCAGATATAAACATGAATATGATTTACCGGAACTGCCTTCATTCGTAAAAAACATCATTATGCCGATTACCTATGCAGTAGGCACGCTGCTGGGGAAGTATAAAAACTTCACGGACGCACCCAAGCCGTTGAAATAGAGCAATCAACTTCGGCTCGTTATTCAGAGTATATACTCGGATGAGATAAGATTGCCATACCGGTCACGGATTCGATTGAGAGTCCCGCAGGACGCGGCGTGGCTCGGTGGTCTCAATCTGGCGCACGGTTGGTGTGCGCGATGTTGTTGCGAGCCGCACCCCGCCGGGACGGCGCACCCCGGCCAAGTCAACAATCTGGTTGCGAACGCCGTTGCGCAGCGGCCAACAAGCGCGGCAAGCAAATTCTTCTGCTACTCTTCTTCCTCTTCGGCGTTGTTGCTGTACTTCCGTTCGTTCTGCACCCCCTTGAACACGCCAAGATCGTGGGCCAGATCCACAAGGTTCCGCAGACTTCCCTGGGTCATGGCGTAGTACTGGGTGTTGAACCGCTCAACCTGTTCTTCGGGGGCCTGAACAAGCAGCTGGGCAATGGCAGCGCGAAGGCGTTCGGCGGTTGCGGAAAACTCACGCTGCACCACGTCGTAGCCTTCGCCACCAACGGACGATTTGCGGAGGGTGGAATAGAGGTTATGAAATTGGCGGCCTTCCAAGATCACAAGGTTCATCTGGTCCGGAGCATCCAACGCAACGGCTTGCTGCAGCAGCGTCCCCATATCGTTCCGTTTCCGAAGCCCCTTCCCAGCGGCTTGGTCAAGGAAGTCAAGGACGTGTTCGATTTCGTCGGAGAAGGGCATACAACATTCAGGATTGGTGGAAGGCTATCCCATGTGGCTTCCGCACGCAGCGGGGAAGCAAGCCGGGAGCCATCGGGTGAGATGGCTTAAAACGGCTGCTCGTCGTTTGCTGGCGGAAGGTAGGCGGGCGCGTCGTCGTACTGGAAGGCAAGATTTTCGAATCGGGCGAACTCCTTGATGAACGCCGTTTGGGTGATCCCCGTTGGGCCGTTACGCTGCTTGCCGATGATGACTTCAGCAATCCCATTGGTTGGCCGCCCTTCTTCATCAACGGTGATGCCGTAGTATTCTGGGCGATGCACAAACATCACAACGTCTGCATCTTGCTCTATCGACCCCGATTCACGAAGGTCGCTCAGCATTGGCCGCTTGTCGCTGCGGGATTCTACCGAACGATTCAGCTGCGATAAGGCGATGACCGGGATGTTTAGCTCCTTCGCCAGCTGCTTCAGCCCGCGCGAGATGACGGAGATTTCCCGCTCGCGGCTTTCGGCTTTTGCGGCGTGCATCAGCTGCAAGTAATCCACCATCACCATCTCGATGTTATGCTCGCGCTTCATCTGGCGGCAACGTGCGCGCAACTCCATGATCCCCATTGCGGGGGTGTCGTCAATAAAAATTGGAGCGTCGGTAAGGCGGTGGATGGTGCTGGCGATGGACTGCCAATGCTCATCTTTCAAGTCACCTTTGCGAAGCAGCGAAGCATCAATTTTTGCTTCGGCGGCAATCAGACGCATCACCAACTGGGGAGCAGCCATTTCCAGCGAGAAGAAGGCGACAGCTTTTTTGTAATCCACCGCAGCGTTCCGCGCGATTGACATGGCCAACGCGGTTTTTCCCATCGAGGGGCGGGCCGCAAGGATCACCAAATCGCTCCGCTGAAATCCGCCCAGCAGGTTGTCCAGTTGCACCAACCCGGTTGGCACGCCAATCACTCCGTTGCCGTCGCGGTGGCGGTGGGCGATTGCTTCCAACATCTCCACGGTTTCCACCGCTAACCGTTTCATTGATTGATAGCTGCGGGTGCTGCGGCTTTCACCAATCTCGAACATCTTCTGCTCGGCGTGGTCAAGCTCCTCGAAGGCATCGGTGGATTCGGTGTAGCAGTTTTCCAGAATGCCGTTGGCGGCGCTAATCAGCATCCGTTTCAACGCACGCTCGAACACAATCCGGGCGTGGTGCTCCACGTTGGCCGCCGAAGGGGTGCGCCGGTTGAGCTCGGAAAGGTAGTGTGATCCGCCAACATCGCTAAGCCGCCCAAGCCGCCGAAGCTCATCGTTCAGGGTGATGATGTCAATCGGCTGGTTGCGGTCGGCAAGGGAGATCATCGCCTCGTAGATCAGGCGGTGGGTTTCGCGGTAGAAGTGATCTTTGCCGAGGATCTGCATCGCCTTTGCCGAGGCTTCTTTCTCCAGCATCATGGCCCCCAACACCGCCATTTCGGCTTCGTTGGAATGCGGCGGAATGCGGTCAGGAGTCGCGCCCATCGGCACGATCTTCTGGCGGCCACGCCCACCGTTCAGCATCCGCTCAAGCGGATACTCGGGGGCGTTCCCTTCGTTAAGGATTCCTCCTGCGTTTGTCACGTGCGGCGTTGGAAAAAGCTACGTTGGAAAAAGCTACACTGGCGTTCTGTTCTGCTGATGTGCGGAAAACCGGGAAGCGCGTTGCGGGGCAACCAGCCATGTTGCGGGGGGCCGAACAGGTAGCTGGATTTTTTTTGGCGCGGCAATCTTACGGGGTTTGCCAATCACGGCAAACACTTTTCTTTCAACAACTTTTCCACCAAGTTATCCACTGCCATGCGCCTTGCAAACCAACCATCTCCGTTGGGTATCCCAGCACTCTGTTTTCCCCATCGTTCCGGCTTCTAACTTAGGGTTATCTTTGGAACGGGCAAGGGGTTTTGGTGGGGGGATGAACACTGATTTGCTGAAACCTCCGTTCAAGTAAGTAGCGTAACAATTCAAGAGGGTTAGGTATTTATTGGCCATCCCCTTTCACTTGCTCAATCAACCATCCAGCATTCATCAGACGCTATGAAGCACACTCATCCATGGTCAGCATCTGCTCTCCTGTTATTGTTCTCCATCTGGGCATTCTCTGGTTGCGGCCACGCACCTCTTGCTCCGGGGATTCCGGGGGATATTCCGTTCGACCTGTTGATTCCCAACAACACCCCTCGTGGGGATTACCAAGCCATCAGTGGAATACGGGTTATCCAGACCACCAACCGCGTTGGTGATACAACGATCACCTCCCTTGCAAACTCCTTCTACGGGCAGTTCACCGGAACACCATTGCCGGGGAAAGTGTTGCTGAACAATCTTATGCTTGAACGCTACCGCACCACCACCGACACGCTTCGGCTTGGCAGTGGCGATGCCACGGTGTATGGCCCAAATACTTGGGCACTTGTGGATACCCTTACCGGCGATACAACACGATTTCCGGCAACCACACTGGATCCAATTACCACCATCGGCCCCTTTTCCAGCAGCAGCAGTGTTCGTGCGGACACCTCGCTTCAGTTAACATGGCCGCCGCCAAAAATCGGAAGCGGTGGCGTGCTTATCACGTGGGTTGCTTCCGATACCACGTTCCAACAGTACGTCCAGGATGTTGGATTCGCCACCATCCCCTCATCCAAACTCCAAATCCTGCGCGGGAAGGGGAAAGTGACCCTCACCAGATTCCGAAACGACCAGCAGATATGGAACGGAAAAAGGGTGATTATCACACGGCTGGCGGAGTGCCAGTATGGGGTGCATGTTTCGTTGTAGAAGAGGAATCCCGTGATCAAAAAGCGTAGAAGAGGCCCGGCGTTGCCGGGCCTCTTCTACGAAATACCGATTGCTATCGCCGGCTTGCGCTTACCCCACCCAAACCCTTGCGTTGCGGAACATCCGCATCCAGGGGCTGTCGCCAGTCCATTCATCGGGATGCCACGACATGGCAACTGAACGGAACACCCGTTCCGGATGTGGCATCATAATCGTGACACGGCCATCGCTGCTGCAGAGCCCTGCGATTCCGTTGGGTGCGCCGTTCGGGTTGGCGGGGTAGCGCTCGGTTGGCGCGCCGTAGTTGTCGGTAAACCGTGCAACGATTGTTCCGGTTGCTTCCGCTTGCGCAAGCGTGGCCGCGCCGCTGAATTCGGCCAACCCTTCGCCGTGCGCTACCGCAATCGGTATCCGCGAACCCTCCATCCCCGCAAGCAAGATTGATGGAGTTCCCTCCACCTGCACCAGCACCAGCCGCCCCTCGAACTGCTCCGAACGATTCCGCACAAACCGTGGCCAGTGGGCGGCACCGGGGATGATCTCCTTCAGATTGCTGAACATCTGGCAGCCGTTGCAGACCCCCAGCGCGAACGTGTCGGGGCGGTGGAAGAAGCTGAAAAACTGCTGGCGCGCCTGCTCGATAAACAGTGCCGATTTTGCCCACCCCCCGCCGGCCCCAAGCACGTCGCCGTAGCTGAACCCGCCACAAGCCACAAGCCCTTTGAACCCGTCCAGCTTCACCCTGCCTTCAATCAAATCTGTCATGTGAACATCAACGCTGGCAAACCCGGCGCGGTGGAACGCTGCGGCCATCTCAATCTGGCCGTTCACCCCTTGCTCCCGCAGAATTGCCACCCGTGGCCGCGCCCCGGTTGCGATGAACGGCGCAGCAATGTCTTCGTTCAATTCAAACGTGAGCTTCGTACTCATTCCGGGATCGTCGGGGTCCAACCTTGCTTGATGCTCCTGGCGGGCGCACTCTGGATTATCGCGAAGCTCCTGCATCCGGAACGTGGTCTGGGACCACCAATCACGAAGCGTTGTGCGCGATTGCTGAAGCACTGTTTGTTCGTTGTGGCCGAAACTGATCCGATCCTGATCCACCACCGTCCCGATGATGTGGCAGTTGTAGCCCAATCCATGCTCGGCAAGGATTGCCAGCACCTCCTCACGATGCTCGGTTGCCACCTGAATCACCGCGCCAAGTTCCTCGCTGAACAGGGCTGCAACCGGGTTAGGGTCAATGTTGGTAAGGTCAATTTCCAGCCCAGTTTTTCCGGCAAAGGCCATCTCGGCAAGGGTTGCAAACAGGCCGCCATCGGAGCGGTCGTGGTAGGCAAGGATCAGCCCTTGCTGATTGAGTTGTTGCACCGCATCAAAGAATCCGATCAGCAATTCTGGGTCGTCAAGGTCGGGAGCTTCGTTCCCCAAGGCATCGTAGGCTTGCGCAAGAATTGATCCCCCCAAACGGTTCCGCCCGTTTCCAAGATCAATCAGCATCAGAATCGTCTCACCTTTCTCCGTCCGAAGCTGCGGCGTAAGGGTGTGGCGAACATCAGTCACCGGAGCAAACGCACTGATGATCAGTGAGACCGGTGCGGTGACGCTCTGCGGTTCCCCGTTTTCCCCCTGCCACACCGTCCGCATGGACATGGAGTCCTTCCCGACCGGGATGGTGATGCCAAGCGCGGGGCACAACTCCATTCCAACGGCACGGACGGTGTCGTACAGGGCGGCATCTTCGCCCGGGTAGCCGGCGGGGGCCATCCAGTTGGCGGAAAGTTTCACATCGCCAAGTTGTTCGATTCGCGCTGCGGCGATGTTGGTGATCGCTTCGCCAATCGCCATTCGGCCCGATGCTGGCGCGTTCAGCAACGCAAGCGGCGTGCGTTCCCCCATTGCCATCCCCTCGCCGGTGAAGCCTTCGTAGGCGGTGGTCGTGACGGCAACATCAGCAACGGGAACCTGCCACGGCCCCACCATCTGATCGCGTACAACCATTCCGGTGATGGTGCGGTCGCCAATGGTAATCAGGAACGATTTATCGGCAACGGCGGGGAACTTCAGCACCCGCTGGGCGGCATCGTTGGGGTCAATCTGGTCGGCAACAAATGGGGTGAGCTGGCGTTCAAGATGCTGGGCAACGCGGTGCATTTTTGGGGGCTTCCCCAGCAGCACGTTCAGCGGCATATCAATCGGGCGGTTGCCAAATGTGGAATCCTCCAGCAGAAGCTGAGGTTCCTGGGTTGCCACGCCCACCACGGCAAACGGGGCGCGTTCGCGGCGGCAGATTTCTTCAAACGCCGCAATCGCATCGGCGCGGATCGCCAGCACGTATCGCTCTTGCGCCTCATTGCACCAAATCTCCATCGGCGACATCCCCGGCTCGGCGTTCGGCACCGCACGCAGTTGGAATGCTGCCCCCCGCCCTGCATCGTTCACAAGCTCGGGAAGTGCGTTGCTTAATCCCCCCGCGCCAACGTCGTGGATGGACTCAATCGGGTTATCGGAGCCCAACGCCCAGCAGCGGTCAATCACCTCCTGGCAGCGGCGTTCCATCTCGGCATTATCCCGCTGGACGCTGGCAAAATCCAGATCTTCATCGGAGCTTCCGGTGGACATGGAGCTTGCCGCGCCGCCACCCAAGCCGATCAGCATTGCCGGACCGCCAAGCACCACAATGTGCGATCCCGGGGCAAACTCTTTTTTCTCCACATGCTGTTCGCGGATGTTGCCGTAACCGCCAGCAATCATAATCGGCTTGTGGTAGCCACGGGTTTCGGGGCCGTTGGGGCCGGGGATTGTTTGCTCGAACGTGCGGAAATATCCGGCCAGCGCAGGGCGGCCAAACTCGTTGTTGAACGCCGCGCCGCCGATTGGTCCTTCGGTCATAATCTCCAGCGGCGAAGCGATTCGCCCGGGCTTCCGTTCGGGACCTTCCCACGGTTGCTCAAGCCCGGGAATTCGGAGGTGGGAGACGGTGAAGCCGGTCAATCCAGCTTTTGGTTTTGCGCCGCGCCCGGTTGCCCCTTCGTCGCGGATTTCACCGCCGGAACCGGTGGAGGCACCGGGGTAAGGTGAGATTGCCGTCGGGTGGTTGTGGGTCTCCACCTTCATCAGGATGTGCGTCGGCTCGTGGTGGAACTGATACTGGCTTGCCCCCGGCTTCGGGAAAAACCGGTGCGCATCGAACCCACGGATCACCGCCGAGTTATCGCTGTAGGCCGACAGCACACCTTCCCCGCCAACGTTGTAGGTGTTGCGGATCATCGAGAAGAGCGATTGCTCTTGTTCTTGGCCATCAATGGTCCAGCTGGCGTTGAAAATTTTGTGGCGGCAATGCTCGCTGTTGGCTTGCGCGAACATCATCAACTCAATGTCGTTCGGGTTGCGGCCAAGCGCGGTGAAGCTGTTCAGAAGGTAGTCAATTTCATCATCGGCAAGGGCAAGGCCAAGCTGTTGGTTGGCCTCCTGAAGCGCGGCGCGTCCGCCGGTTAGCAGGTCAATCGTGGAAAAGGGTTGGGGCGTGGCGTGGCGGAACAATTCTGCAGTAAACTCCATCTGGGTGAAGACCGATTGGGTCATACGGTCGTGCAGTTGCCGGGCAATCGCGCCAAGCTCTTGCTCCCCTAATTCTTGGGCCGAAGCCAAGTAGTAGGCGGTTCCCCGCTCAATCCGCTCCACCGCCCGAAGCCCGCAGTTGTGGGCAATGTCGGTTGCCTTGCTGGACCAAGGTGAGATGGTACCCGGGCGTGGTGTCACCAGCAGAAGCGTCCCTTCCGGCGTGTGCGATTCCAGCGCGGGGCCGTATTCCAGCAGCCGGTTCAGCACCGTTTGCTCGGCTTCAGTGAGCGGACGTTCCGTCTCCACAAAGTGAACAAATTCGGCATACAGAGCGGAGATATGCGGGTGCTGGCACGCAAGCGTGGAAAGCAAGCGAGCAATGCGGAAGGGTGAGAGTGCAGGTGCGCCGCGAAGAATAAGCATGGTCGTGCAGAAGTGGATGGAGCCGTAGCGTTGGTTCGTTTCCGGGAAGGGCTGCGCATTGTGTGATGCCGACCCGTGCGCAAACTTACGGCGGCACTGGAATCGGGGGAGGTGAAGTTTGGTTTCATGGGGGGGGGATGAGGAAGCGATGCAATGGGGCTAAGCTCCTGTCGTGTATCCCGATGGTATGATGGCCAACATGGGCACACGAGAAAACTCCCGAATATTCACTGTGGCCAGCGCGTAAGAATAGGCCAAACACGTCGCTGCAATCCATGAATCATTGATCCCAATTGCCCTGCCTTCAGAAGATAATTCTGCCAAGAGTTTGGCATGGACACGTGCAACGGCGGGGTCAATGTCAATAATTGGAAAGTTCGATAATACATTCTCGACAAACGCAGAACGGCGGAGGCGAATAGGCTCATCGGTGGCGCGATGAACTCCATGGAGCAACTCACTTACTGTAATTACGGAAAGGAAAAACGGTTCATGTTCATGGCCAGTGATAAGTTGGTTAGGGTCAAGGTGTCCACGTTTCCATGCAATGAGAATACTTGAGTCTATAATCACGCCCACGGGTCTCTCCACTCTGATGAATTATGCTGTGTTCGCTGAATATCAATATCCCTTGCAAAGGCTTCGGCATCACCGTTTGAAAGACTGGGAAGGTGATGTAGAATTTCCGGCAGATCGGCCATGCGTGGGGAGGCTACTACGGGGGTTAATTCTGCTACCGGGCGGCCTTCGTGAAGAACAATCACTCTGTCTCCGTTCATCACGTGTGCGATGTAGCGTTGCACATGCTGCGTAAGCTCAATCACCGATGTTGTTCTGGTCATTATGGTATCTGGTTGAAGGTTACGGTTTTCTGTGTTTCTATCTCTAACGTAGAAATTTTATGGTTATTGGCATCACCACTACTTCTTGGTTATCCCCCGTCCATTTCTCCGGAATCCTTCCGCTTTTGCGCGGCGCACGGGGCTTCCCTGGAATCGCTCCTGGAATTCTTCATCGGACATTGCGCGCACCTGCTCCACCGTTAGATCCAACACGCCTGGGCGTGGCTGGAAATCGGGTTCGGTGGTTGGTTGCTGGAAGCGATTCCAGGGGCAGACCTGCTGGCAGATGTCGCAACCGAACACCCAGTTCTCCATCTGCTGGCCGTACTCCTTGGGGATTTCCTCCTTCGGCAGCTGCTCAATCGTCACGTAGCTGATGCAGCGGGTGGCATCCAGCAAGTAGGGCTGTGGGAATGCGTTGGTGGGGCAGGCATCAAGGCATCGGGTGCAGCTTCCGCAGAAGTCACCAATGGGGGAATCGTACTGCAATTCCAGCGATGAAATCACGACCCCAAGAAACAGCCAACTCCCCATCGTGCGGTTGATGATGTTGGTGTGCTTCCCCATCCACCCCAACCCGGCACGCACCGCCCATTGTTTCTCCAATATCGGCCCGGTATCCACATACCAACGGCTTTCTGCGTTTGGCTCCAGCGTCTGGATAAACTGATGCAGCTGCTTCAGTTTTTTGGGCAGGATATTGTGGTAGTCGCGCCCCCAAGCGTAGCGGCTGATTTTTGCGTGATCGGGTTGGCTGCTGTGTTGGTGGGGGGTGTAGTAGTTGCGGGCAACCACAATCACCGAGCGCGCCGATGGAAGAATCTGGCGAACATCGCGGCGTTTGTGGTTGTTGCGGGCAATCCATTCCATTGTGCCGTGGTAGTCGCACGCCAACCATTCCTGGAACAAATCTGCCTCACGCTCCATCCGCTCGGCAGGGGCAAACCCCACAAGATCGAACCCTAACTGGGTGGTGATGAAGTGGCGGATAGCAGCGGCGCGGGTGGTTGCTGGTAATGCAGTTGCTGGCAATGGCGTGGAAGCTGATGGAGTCTCTGGAGTATCCATGGCGCAAAATATACATTGCCGCTTGTTCGCTGCCAGCCCTCGCCCTCTCAATGATGCCGATCCTATCGGCACGCCCTCTCCCAAGCTGATGTCGCTTGTGAAAAGTGAAGTGTGAGATTCCGCGGCCCCACCTCTTCACCTCACGCTTGGAGGGAGCGCGAAGCTACCTGCAGCGAAGCAGGGGGGCGTGCGGCGAAGAGCTTATGAGCGGAGGTGAGGTTCGGCGAACAACTGAATGTTGTAGTTCTCACTCTACACTTCTTCGTATCTGGTGGTCCGCACAAAAAGCCACTGCCCCTTCAAGACAGAAAACCTTGAAGGGGCAGTAGTCTTGCTAATGGCTATGCTTGCTTACCGCCATGTTCCGCCAGCATAGACAAACATTCGCGAGCCGCTGGCTGGGATGTTTACTGCGGGCGTGGCCACATCTATGCCATCGTTGACATCATCATTATACACCCAGATGACTTGACCCGATGATGCCGATGCCGGAAGGGTCAGATTCGGGTCGTTTCCCGCACCAGTCAAGTCCAATCCGTTATCCCCTACTACCACAATCGCTACGTTGTTATTAACCGCTGTCAGGGCGCAGTTGTTTGTTCCGCAGGCAGCGAATGATTGCGTGGAAAGAAGAACACGCCCTGCAGAGATGTTCACCCCAATAGCGTTGGTGCCAGCAACCGAAACGGCAAGGCCAGTGCTGTTGTCCCCTCCTGTTCCGGTCATGCTCACATCAATTCCCGTGGCATTGGTGGCCGTGCCACCGCTTCCGCTAAAATCGCCGCTGCTTGTCACCGCAAGTACGGTTTTGTTGACCCCGTCGGTGGTGGTGTTGGTGGCATCGTTATCCACCACTGCGGTGGTGGTGCTTGCGGTTTTGGCTCCGCTGATATTGAAATTGGCAGCTTGACCCGCCCCGCTATTGGTAACATCAAACAGCGTGCTTGCGCTGCTGGTGGTGTTGCTGAAGGGGAGGGTTAGCGGATCCCGCCACTCTAGCCTTGCGGAATCTATCCCGTTTGTGGTTTGAATAGCCATTACTTGACCCACCGATCCGACTACGGCTGGCAACACATAGTTCCCGTTATTGGTGACCGATGGGGCACGCAAACCGATGTACTGGGTTCCGCTACCGCTTGGTTCCTGGAAACGAAGATCTCTGGCGTTATTATCGTTGTTGGTCATGGCAATCCGTGCGTTTCGCGCGATTAAGAATGAGCTGTTGAACGTCTGATCAGCCGTCCATGTATTGCTATGGTTCAGAGCGATCCCCAGCGGGCTGCCTATTGTTCCATCGCCAGTTAGTGTTGCATCATGGGTAACGGTAGTAAGCCCACCAACCGTCGCCCACTCCAACGTTGCAGCGGCTGCTGTTGGCGTCGGCGTCGCCGCAACCGCCAGCACTTGCCCAGCAGACCCATTGGTTGCCGGCAACGTGTAGGTGATGTCGTTGGCTTGCGTTTGCGCTTTGAACGCTGTGTAATTAGCCGTGCTTGGGAATGCACCCGAAGCGTTGTACCCCTCGAAGAACCGAAGCTCGCTTGGCGCGTTGTCGTTGTTGGCAAGCCACAAATCGGCGTTGCCGAAGACGGCGACATCCGAGGCACTGATGGTCATTGGAAGTGAACCGCCGCTGTTGTTAGCATGGAAGCCGAAGCTGCGGTCGGCATTGGCATCCAGCGTTAGGCCGCGACCGCCGGGGATTGCTGAAAAATCACCCGCAGCTGTGTCGGCCGTACCACCACCCACCACCGAGCGGCCCCCCGATGCCATGTTGTTCAAACCACCACCCACCGTTGCATAGTCCGCCGAGGCTTTGTTGTCTTGGCCACCACCCACTGTTGCGTAGTCGTCAGATGCTATGTTGTAGAACCCGCCACCTACCGTCGCATAGTTCGCCGAGGCTGTGTCGCCATACCCGCCACCCACCGTTGCATACGTTCCCGAGACCAGGTTCCTAAAGCCACCGCTCACCGTCGAATACCCCCCCGACACCCTGTTGGAACTGCCACCTGACACTGTTGAAGCGTCTGCCGAAGCCACATTACGAAAGCCACCAGCCACCGTTGAAGAGTTTCCTGATGCTGTGTCAGAATCACCCCCACCAACCGTCGAATGGGTTCCTGATGCCACACTGAACAAGCCCCCACCCACCGTTGCATTATTCCCCGAAGCTGTGTTGCCATTGCCTCCGCCCACCGTCGAAACGCCTCCCGAAGCGGTATTGGATACGCCGCCCGACACGGTTGAGTAACCTCCCGAAGCCGTGTTGCCTGTGCCACCACCTACTGTGGCATACGAACGGTCGCTGGTTGTTCCCGTATTGTCGCCGGCACGGTTGTTCGTTCCACCACCTACCACCCCATAATCATCCGTCACGCTGTTGGTGCTGCCGCTTGCTCCACCGCCAGCAATCGTTGCGCCAACCGCCCCCGCCGTCACGCTGTTGCCTTGATACCCGCCGATGATGTTCGCGCTTGTCGCGTTCGGCTCATACCGCATCACACGTTTGCTCCCTCGGTTGGCGGTTGCGTCAGTGCTGTACACTTTTAGCTCCAACGCCACGCTGTCGGTCGTTCCCAGGAAGTTTGTGCCGTCGGTTGTGCCGCTGTTCCCCGTTAGCGACCAACCGCTTCCACCCGTTGCTGCTGCCCAATCCAGCGTTGCTGTTCCGCTGGAAACCGATTTCACTTGAAGCATATCACCAATAATCCCAATGGTGTCGGGAAGAATGTAGGTGATGTTCGCCGCTTGCGTTTGCGCCTTGAACGCCGTGTAGTTGGCCGTGCTTGGGAATGCACCCGAAGCGTTGTACCCCTCGAAGAACCGAAGCTCGCTTGGCGCGTTGTCGTTGTTGGCAAGCCACAAATCCGCGTTGCCGAAGACGGCTACGTCGGGGGTGCTGATGGTCATTGGCAAGGTTCCGGCTCCGTTGTTGCTGTTGAAGCCGAAGCTGCGGAGCGCGCTTGCGTCCAGGGTCATCCCGCGTCCGCCGGGGATTGCGCTGTTGGCCCCGGCTGCGCTGTTGCCGCTGCCGCCACCAACGGTGGAGTTAATCCCGGTTGCGCTGTTGCTGATGCCGCCGCCAACAGTGGTGGCGGTTGCGCTGGCGGTGTTGCTTTCGCCACCGCCAATGGTGGAGCGGTCGCCGCTGGCTTTGTTTTTGAAGCCGCCGCCAATCGCGGCAATCGAGCCGGTAGCGGTGTCGCTTTCGCCACCGGCAATGGTGGAGCGGTAGCCGCTTGCGTAGTTGTAGGCTCCGCCGCCGATTGTGGCATCGCTGGCACCGGCAATCGTACGGTTGGATGATCCCGAACCAATGAACGACCCCGCCGCCGCCGCGTTGTTTTGGAAGCCACCGCCAATCACTGCAAATGGAGCGCTGGCGGTGTCGCTTTGGCCACCACCAATGGCGGCATAATTACCAGTTGCTGCATTGGCGCGCCCCCCTGCCACCGTAGTAAACTCCCCTGTGGCATCGTTATCAATGCCGCCGCCAACGGTTGCATAGTTATTGGTTGCGGTGTTGGCACCGCCGCCAACCACCACCGAGCGGTAGCCGCTGGCAACGTTGCTGTAGCCGCCGCCAACAAACGCCCACTGGCCGGTGGCGGAATCATTCTCGCCACCAACCACGATTGCCATGTTAGCGTTGGAAAGATTGTTTGCGCCGCCACCCACAAACCCGCCACTGGTTGTGGCACGGTTCTGCGACCCACCAACCACTGTCGTATAAATCCCGGTTGCGCGGTTGCTGATGCCGCCGCCAACGGTGGAGTAGTCCCCCGAGGCTGTGTCGGTATTGCCCCCACCCACCGTCGAAAACAATCCCGAAGCCGTGTTGGTCTGCCCCCCCCCCACCGTCGAAGAGTTTGCCGATGCCGTGTTGGTATAGCCTCCCCCCACCGTCGAAGAGGTTCCCGAAGCCGTGTTGGTATAGCCCCCCCCCACCGTCGAAGAGTTTGCCGATGCCGTGTTATAAATGCCCCCCCCCACTGTCGAAGAGTTTGCCGATGCTGTGTTGCTTTGCCCCCCCCCCACCGTCGAATTACTTCCCGAAGCCGTGTTGGTCGAGCCACCTCCCACCGTCGCAAATGTGGCATCATTGGTTCCTCCTCCATTATTCCCTGCTCGGTTGTTCCGCCCGCCAGCTACCACTCCATAATCATCCGTCACCATGTTCGTGAATCCGTTGGATCCACCACCAGCAATCGTTGCGCCAAGCACCCCCGCCGTCACGCTGTTGCCGTTGAACCCGCCGATGATGTTCGCGCTTGTGGAGTTCGGCTCGAATCGCATCACACGGCGGCGACCTTCGGTGGCGGTTCCACCGTTGTCAACCCGAATCTCGAAGGCTTGGTTGTTGGTGGTTCCCAGGAAGTTGGTTGCTGGGTTGGTTCCACCGTTGCCCGTTAAGCCCCATGCGTTGGCTGTCGCAATCGAATCTGCATCGGCCCAACTCATCACTCCCGCCGTGGTTGCTGTCATCACATCGCCGTTGCTGGCTGGGGCAGATGCTGGAAGGGTGTAGGTGATATTCCCCGTCTGCGTTTGCGCCTTGAACGCGGTGTAGTTGGCGGTGTTTGGGAAGATTCCGGGGATGTTGTACGCCTCGAAGAAGCGTAGCTCACTCGGTGCGTTGTCGTTGTTAGCAAGCCACAGATCAGTGTTATTGAAGACAGCAATGTCAGGAGTGTTGATCGTAATCGCACGCCCAGCAATCGGGTCGTTAGCATTGAAACCAAAGCTGCGGTCAGCATCAACATCCAGCGTTAATCCGCGGCCACCCCAAACGGCGGAGAAGTCCCCTGCAGCCACGTTGCCAGTACCCCCCACCACCACTGAGATGTATCCCGAAGCCATGTTGATATTCCCCCCCCCCACCGTGGCAGCGTATCCCGAAGCTATGTTACCGAAGCCCCCTCCTACCGTTGTATACAGACGGTCGCTGGTTCCTCCTGCGTTGTTGCCCGCTTGGTTGTTTCCCCCACCACCAATGACCCCATAATCGTCCGTCACGCTGTTGATGTCTCCGTTGACACCGCCACCAGCAATCGTTGCGCCTACCGCTCCCGCCGTCACGCTGTTGCCTTGATACCCGCCGATGATGTTCGCGCTGGTCGCGTTCGGCTCGAACCGCATCACACGTTTGCTCCCTCGGTTGGCGGTCGCGTCACTGCTGTACACTTTTAGCTCCAACGCCACGCTGTCGGTGGTTCCCAAAAAATTCGTTCCGGCAGTTGTTCCGGCGTTGCCGGTTAGCGACCAATCATTGCTGGCCGCTGGCGTTGCCCAGACGATGTTGCTGCCGTCGAAACTGATCACCTGATTGCTGCTGGCTCCGGATGAACTGATCTTCCCCAGGGCTATCGTGTTGTCGGCAATGTCGGCGTTGGTGATGGTGTTGTCCAGAATATCAGTGCTGGAAACGCTGTTGTCGGCAATCTCTGCCGTGCCGATTGCGTTGTCCAGCATTTCGGCATTGCCAATCGCGTTGTCGGCCATCTCAGCGTTGCCGATTGCGTTGTCATCTATCTCGGAGCTGCCAACGGCATTGGCTCCAATCTCGCTGGCATTGACGGCGTTGGAAGCAATTTTGCTGGCGGTGACGGCATCATTGGCGATGTCAACATTATCCACCGTGCCGTTCAGGATATCCGCACCGGTAATGGTGTTGTCGGCAATCTCGGCGGAACCGATGGCATCGTTGGTGATGGTTGGGTTTGGGTACGTTCCGGTTAAATCGCCACCGGCCGCACCGCCGGGGTTTGGATTTCCCCAATCAAGCGTTGCTGCCGTTGCGCTGGGGGCTGGCGTGCTGGCAATCCGCAAGGCTTGCCCAGCGGTTCCGTTGGCGGCTGGCAGGGTGTAGGTGATGTTGTTTCCGCTTTGGTCTTGGGCCTTCAGGGCTGTGTAATCGCTTCCGGTTCCGTTCGGTTCCTGCAATCGAAGCTCGCCGGCAGTTCCGGTGTTGGCAACCACAAGGTTGCCATCGTTGATCTGGACCCGTCCGGTTGCCGAAATCGCTGGGCCGGTTCCGGTGGTGCTTGCTGCCAACGCAGCCGCGCTGCTTCCGGCGTTGGTTATCGCGAACAATCCCGCCCCCCCCGTTCCGGTGTTGGTTAGGCTGAACAGAACGCCAGCATCGCTAACGGTTGCCGACAATGGGAAGGTGACAGTTGATGTGACCCATGTTGTAACCCCGCTCCCATCTGTCCGCAGGAACTGCCCTGCTGCTCCTGGACCTGTCGGAAGGGTCAGTGTCCAGGTGCCGCCAAGCGTGGGGGATTGAAGGATCAATGGAGTGATCGGCGAGCCACCGCCGGATAGATAGAGCTTGGTGGCGTAGGTGGATTTGTAGGTTTGTGCGTTGGCCACAGCGGAAGCAATCCCGATAACAGTTGCCAGAGCAAGAAAGAATCTCTTCATGGTTGATTGGTTCTTTTGGATTGATTGGATACTGTTATTGGATTAGTTCGTGGAGACAACGCGCCAGAAGCCGGAGGTTGAGTCGTAGATCAAGGTGGCAATGCCATCGGTGCCTAACGTAATATCGCCGCCTGCTATTTGGAATCGGTTTGCCGCAAGCGAGCCACCGTCTTGATGTTTCAGGATGATGTCATCAGTACCGATGTTGCAAAGGACGATCTGGCGACCATCCACCCCGCCCGCAATTCCGGTAAGGTCAATGCCACCAGAGACCGATGTCTCCATCCGGAAGAAGGTGGCAGTGCTGCTGATTACAAGGTCATCTTGCTGGCCACCGAACGCGCCGCCGCCAGTGTTGGTGGAGTTTGTGGAGTTGATGATGGTGGAACCGTTCGCGGTCCACTCCAACGTTGCAGTGGTTGCTGTTGGAGCAGGAGTGGCAGCAACAGAAAGCACTTGCCCAGCTGCACCGTTGGTCGCCGGAAGCGTGTAGGTGATGTCGCCAGTTTGCGTCTGTGCCTTGAAGGCTGTGTAGTTGGCTGTGTTCGGGAATGCACCCGCAGTGTTGTAATCTTCAAAGAACCGAAGCTCGCTTGCTGCGCCGTCGTTGTTGGCAAGCCAGAGATCGGTGTTGCCGAAGACGGCAACATCCGAGGCACTGATGGTCATTGGAAGTGAGGCACCGCTGTTGTTGGCGTGGAATCCGAAGCTGCGGTCGGCAGCGGCATCCAGCGTTAGGCCAAGGCCGCCGGGGATAGCCGAGAAATCTCCCGAAGCCGTGTTGGTTTGTCCCCCCCCCACCGTCGAATAGTCTCCCGAAGCCGTGTTGATATCGCCCCCCCCTACCGTCGAAATTCCTCCCTGAGCCGTGTTGTTATAGCCCCCCCCCACCGTCGAAAAGTTTGCCGAAGCCCAGTTGCTTTGTCCCCCCCCCACCGTCGAATAGTTTGCCGAAGCCGTGTTGTCATAGCCCCCCCCCACCGTTGCAAACTGAGCATCGCTTATACCTCCGGCGTTGTTGCCGGCATGGTTGGCGGCTCCGCCACCAACCACTCCATAATCATCCGTCACACTGTTGGTGCTGCCGTTGGCTCCGCCGCCAGCAATCGTTGCGCCCACCGCACCCGCCGTCACGCTGTTGCCGTTGAACCCGCCGATGATGTTCGCGCTTATTGCGTTCGGTTCAAATCGCATCACACGGCGGCGGCCTTCGGTGGCGGTGCCGCCGTTGTCAACGTGAATCTCAAAGGCTTGGTTGTCGGTGGTTCCCAAAAAATTCGTTCCTGGCGTTGTGAGGCTGTTGCCGGTTAGCGACCAATCATTGTTGGCTGGGGTTGCCCACTCCAACGTTGCTGTGGTTGCGGTTGGTGCGGGTGCTGCAGCTACCACAAGTGCTTGCCCTGCGGTTCCATTGGCCGCCGGCAGCGTGTAGGTGATGTCGCCAGTTTGCGTCTGTGCCTTGAAGGCTGTGTAGTTGGCCGTGTTCGGGAATGCACCCGCAGCGTTGTAGGCCTCGAAGAACCGAAGCTCACTCGGCGCGTTGTCGTTGTTGGCAAGCCAGAGATCGGTGTTGCCGAAAAGGGCAATGGCGGTGTCGGCAATGGTCATGTTTCGGTCGCCAGCCGGGGTGTTGGCGTGGAAGCCGACACTACGGGGGGCATCTATTGTCAGGCCGCGCCCGCCCAGAATAGTGGAGTACGGCCCAAAGAGGGTATTGCTACGTCCGCCACTAACTACCCCGGCAATGGATGTGCTATCAATCAAGTTGTTTTGCCCACCACTTATGGCAGCATAGGCGGAGTTACCAGTAACGACATTCGAGTCGCCGCCAGCAATCACCGATGCAGTTGATGTGTTGGTCAGCAAGTTCCGGCGACCGCCGCCGATTGCGCCATAAGCTGCGCCATCGGTTACGATGTTCGAATCGCCGCCAGCAATCACCGATGCAGTTGATGTGTTGGAGAGCAAGTTCCGACGGCCACCACCGATTGCGCCATAGGCTGCGCCATTGGTCACGATGTTCGAATCGCCGCCAGCAATCACCGATGATGTGGAACTGTTGGAGAGCAAGTTCCGACGGCCACCACCGATTGCGCCATAGGCTGCGCCAAACGAGACTTGGTTGGAGTCACCGCCACTGATTGAGGCATAGTTCACATTGGTGACAAGGTTCCGGCGACCGCCGCTAATCGCGCCATACTGCGAGCCGTCGGTGATGACGTTAGTATCACCGCCAGCAATCACCGATGCGACGGCATTGTTCGTCAGCAGGTTCCGACGACCACCACCAATCCCTCCGTACGCTGAACCGTTCGTGATCGTGTTGGAATCACCACCAGCAATCACTGACGACGTTGAACTGTTGTTCAACAAATTCTTCCGGCCACCACCGATGTGGGCATACTGGCCACCGTTGTTGTTTCCGTAGCCACCACCAACCGAGCTATACGTTCCCCCCGGTGACAGTTGGTTCGAGTCGCCACCAGCGATTGCCCCGTAGCTGGCACTTGCCACAACGTTCCGACGACCGCCGCTAATCGCGCCATACTGCGAGCCGTTAGTCACCGTGTTGGAATCACCACCAGCTATCACCGACGCGGCTGCACTGTTCGTCAGCAGGTTCCGACGGCCACCACCGATTGTACCGTAATGCGCGCCAAACGACACTTGACTCGAGTCGCCTCCACCGATCGTGGCATTGCTAACGTTGGTAATCAGGTTCCGGCGACCGCCGCTAATCGCGCCATACTGCGAGCCGTCGGTGATGACGTTGGTATCACCGCCAGCAATCACCGATGCGACGGCACTATTGGTCAGCAGGTTCCGACGACCACCGCCGATTGTGCCATACTGCGCACCAGCCGACACTTGATTCGAGTCGCCTCCACCGATCGTGGCATCGCTAACGCTGGTGATCAGGTTCCGACGACCACCGCTAAT
>JADZEY010000039.1 GCA_020850315.1 Armatimonadota bacterium | reverse complement strand
TTGAGGTCTTTTACAACCAACGGCGGCGGCATTCAACGCTTGGCTACGAAACACCAGCCGAGTTCGAACGCCGCCACGCCTCACCCTCCTAACTCCCTATCCACTTTTTCGGGGGAATATCACTGTTTATACATGGTGTCGTCACTATCTCAAATAGCATATCCGTTGGATTTTCTGAACATGGTCGTGGTGGCCCATCGCTGAGTACAATGCCCTGCTCTACCATCTTCTCCAAGACTGTCCCTAATAGCTCATTAAGATCCCGATTAAACTGATACGGTGTACTTGGAGTTACAGGCTCATGGTAGCACCCTTCTCCACCATAATTTCCATCATCAAAAAAGCGTATTGTGCTGATAGAAATACGGCTTCGCGATTTTCCTGCTATTCCACGGCACACCCATTGCTCGCAGTATGTAATCTCTGCAAAACAATGTTCGGATAGCTGAATGATTCCCCGCTTCGCAACCCAGGCCGGGGCAGGCTGGCATTCGGGTTCAACACCAAGATTCGGGTCTGGACACTGCCCATTAGCAGCGAGTGTAAGGGTCATAGCACAAAGTGCTGCAAGCAAAAGCTTTTTCATGTGTTTGTTTCATTTGTAGTTTACGATTGTCTTTCGTCGTACTTCTGTTGCGGAGGCCCTTGCGAGGCCACCGTAGTCCGGTTTGGATTTGCTAAGTATCTGCTAGTACTTACCCGGCTGTGCAACAGCCGATTTGCAATGAAAAGTCGTGCTCACGGTGGTCTCATTGGGGCCTCCCTTATTGTTATCGTGATTATGGTATGAAGCATAGATTGAGCCTTGCTTAGTTATTGAACCTCCACTACTCCTGTTGCCGAAACCCCAGCACTATTGCTGAGAACGATGAAATAGACACCGCTCTGAAGATCAGTAAGATCAAGCGAAAAGTGCCCTTTCCCGTTTATCGCTTCTGTTTCTGTGTACAGTCGCCCGTTATTCGATAGCAGGTTGCCGCGTGTATCGCTAATACGCAGCGTAACCGGCCCATCGGTTAGGGCAGAAAATTCAAGGTCTGTTTGGGAAATTCGGAGAATCTGTGGCGTGCCAGCATCGTCAAGCAATGGTGGGTAGGGTTTTTCACCAACGTGATACGCGGCAACGATGCTTGCCGATAGGAGCCACAGAGCCAGAGCGGGAGTCAGTCTGCGCATAACTGTGAGAATAGTGTTGGAATTTCAGCACTACAGCGTGTGGCACTCCACCGAACGATGGTATGCGGCTGTAGCTGTCAACGCCGAGCTGCTTCTTGCGGGAAAGCAATGGAGAGCTGGTGGTAGTATGTGGGCCGATAGATATCGGCTGCCATGGGCAAGCAACCGATACTGCTCACGAGGTTGTTCTGTGATACCCCGTTTTCACCTCGATAATAAAAAACGGAGCCTTCAAGAATATCAACGTTCCAGAGCAGGCAGGAGCGTTGACGGATACAGTAGTTCAGCAATCATCAATGCAATAGAAGCACTGCTGTATCTGCGTTAAATATACTGTTCGCCGCGCCGTGATGCCAATGGCAAAATGGGGTTCCTGCCGCTCCTGCTGATAAAAAGCAATTTTGAAGAAGTGGGGAATTTTGAGGTGGTGGGGAAATATGCGGGGGGGTGGATTTATTTGGTAATTGGTGAAGAGGTTTTTCTCTATTCGACACTTCATCCTTCATGCCCCCCTTGATCGCGCTGCAAGCAGCCGATCGTTCCCCCCAAGCCTGGGGGGAAGTGCCATATGGATTTCCATTCTCAATTCTCAATAGAGCTATTCAGAAATAGAGTTTTTGAAATTTTGGAGCCTTATAGATACTGGCCTCGTGGCTCTCGAAAATTTATTTCTGAACAACTCTAATTCTCAATTCTCTTTGATTCGACACTCGACACTCGACATTTTTTTTATCCAGCAATCACTGCTGGGCACAGCTCGGTGCGGTACGATTCCCCCTTGTAGCGGACTTGCTCAAGAAACAGCCCTGACGGCGGGGCGGTCATGGTCATGGAGCGGTCGGGGTTTTCCAGCGATGCTGCAAAGGCATCCAGCGGAAGATTTCCCCGACCAATCTCCACAATGCAACCAACCACACGCCGCACCATTTTCCGCAAAAAATGGCTGGCGCGAATGCGAATTAAAATTAGGTCGCCTGATTCGCCAACCTCCACCGACTCAACCAGCACCATCGTTGATTTTTCGGATGGATCGTTGTCGGCAAAGGCGCGGTAATCGTGCATCCCGGCGGCAATCGCGCTGGCGCGGCGCATCCCCCCAACATCAAGATCATCACGAATCCACCACACCAAATTTTTCCCGAACGCGGTTCGGCGGCGGGAGATTTGGTACAGGTAGCTGCGGCCAATGGCATCGTGGCGTGCGTGAAAGTTTTTTGGCACGGGGAAAGCGTTCAGGATGTTGATGTCGGCTGGCAAATTATCGTTCAGCCCAATGCGGATGCGGTTGGAAGGGAGGCTTTCCGGAAGATCAATGTGAACCACCTGACCAAGCGCATGAACCCCGGCATCGGTGCGTCCGGACCCCATCACCTCCCCCACTTTTCCGAACGCATCGCGCGCGGCGTTTATCAGCATCCCCTGCACGGTGCGGGCGTTCTGCTGCATTTGCCACCCGCTGTAGCGGGTTCCATCGTATTCAAGAAGCAAGCGGTATCTGGGCATGGAGTATCTGTATAAATAGCGTGTGTGTTCGATTGCGGCAAAGATAGGGCTGAAGCCGTTGTATTGATTGCCGCGTGTTGTTGGGTTCGGCAGGGGTAGTATTTTGGAACAGAGTGCGTGGCAAAAAAACTGTTCACCGCAACATGTGGCGGCTTCACGCTTCTGGCAACCCGACAACCGAATTCCCTACTTCCCACTATGTCCTCCCAACCACTTCAGGTCGCGCTTCTTTGGCATCAGCATCAGCCCTACTACAAGCTGGGGGATCGCTACTTGCTTCCGTGGGCGCGGCTTCATGCCACAAAGGATTATTTCGACATTGCAGCGATTGCAAGCCAGTTCCCAAGCATCCGCCAGACCATCAATGTTGTCCCGTCGCTGATGATCCAGCTGCTGGATTACATCAACAATGGCGCGGTGGATGATGTGCTGGAACTTTCGCGCCGCCCGGCAAGCGCGCTGAGCGAGGAAGAAAAAATCCAGATTCTGCGGAATTTCTTCCTCTGCAACCCCGATCGGATGATCCGCCCCTATCCCCGATATGCCGAACTGTTCGAGAAAGGCGCGCGCCACCGCGATGACCATGCGGCCCTTGCCGAGGCCGCCCAAACCTTCTCCCCCGCCGACTGGCGCGACCTTCAGGTGTGGTACAACCTCACATGGGTTGGCGAGATGTCGCGGGGCAAAGAGCCGTTTGCAACGATGTTGGCAAAAGGCCGTGGATTCACCGAGGAAGAGAAGCAGAAGCTGTTGGAGGCTACCATGCAAATTGTGGAATCGGTGATCCCAACCTACCGAACAATGATGGAGCAAGGGCAGTTGGAGCTTTCCGTTACCGCACTCTATCACCCTATCCTGCCGATTCTTTGCGACAGTCATGTGGCACTGGAGGCAATGCCGAACGCCACACTGCCGGAGCATCGAATCCAGTTACTGGAGGATGCCCAAACTCACCTTCGGCGGGCTGTTGCGTTGTTCCGCGAACATTTCGGCGCGGCTCCGGCCGGCACCTGGCCCAGCGAAGGGAGCGTCAGTGATGCAGCGTTGGAGTTGGTTCGGGAGGCCGGTTTTGCTTGGGCAGCAACCGATGAAGGGATACTTCACAACACATTGGGGGAACGCCGCCGGAATCTTGATAAATACTTCCCGTGGTTGCTACGCACCGCTGCCGGGCCGCTTTGGATCGTCTTCCGCGACCATGAACTCAGCGATGCCATCGGCTTTGTGTACAGCAGTTGGAACCCGCGCGACGCGGCGTTGGATTTCTACCATCGGCTTGTGGAAATCCGCAGCCGGATTATCCAGGAGCGGGGCGCGGCGGCGTTGCAGGACGCGCTGGTTTCGGTGATTCTGGATGGCGAAAATTGCTGGGAATACTACCAGGCAAATGGCCGCCCGTTTCTGGAATCGCTCTACCGGCTGCTGAGTGAATCGAACGAGATTGAGACCGTCACCGTTGGCGGGGCGATTGCCAACCGGAAGCCAACCCCCGAGCGAACGATTGGCCGCATCTACAGCGGCAGTTGGATTGGAAGCAACTTCAAAATTTGGATTGGCCACGAGGAAGACAACCAAGCCTGGGATCTGCTGCTGGATGCGCGCGCGGCACTGATGGAAGCGCGGGATAGCATCCCCGAAGAAGCGTTTGCCGAGGCGATGGAGGCGATCTACATCTGCGAAGGCTCCGACTGGTTTTGGTGGTACGGCGACGAGAACAGCGCGGCAAACCAGGACGATTTCGACACGCTGTTCCGTGCGCATCTGGAGCGGGTGTATCGGTTGATTGGGCAACCGATCCCGGCCGCGCTCTCGATGCCAATCCGCCGTGCAAGCCGCCGCCCAAAGGTGACACCGCCAACCGGGGCAATCGCGCCAACAGTTGACGGACGGCGCAACCCGATAGCCGAATGGGAGCGCGCCGGATGGTTCACCGTGGCGGAAGTTGGGGGCGCAATGCACAAAGCCGCCGGGCTGGAGCGGAAAATTTGGTACGGACGCGATGAGGCCACCTTCTACCTGCGGTACGATTCGGCAAGCGCGATTGGCGGTGGGCAGGTGGTTCGTATCTCGCTGTCGGCGGCACGCTCGGTAACGCTTCATCTAACGCAGGGGAACGTTGGAATCGAAGCCGCAACCGACGAATCGGGGCGAGTATCCATTGGGGGGATTGTGGCCGCCGTGGGGGAGATCATCGAGGTAGCAATTCCACTAAGCCATCTGGGGCAAAGTGGAAGCAGCATTGAACACGTGGGGTTTGTCTGCGAACAATACGAAGGCGGCCACGCCACCGAGCGATTCCCGCACCAGGGGGTGCTGATGTTGCCGGTTGGGGGGATAGATAGCTGAGAAACTATGCCAGAAGGCTTGGTGCGCAACCAAGCCTTCTGTTCTCACATTACCGCGTTATCTGCACCCCCTCAGTCCTTCGCTCCCCACCCTGCTCCACCGTGATGAAATACGTCCCCGATGGTAGCCCACCACTATCGAATCGAATAATCCGCTTCCCCACCCCTCCCTCCATCGTTCGTTCGGCTATCACACGCCGCCCCTGTACGTCATCGCACCAAACGTGCGCTGCTTCCCCACGTTCACTTGTGAACTCCACCTCCAGATACTCCCCCATAGTTTTCACCACAAGTTCTCCAATGTCTCCACTTATGGGCAATTCTTGTTCTGCATGACTGACCTTATTTACATATGCTATCAGCCCAACGCCACTAGCAATAATGCTTGGTTCTTGTTTCCTCATCGCTATATAGGTAGTTGAACCTTCATGTAATAGGAAACTATCAACACTCCATGAGGCTCCAGCATCGGTGGTTCGACATATTCGCCCTTCTGTTGTACCGATTCCATGCAGCAAGTCAGTAAAAATCATTGACTGGAATCCGAATAATTTCATCGGCAATGTGTCTTGGAATACCACCGTCCAATTCTCACCTCCGTCGTTTGTTCGCGCAATTAACATCGGATAGCCTTGTAGTTTTTTGTCGAACGCTTCGGGAAGACTAAACCAACCGTTAAGGCTATCAAGAAAGAAAAACTTTCCATATCCCTGTAGCCCATTCGGCAACACAAAAGGATTGATTTTTTGATCCCACGTTTTTCCATAATCCTTTGTTCGGCTTATCATAATACTATCTCCTCTTCCTCCAAATCCAAAAAATTTCATAGGGGCAATGCAGGCGCCTCGACTAATTAAAGTTTGGTTCCATTCTATTGGTTCTTTGGGTCCCGGTATTGATTTCCATGTTGCTCCACCATCTGATGTCACCATGGGGCGATTAAATTCCTCGTTCGGCACGCTTTTCGCCTCAAACAATACTCCATAAAGACTATCGCAGAAATACATCGGCTTTGCGTAAGCAAAACCATCATATACGCGAGTTTTCCCCCATGTTTTCCCTCCGTCAATCGAACGAATAATGTAGCTGCTATCGGCACTAGCGATAATCACATCGGGTGAAATCCATGCAAGATTTGATATTTGCAATGCTCGCTTAGGATAAACCCCTGTATCTGCATACACCTTTTTCCATGTTTTTCCTCCATCAACGGTTTTCATGATATAGGTGTCATCATACATCACCTCCTGCCCACCAACCACACACCGTTGTTCGTCCAAACACGCAATGCACACTATTCCTCCATTTACTATTTTTTGAATTCTCCATTCTTTTTGCTGTCCCTCTACTTTCAGGGGAAAGCCGGACAAGCAAGTAAGTAGGAACAGCCATCCCAAATATTTCTGTTTCATAGCATTATTCCTGTTCTGTTGAATGGTTATTGTTGTGGCCCATGATTGGGGAAATATGGGCAAGGAGAGAAATCGCAACCAAACATCCAAGGTGCATTAGGGTCATTTGGATCCAAACTGCATGTTACACCCATAGCATTATCCAGCAGTGTGACTGCAACGTTACCGTCAACAAAGCAGACTTTATATTTAGCAAAACAACAATTTTCGGCGGAAGCACATGAGTAACCAACACTAAAATCTGGAATTCCCGATTGCTGACCCATTTTCCAGCATGAGGACATACCCACCGATATATTCTCAACACAAGGTTTTTCTAATGTTGGTTTACATTGTTCTGGTCTATTTGGATCTGAAATTGCTACAAATATTGCAGATCCAACAAGTATCTTCAAATATGGTGTGCTGCAATTGCAATTATTATTATAGGTGATTTTATCAATAGCAATCTCGCAGTTGGGACATTCCCTTATCCGATACTCAACAGTAAATGTACAGCCCTGACAAACTTGATCGAACCATCCTGCATTTCCAGAAGCCGTTCTTGTTTGCCACTGTGCTGTGCATTCTGGGTTTTGTGTGCATGGGGGATGAATGTATTCTTGGCCATTGCTAATCCCTGTTATCCCCAATATGCTGATCATCAAGCAAATGACCGTCCGCAGGATAGGTAGCAGTGGGTTATTGCTGTTTGCTGTTTGCTGTTTGCTGTTTGCTGTTTGCTGTTTGCTGTTTGCTGTTTGCTGTTTGCTGTTTGCTATACATGATAAAACCTTTGTTCTTTGTTGATTGAGATACAGGTTGCGATTACGCTTTTGGGTACAGACAGAAGATGATAGGCGCACGCCATTGAGAATACTGGCAATACACGAACAGCAGCGTTACGGTGGATCCATGATACCCTCCAAGAATATTTAATGACCGGGTGCGGGGCAATGATACGGCAGCAACCAAAACGAAACAACAGGAAGTATGAAAAAAGCAATTATGAAGAACTCCATCCATGAAATGATACTGGGAGTACAGAATTATTCTGCGCTCCCAGTATCGAATCGAATGATCCGCTTTCCCACTCCTCCCTCAATCGTTCGCTCGGATATCACTCGCCGCCCCTGTACGTCATCGCACCAGGCGTGCACTGGTTTTGCATTCTCACTGGTGAATTCTACCTCCACATAATCTCCTACAGTTTTCACCACTAGTTCCCCGATGATTTCGCTTGCTGGCAGTTCGTCTTCTGCGCTGCTGACGGCATCAAGCCGATAGAGTGAAGGACCTTCTATGTTGTTCACAACTACTAGTGTTCTTCCTCCATAGAGTAGTCATAGCACCCAATGCTATCCTAGTAGGGAAGCCATCGTCTATCAGGGACTATTACTCCGTGAGTTGTCATGAGAAAAATTTGTTTTCATTTCCTTTGCTGCTCATGCCTTATTGTCGTTTTTTGATTTTTTTGCAACGATTCACGGGTTAATATGTTTCACTGAAATCCGTTGATGTGTAGGTATGGGTAGCGTCGGTGTTGAACTTCGCCATAGTGACAAATGCAAGGAAACGCACTACTCCATTATTGCGTTTATTACCGCTGGATTACGTCCCGTCCATCGTCCCGCAATTTTCCAATCAACACCCCCCTTCGGTAACGGTATCCACATCGCTCAACTCATCGCCGATATTCTTGCAGCCGTTGCGCCAATAAGGTGCCCAAACGCGGAGGGTTTCGGGGTCGTCTATCAGCAACGTTACGCGGTTGGCGGCGGCATACTCAGCTAACTTCCTTTCGGCAGCGGCAGCAATGGCGCGGTGGCTGAGCACTCCATCAAGATTCACCACAGTGGTGGTTGGCAGGAAGTATCCAACAACGCCAGCATTCCAAGCACCGATTGCCGTTGGCCGCAGCGAATCGGGCATGGATGCGATCATCTGCCGAACCTTCATTGCCCCTTGGTATTTCAAGTTCTCTCCGCCTTCGCGCCCCCAGCCATTCCAGAATCCAAGCCCCAGCAATGCCGCAACCGCAACGGTAGGAATCGCCGGATGCCACGCACCTGCCCGCCCCAACGCCCGCACCTGAAGGAGACGGTTGATTCCAATCCCAAGAACCACCACAACCGATGGATAGAGAACCGTGCAATACCACGACCGCATCACCCCGCCGTAGATGGTGTGAGCCACAACAAACAGCAACGCACCAGCACACAGCGCAAGCACGCACCAGCCGCTGTTGAATGCAGCACTGCCCGCACTGCTTGGCCGCTTGCTTCGGCGAAGACTGAGTAAGCTCCACCCCACCATTGCCCCAACCGCTCCCCAACAGAACAGAAGAAGAGGCTTTCCCAAAAAGGGAATCGGGATGGTTCGCAGCACAGCCGCAAGGTTATCGGCTACCCGGCCAAGCCATTCCCACACGCTTGGCGAATCACTCCAGAGAAACTGCGTTGCCATGAACTGCAATGCCTGCCCGCTGGATTGTTGAACTGTGCCAAACGCTGCCAACGACCAAAGTATCCACGGGGCTATCAACACCGTTGGAACCATCACCATCCAAGTAACGCGCTGCCAACCGGGGCGAAGGCTCCAAGCAAGATGCAGCAGCAACGGAGCAATCACCAACAGGGTATCAACACGCGCCAGCAACGCCAGCCCAGCGGACAGCCCAAGCCATTTCCAATCGCGTGAATTATTGCCCAGCAGCAACCGCAGGTAGAAATAGATCAGCAGCGAAAGGAGCATCACCGTCGCGCTGGTCTCCAACCCGTTCATTGTGCCGAAGTGAGCAATCAGCAGCGGTGAGGCGGCGTGAACTGCGGGGATTCCCAACCGCAGCGAACGCCGCCAACAAAGCAGCAGACCCAAGCGGCACAGAAGGAACACCGTGGCAAGGTCAAGCATTCCGCACAGCAGAAGCACCCCGCGAATCGGAAGAATCTCACCCGGCAGCAGCCCCCACAACGGAGCAATGGCTCCCATCCAAAGTGGATGGAAGCCATTGGTGTGCTGAAGGCCATCGAACGTGATGCCGTTCCCCTGCGCAATGTTCCGGGTGACGGTGAAGTAGTAGAAGGCATCGTCGGGAAGAAGGTGCTGAAGTTGCCAGCCAAGCGGCGCAAGCATCGCCCCAAGCCGCATCAGCAGCCCAACCGCAACAATGGCCGCTATCGCTGTGCGCTCACTCACGCACCAGCCGCTTGTATTTCATCCGGTGCGGGCGGCTTGCATCAATCCCAAGCTCCTTCTTGCGGAAGTCTTCATACTGTGAGTAGTTGCCATCGAACCAACGGACGGTGCTATCCCCCTCGAAGGCCAGGATATGCGTTGCCACGCGATCCAGAAACCAGCGATCGTGGGAGATCACCACGGCGCACCCGCCGAAGTTCTGCAAGGCTTCCTCAAGTGCGCGCAGCGTGTTCACGTCAAGGTCGTTGGTTGGCTCGTCAAGCAGAAGAACGTTCCCCCCTTGCCGCAAGGCTTTTGCAAGATGAACGCGGTTGCGTTCGCCACCGCTAAGGCTTCCCACCAATTTTTGCTGGTCGCTTCCGCTGAAGTTGAACCAGGAGACGTACGCGCGTGAGTTCACGTCGCGGTTTCCAAGCCGGATAAGGTCTTCGCCGTCGGAAATCTCTTGCCAGATTGTTTTTTCGGGATCCAGCGGGCGGCCTTGATCCACGTAGGTTAGCTTCACGGTGTCGCCAACGCGGAAGGTTCCGTTGTCGGCTTCCATCTCGCCGGTCATCATGCGGAACAGTGTGGTTTTTCCGGCTCCGTTCGGGCCAATCACTCCAATAATTCCGCCCGGGGGGAGCGAGAAACTGAGGTTTTCGTACAGCAGTTTATCGCCGAATGCTTTGGAGACTTCGCTGGCATCAATCACCGTGTCGCCAAGCCGTGGGCCGGGGGGGATAACGATCTCCAACTCCTCATTCCGTTTCTGGGTTTCCTCGCTCAGCAGCTTCTCGTAGGCGGCAATGCGAGCCTTGCTTTTTGCGTGGCGCCCCTTGGGGTTGGTGCGCACCCACTCCAGCTCCTCGGCCAACGCTTTTTGCCGTTTCGATTCCTGCTTTTCCTCCACCTCCAACCTCCGTTTTTTCTGTTCCAGCCAGGATGAGTAATTCCCCTCGAACGGGATGCCTTGCCCGCGGTCAAGCTCAAGAATCCAGCCGGCGACGTTATCCAAGAAGTAGCGGTCGTGGGTGACGGCGATGATGGTCCCTTTGTACTGCGAAAGGTGTTGTTCCAGCCACGCAACCGACTCGGCATCAAGGTGGTTGGTGGGTTCGTCAAGCAGCAGCACGTCCGGCTCCTGAAGCAGCAATCGGCAGAGCGCAACACGGCGGCGTTCGCCACCGGAAAGGACGGAAACGGGGGTGTCGCCTTCGGGGCAGCGGAGCGCGTCCATTGCCATTTCCAGCTTGCTGTCAAGGTCCCAAGCGTTGCGTTGTTCGATCTGTTCTTGCAGCTTGGCTTGCTCTTCCATCAGCAGATCAAAATCGGCATCGGGGTCGGCAAATTTTGCGCTGACATCTTCGTAGCGTTTCAGCAGGTCAACGGTTTCCTGGGCGCCTTCCTCCACAATCTCGCGAACGGTTTTTGCGGGGTCAAGCTCCGGCTCCTGCGATAAGTACCCGAAGGTGATCCCTTTTTGGGCATTGATAGTTCCCAAGTAGTCGGTATCAACCCCTGCAATAATCCGGAGCAGGGTGCTTTTTCCGGCACCGTTCAACCCCAGCACGCCAATTTTCGCGCCGTAGAAGAAGGAGAGGTAGATGTCCTTCAGCACTTGCTTGTTCGGCTTATGAACCTTCCCCACGCCGATCATGGAGAAGATGATTTTGTTGTCGCTCATTGGTTAGTTATCCGACGATGGTTTTGATTGGAAATGGGCGCAAACTACGGCAGCCGAAGGGGGATGGTGGGTTAAAGTTTGTGGCGGGGATCGGCTTGTGGGGTGTAAAGGGGAAACGAAACTGTGAACGAGGTGAGGTAACGATAGCAAGCCGCGTTGATTGTCCACCTTTCTCTTCAAAAATCCTGCACAACGCCCAACGTCAGCGATTGCCGAATCTGTGTCCGCAGCGACTGCTTCACGTCATGCACCACGTTGAAGCTCCAGGTCACTCCCAACAACTTCCACACCTTCACCCGAAACTCGTTCTCTGAACGGACAGCCCATACTCCCAACTCCTCAAACGATCCGAACATCCCCAACCGCCCCGTGTAGCTGATCGAAGAATCCAACTGCGCGTTCATCTCATTGACCCACTCCACCCCTGATTGCGCCTTGTAGCGTTCCATCTCCGGGGTTCGTGCATCGTTCGTTTGCTGTGTGTGATGCCCCGCACGAATCTGTTGTAGCATGAAGCCCAATCGTGTACTCCATCCACCAGCTTGATCTCCCAAGAAATAGGTAAACCCCAGTGCCTGTTGGGAAGTAACGGGGTCCCACATGTTGGCAGTGCGGGTTCGTTGGTGTCCGGCAATGGCAAAGGATTCCGTCAGTGGCGTGCGGAAGTTGGCACTGAAGTAGGGATCAACCCTCCAGCCGATGGGGAAGGTCAAGGTTCCTTCGGCGAAGGCTTCATTCTCGCTCAGGCGGAAGGAGTTTTCTGGGATAGAGTCATCGCGGTAGC
>JADZEY010000038.1 GCA_020850315.1 Armatimonadota bacterium | reverse complement strand
CATCGGTTGTTCGGATCACCGTTGCGTTGCGGCCAACGGCAACCGCATTGCTGCGATTGATCACCACCACATCGTTCAGGTAGTTCTTCACTCCGGAAACGCACTCGGTCCAAGTAACCCCATCATCTACCGAACGGAGGATGGTTCCTGAATCCCCCACAGCAACGCACAGCCCATCGCGGCAAGCAACGTTCGTCAGTATCTGTTGACCTGGATACGGACGTTTCTCCCAGTTCTTTCCACTATTGGTACTAGTGTAGATGGTGATTTGGTCGGGATATATATGCAGGTCTCTCCCTACTGCTACTGCAACGACCACACCTTGTTGGCGCGCTGAAAAGGCAACTCCACTAAACGTTGCGACTGAGCCGCTGGAGCGGATATGCCATGTAGCTCCCGTATCATTTGAGGAGTGAATGCGTGCTGGCGAGCCGACAGCGGCAATGGTGCTGCCGTTCACCCCTATCCCTTGGAAGAGTGTTATTTCGGATAAGTCTGCTCCGTACAGCGCGCTCCATTGCTTGCCGCCATCTATTGTTCGGTAGATGATTCCCGATCCTAACAGGTAGCCCGTTGTGTTTGTGATGAACACAATACGCCCCGGGGACGTTCCAAAGTTTCGTAGCGAACCACTCCATGAATATCCCCCATCGGTTGTGGAGTAGAGCGGGCCGGGGTCTTTATACTGCCCCGTTCTTCCTGCCATAAAACCACGCAGAGAATCCAAGAAGAACACGCCTCGTAGCTCTGGTCTTCTTCCTCCAGCACTACCACTTCCTTCGGAACGACGCAACGTCCATGTGGCCCCACCATCGGAGGTATGGATCACCGTGTTCCACGCGCCAACCGCCCAGCCTTCCTGGGCGTTGATGAAGTGCATGGCATAGATTGGGTTTGTTGTTGGTGATACTATCTCCTTCCATGTCATTCCACCATCTTCTGTTCGATAGATTCGGCACGTTGCATTGCCCCCCCCAAGCGCAACCCCCACCTGTGGCGTTAGCATCCGGATCGCCGCAATCTGCTCTCCGGTTGCCTGGCCCTGTTGACGAACCTTCCACGTTATCCCAGCATCGTCCGTTTGTAGAATCGGCAGCCCTAAACCACCTGCGACACCATGAAGTGAGTCACTGAAATGAACGGCCTGTAATTCTACATTTGTTCCTGTGGAATGTAGCACCCATGTTCTTCCTGCATCGTAGGTCATCAGCATTCCACCATTCTCCCCAACCGCCACGCCAAACTGTTCCGTCACCATCTGCACGTCGTACATGGAGTTCCCCGTGGGCTTCGGGTTCAGCCACTCCCAGCCCAAACCTTGGGCCGGGAGTTGGCAAGCGCCCACAAGCAACACCACAACAACACAAACCAGGGCACGTTGTGATATCATGATTGCTCCTTTTAGCAGTTATTTCGTGGAGAGTGATGGATCAGTTGGCGGGGCTATGCCACCACCATAGAGCGTGAAATCTGGGCAGACACCTGTGCAGCCGCGGATGTCGAAGATGTTTCCTGATTCGCATTGAGGATCGCCACCATAATGGGTTGAGCTTATTGCCCGCGATGTACGGTTGCCTTGCGCATCCATGCAAACTTCCCAAATGACTACGCAGCAAGGTGATTCTCCACAAGAGATCGGGTCCGATTCATTACTGCCTGGATTCCATTTCCAGCAAGGGGGAACAAACGTGCGGATGATATCTGTGCAAAACGTACCACCATTGGGAAGAGCCTGTAACGGTGGGAACCCCATAGGATTAATATCAATCAAGGCTTGCGTTGCGCCAACAACATACTCGCTTATCAGCAATCCATTACAGGCAGGATTGAGCGGGGTGACATCTTCGATAAGAAGATCGTACCACTTCCCCTGGCAAGCATTGCGATGCCAGTATTTCACCCACACCCAGCAATTCGTGTTAGGAATTCGAACTGCAATAGTCCCCAACTTAAAAGTGTCCGTACAGAGATCATCATCAATGGCATACAGGCACGGCGAATTTTCGATTTGCGCTTGTAGTTCAGGGGCAAATAGCCCACTGCAAGCAACAAGCGTCAGTACTGCGGCCAGAAGGCGTGTCGGCCAGAAGGCGTGTCGGCCAGAAGGCGTGTCGGCCGTTGGCCGACACTTCTGCGAAGTGGTGTTCCATGATGTCATAATGGATTATGTGAGAAGAGTGTGCAGCGCGTTTCGCCGCACAACAAATGACCGAAGAAATCATGGGGGGCAGACCAGCGGCAATAGTACAACAATCCGCCAACAACTGCAAGGCATGGCGATAGTTTTTTTGCCGCGCAGGCTTCAATAACCAACCGGAGGAATCACTGTTGCCAGCGATTCCTCCGGTTCCACCAACCAGTGCCTTCGGTTAGTTCGTTAGCACCAGTCTTTGCACTGCACGATGCTTGCCGGCGGCGACTTCCACAAGGTAGGTTCCTGCTGGCTCCCCTTCGCCGTTCCACTCCACCGCGTGAACCCCGGCCGGAAGCTGGCGGTTCAGCAATCCCGCAACCTCACCCCCCAACAGATTCAGCACCCGCACTTGCACCTTCCCCGATTCCGGCAAACGGAAACTGATGGTCGCCACACCGTTGCTGGGGTTCGGGAAAACGCTCAGACTCAGCCGAACCTTGCTTGCTTCCTCACTTTCGCCAGGAACAGCTTTTGCCGCCCCCGATGCCGCCGACGGCTGGAAGCGAAGCACTCCACCAGGCGAAGCCGTGAACGTCCCGGCAGGGCTTTCCGCCACCGTCACCACGCCGTTGCTGACCGCGATTTGGTACTTCCCGCTTGGCTTCATTCCGCACAGCAGATGCGTTGCGCTGGTGGAACCAAGCAGCGGATAGTTGGTGGAGGTGATTGCCTGCGGAACAACGCCCGTCCGGTTGTTGAACAGCACCAGAAACTCCTGGCCCGCAGCCGTTGTAATTCGCGACCCGATCATCAGCGTGTCGGTGGTTTGGAACGCGCTGGTGGTCATCTCCGAAAGGTTCGCCGAACCAACCTGCATCACCGTCAGGAACGGCATCTCCAACGGGTTCAGCGTGTCCTTTGCCTCCACCCGCCACGTGTTGCTGACGAACAGATAGTTCAAGCTGGGATCGTTGTAGGTGTTGTCGGGGTTGTTGCTTTGCAGGCTGTACTTGGTGTAGCCGACGGTTGCCGGGATCACCGTGTGCATCCACATCCGCGAGGCCCCTTTGTCGGCGCGGATGCTGTTGCCGCTGATTGTTGGCTGGTCGGGGAAATGCCAGCGCAGATGCTTCCGATACTGCCCCAACGGGTTGCTGCTGTTCTTGGCCTTGATCTGGTCGTAGGCCACAACAATTCCCGGCTCTTTCAGGTAGATGAAGTTCCGGTAGAACTTCTCCAGCTTCCGTTGGGTGGTGTCGGACATTTGGGTGCTGGATTGCGTTGCCGGATTCCATCCAGCGTAGTTGTAGGCCGACGTGAGGTCGCTTCGGGCGTAGCCGTAATCCTCCGTGAACTCATTGGCCACGGGGCGGTCGAAGCCATAAACATCTTGCCCGCCGATGTTCCCGCTGGACTTCCGTTGGTAGTCGCCGTAGTCATCAAAGAAGAGGGTGTTTTTCACGCCTGAGTAATCGGTGTAGCCAATGCCGTTGCCAACAATCCCCAACCCGGTTGGCCCCCCTTTCCAGTTGCTTGGGCTAATCAGCAGTTGATCCCGCCCGCGAACGATATGCAGGTGGCCGGCGTGCAGATGCTGGTGGTCGCCCCATTTCGCGCTTCCCATTTGCAGCGATGCCCACACCGCCCCGGTGTCCCAACTGCTCCGCATGATGTAGTACGGAATTGCGCCGTTGGGGCTGCTGCCGTTTGGCGTTACGGCGTTGATGTTGCTGTACCATGTTGGCAGTACCGCTGGCGTTGCTGGGCGGTTCGCATCTTGGTAGTAGAAGGCTTCCCACTGGCGAAGCTCAATCACCCGCACATCTTGTGCGTAGAAATTCCACGTGTGGTTTTGGGCCATTTCCACGTTGGCGAAATGTTGGGCGGCGGGGCCATCGGGGGTGCCTTGCAGCACAAACGATAGCCGGTGCGGAAGCCCAGGTTGGATTGCCACAGCGTTGTTTCCGCCCCAGTCGCCAATCGGGTCAATCATAAAACGGTTTGGCATCAGCGAGTGGCGCATCGAGCGGTACATCCCGCTGAACCAGCCGGGATATTGCTGGAAGAAGTCCGGCCCGCCAGCGGTTTTCATTGCCTGCAACAGGTCAATCATCTGGCTGAACTCGCCGTTGCCGTAGGCCCACCCCTGGAAGTTATGCCCGCCCCGGAACGGCGCGCCATGGATGCCTGGGGTGGAGCTTGGGATTCCCCAAATGGATCCCACGTAGTTGGTCACGTCCCCTTCGAAATCTTGCTTCCGGTTGCTGGCGGGGATGTCGGTTGCTGCAAGGTTTGGCGTTAGCGTTCCATCCATGCGGACCCTTGCCCAATCAATCAGATGCTGGGCGCGGGGGTTGTCGCCGTAGCTGGCGTAGCCCATCCAGCCGGCGGCGGCCATGTGCCCGCCGTAGTGGTTGCCGTTGGATGGCCCGTTGTTCTCGTAGGCGCTTCCCCCCGGCACCCGCAGCGAATCGAACCAGCGGTTGAACAACGTCACCATCTGGTTTTGGCGCGCCGGGCCCAAACGGTCGTAGCACCAATCGAAGATGATTGCCGCAGCCGGGCCAACGTAGCGCGAGGGGAAAGCGTTCCCCAACGTCATCGGCGAACGCCCGATTGGTGGTTGGTTTGCCGGGTCGTACTCGGCGCGGATGAACTCATCGGCAATGGCAAGCAGCTTATTGCAGTAGTTGGTGTCGCCGGTCATCTGCCAGGCAAACGCCAGCGGTATCACATCGCTGTACCACCCCTCACCCTGGTAGCCGTAGAAGATGGTGTTGGCAAACCAGTTGTAGGCGGTTGCGGTTTTGTACTGGGTGATCGGATAGGTCAGCAAGATGTCGGCACGCGTTTTCAGTGCGGTCCATGTTGGGTCGTTGGCCTGGACCTTCGCAAGCAGTGCGGTCTTGATTGCCGGAGTCAGCAGCAACCGAGGATGCCCAGCAATGATTGCTCCGCCGCCACCGTTGTTTCCACCACCATTGTTTCCACCGCCATTGTTTCCACCGCCATTGTTCCCGCCTCCATTATCTCCACCTCCATTATCTCCGCCGCCGTTGTCGCTGCCACCATTATTTCCGTTACCTCCATCGCTATCGCCATCATCGTCCTGTTCCACTTGCGGTGTGCCCCCCGGCGGGGTGAACTGCAACACGCCAGCGGCGGTGGATAGATGCTGCCCGGCTGGGTCCTTGGCGATCACCAGAAGGCTTCCTTGCAGATCAACCGTGTACGGTGTGTTTGGCTCAAGCCCACAAACGGTGTGCGTTGCGTTGATGGAGCTTGGCAGATAATACGAGGTGAACGTAATCGCTTGCGGAACCTGCCCCGTGCGGTTGTTGAACAGCACCACATACTCGGTGCCATTAGCAGTTTCGATTGTGGTTCCAATCATCAGCGAATCGGTGGTGAAAAACAGCGCAGATGTTGGCTCCGACAGTGAGGTTGTTCCCGCCTGCATCACCGTCAGGAAGGGTTGCTGGAGCGGGTTGGCCGCGTCGCGAACTTCGGCGCGGTAGGTTTTGCTGTTGAACAGGTAGTTCAGCCACGATCCCCACTGGTTATCGGAGTTGCTGACCAAGCTGCTGGTGGTGATTGTTGGGCTTGCCGGAAGCAGTGTCCGAAGCCACAACCGGGCATCGCTGTTATCCACGCGGATGCTGTTCCCCCCGGTGACAACGGGCTGCGTTGGGAAATGCCAGCGTAGCCGTTTTTTGTACGCGCCGTTTGCGTTGTTGCTGGCAAGTGCCTGCACGCGGTCGTACACCACAAACAGGTTCCCCGGGCGCAGATAGACGAAGTTTCGGTAGAAGTAATCGAGCTTCCGGTTTGTGGTGTCGCCCACCGAACGCGGCCAGTCCATGTTGTTGTAGGCGGTGGAAAGATCGGCGCTGATGTAGCTGTAGCTGGGGTTCAGTTCCTGGGCAACAACTTTATCCTTCCCGTGCGGTCCCTGGCCGCCAACCCGTGTGGAGCTTGTTGATTGGTAGTCGCCGAAGTCATCGAAGAAGAGGGTGTTGGCCGCGCCGGAGTGGTCGCTGATGACCGGCCCCAAGCTGGTAACGCCCAACCCCGACGAATCCCCTTTCCAGGTTGTTGGGCTGATAAGCAGCCGGCGGTTCCCCTTTGCCACTTCGATATGCCCGGCTTGGTAGTGCATGAACTCATCATACACCTGCGCCCCCATGTTCACGCTTGCCCAGACCGCATCGCCCCCCCACGATGAGCGCATGGTGAAGTAGGGGATTGCCCCGTTCCCCGCTTTGGCGGCGGGATAGTTTGGCGCAAACCCGGTGTAGCCCAGCGGCAGCGCGATGGTTGAGCCAGTGGCGGCGGTGTTGCGGTACAGAAAATCTTCCCACGGTTGCAACGCCGCAACACTAACGCCGGAAACGGAGTTGGCTGGGGAGGGGATTTCGGTCCAAGCAAAATGTGCTGCGGCCGCGCCCACGGTTGCAACCCCCGCAAGGGCCGTGGCCAGCCGTGCCGGAAGCCCGCGCTCCACAACGGCCCCCTGGCTTCCGCGCCACTCGCCGTTGGGGTCAATCAGCAGGTTGCCCGGAAGCGTGGCGTGGCGGTGCGCCGCGAAAATATCGGCAAGGTAGGTTTGGTAATCCCCCACCATGTCCTCCCCCGTTGCCGATTTCACCACCATCATGTAATCGGCCATGCGGCCCATTTCTGCGTTGCCGTACCACCATCCTTGCGGGTGGATTCCCCCTTTCATCGGCGCGCCGGTTGCCCCCTGGGCCGTTGAAGGCACGCCCCAGCGCGAACCAAACCACGACTTGATCCCACCGGTGAAGCCTTGCATCCGGTAGGTGGCGGGGTAATCGCTGGCGGAGAGCGTGGCGGATTGGGTTCCATCGAACCGGGCGCGTGCCCAATCAATCATCCGCTGCGCCGAAGTGTCGTCGCCGCTGATTGCATAACCCATCCATGCCGCAGCAATCATATGCGAGCCGAACCACGCCCCGGTAGCTGGGCCATTTTTCTGATAAACATCGCTGGAGGCCGAGCCGTTGCGAAGGTGGTTGAACCACTTCACCATCACAGCCCGCAGCTTTGCCTTCCGTGAAGAATCAAGCCGAGCGTAGCACCAATCGTACAACACGGCAGCCGCCGGGCCAAGATGGCGCGAGGTGTAGGAGCGATCGAGCGTGATGGGGGATTTACCGATTCCCTGGTTATCGGGGTCGGCATCGGCGCGGATGATTTCATCGGCCAGCGCGACGGCTTTGTTGGCGTGGTTGGTGTCGCCACCGATCTGCCACGCAAGCCCAAGCGTGAACGCAGCGTGCATCCAGCCCGACCCGTTGCTCTCGAAGTAGATGGAGTTCGAGTACCAGTTGGAGTAGTTGTTGTACTTAAACTGGACGATAGTTTGGTTCAGCAGCGCGTCTGCTTTTGATTTCAGCGCAAGCCATGTTGGGTCGTTGGTGTTTTTCTTTCCCACCAGTGTGGTTTTGACGGTGGGGGTCAGCAAGATGCGCGGATGCCCGGCCACCGGAGGCAACCCGGAAGCAAGGGCTGGCGTGGTAATCCCTGCCAGCGCAACAGCCCACAGCGCAAGCAGAAGTCGTAAAAATTTCATGGTGTTCTCTCTCCTGTGTTGGTGAATGGAACGTGTGGGGGTAAAGCTGGCAAACGGAACTCACAGAACACTCACAGGAATGGTGAATGGTGAATGAAGAATAACCCCTTCCCTACTGACCAATGACCAATTTTTTGAGAAACTCTGTCGGTTCGGCAGCCGAGCAGACGCTCGGCGGTCCCAGGGGGGGGCGATGCTTCACCGAACCATGGAGTGTGCAACCTCTTCACCAATGACTACTGATCAATGACCAATTTTTTGAGAAACTCCGCTGGTTCAGTAGCCGAGCAGACGCTCGGCGGTCCCAGGGGGGGGCGATGCTTCACCGAAGTGTGGAGTGTCCAACCTCTTCACCACTGACTACTGACTACTGACCACTGACCACTGACCACTGACTACTGACCAATATCCCCCCTGCCCTTGCATTGCTGATCGGTTCTTTCGTATCATTTTCACCGACGGGTTCAACCTACTTCCACGGTGATTCTACAGAGAGGCAGCCATGTCACTCACACTACAAACCTTCCTTTCGGCTGGCAGAGATTTCGAGGCCAGCCGCTACCGCATCCTTGAGGGGCTTCGCCGGGTTCGGCAGGAGTTCACGCACAACCGGATCTATCCGGGGCTTTCGGAGTTGATGGAGTTGTACGGGACGCTTCGGATCATCACCGACAACGGCACCAATCTTCGCGACCAGCTTCCCGGGCGGATTGCCGGGATAGACCTGCAAGGGCAGCGGGTGATCTACCACAACGAAGCCTTCAGCAACGACGACATCCTGGCGGTGGAGGAACTGATCCGATGGGCAATGCCGCTGATCCATCGGGCGATTGAGGAGGGGCAGACGATCTTCAATTTTGTGGATGAACATCTGACGCTGGAACACGTTGGGTTGCTCCCCTCCTACGTCGAGGAAGGCTACCTGCTGATCCCCGAAATGCAGCAGGGGTTGCTCCATGTGATTCAGTACCAGGTCAGCATCTTCACCAGCGAGAACGAACGCTACCGTAATCTGCGGACTACCTCCATTAAAACCGTTTCGTTGAACCAGCTTGGGATGACAGCGGCATCGCTGAAGATGCTGCTGATTGCCGAGAACCGATTGCTACCGAACCCTGCCACGTACATCTTCCAAACCGATCTAGAGTTCCCGTTCGCCGAGACCATGCTGCCAGTAGCAAAACGGAAGTTGTTGCGGAGGTTGTTTTCGTAGATGGTGGGAATTCACCGAGAAACGGCCAGAATAAACGGGCAAGCTGCCAGTGTTGGCGGCTTGCCCGTTGTTTTGGTAGCACATCTTCTGCGCTGCTACGGCATCAGCATAACAGGAACGCTGTGGCTGCCGTTGTGGGTGCGGATACGAAGGAAATAGGAACCAGCTGGCAATCCTTTTAGCTGCACCATAACTTCGCCATTGCCGCTTGGTTGTTGGCTCCACCGTTCAGCACCAATTTCTTTCCCCAGCGCATCAAACAATGCTATGGTTGCTGCTGCGATTGGCAACCGAAGAACCGTGGATCCAGTGGTGGGGTTGGGGTAGCAGTAGTGTTTCTGTTGTCGAGAGTTCTCTCCTGCTACTGAAGAGGAGAGCAAGGTTTTAGTAAACCGCAGTATTGCCCCGTTTGGGCCAACAACGATTGCCCGAAGGCTATCTATCATACTCACGCCGTACATCCGGTACGGCGCCCCACCAAGCAGACTTAGCCCTGATTCCTGGGCCGACCACGTTTGGCCGCTGTCGTTGGTGTAGTACAGCGTCCCTCCCGCCTCCGGCGCAACCACGCCATACCGCGCATTCCAAAAACTCATCCGAAATGGCACAACACCAGCCGGAAGCGGCAGTGGTCGCCATGTTTTCCCACCATCGTTGCTCCGCGCCACCTCGGTAATCCCCCGCCGCGTTGCCGTTTGCCGGTCGTGCATCTGCACTCCCAACATGCTGGTGAAGTAGGTGGGGATGGAATCCCAAGTTGCACCCCCATCGGTGGTCCCAAGCAATTTCGGTGGGTTGCCCACGGCTAACCCCGTCAGCGAGTCAGCAAAGGAAACGCCGAAAAGTGCATACGAAATATCTTGGTGTTGCGTCACCCAGTGTTCACCTCCATCGGTTGTTCGGATCACCGTTG
>JADZEY010000037.1 GCA_020850315.1 Armatimonadota bacterium | reverse complement strand
ATCGCCGGGGCATCCTCACGGTTCGATTTGAACGTGAAGGTGCTGATTGCCAGCGCGCTATCCCGCACCGATTCGTTCCCGTTTTTATCAATGCCCAGCACCCGATACCAGTAGGTCACTTTGGGGTTGGCTTTGTAATCCATGAACGTTCCGGCACTCATGTAGCTTTGGCTACTGAGCGGAATGGAGTCGCAAACGGGGATTCCCGGAGGGGTGTAGGGGGAAGTCAGAATCGCGCCAACCAACGGCGGCGGAACAACCAAGCGTCCGCCAACAAAGGTGTACGGTCCACCCCGGTTTTCGGCGCGATAGACATGGTATGCGGCCACGTCCTGCACCGGCGGGCCAATCCACTCCACACGAACCGCACTGTCGCGGGCGTACAGGCCGCTGATGATTGCTGGCTCTGGCGGTGTTTTGTCCCGCAGGCGCTCGCACACCACAATCTCCTTTGTCAAATCTGGAACCGGCCACCTGCCACTGATGTTCTGCGAGTGATCCTGTGCCTTCACCAAGTAGGCGTAGCACAGCGGCGAGCCTTCCGGAACTGTGTAATCGTCGAAGTAGGTGATGCTGCCGGTGGCGCGGTTGCGGGCATCGGCATGGGAGATGTGCCCAACCAACACAAATGGCCCGCCGCAATCGCTTGGTTGGTATGGCTTCTTATCCTTGTCGTTGGGATGACTGGGCTGCGTGTGCGTTGGTTTTCCGGCTGGCGTTTTGCCGCGTGTGGTGTCGGGGCAGGGGATCCAATCGCCGTAGTCGCACAGGGCGCGGTAGATCAGGTAGCCGTCAATGTCGCAGTCGTTGTTCAGTTCCCATTTCACCCTGATGAATTTCTCATCACCCTGTGCTGTTGTCCCTTTCACGTTGCCCGGGCGGGTGGTGTCCTTCAGTGCCGCGCCCACCGCTGCCGAGCGTTTGCTGACAAGGTTTGCCGAGTCAATCGCCTCCACACGGAAGAACCAGCTTTTATCGCCGCAATCGCTTCGCAACCCGCCGGAGCTATCCCCCTTGGCCACAAACTGTGTGGAGTCGGTCGGGTGGTTCACCGTGCCAACCAGCACCGCGCCCACGTTCGGGTTCTCGGCATCCTCGTAGCGATAGACGCGGTAGGATTTTGTTTTCTCGCTGTGGCCCTGCTCATCGCGCGTCACCTTTGGCCAGGTGATGCGGAAGCTGCTGGAGCTATCCACCGCCGTGACGATCACGCCAGTTGGTGTGGCCGGCGGAGTGCTATCGGCTGGGGTTCCGCTGACCACTACCGAGAATGGACCTTCGTTCCCCAAGATGTCGCGATGCTTCACCTTGTAGTAGTAGGTTTTTCCGTTTTCCGGCCCCAAGAATGTTCCGGGGATGCCGGGGATTGCGATTGAAACCGGGTTCCCTGCCGAATCCCAGCGGGTGTAGTCGGTGAAGCCGTGTGCCGCTGGCGAAACCGATTGCTCCTGGATGTTGGTGTCAATGTCGCTGCTGATGTTCGCTTCGTTCACGCGGCGGTAGATGCCAACCGCTGTGCTGGAACGATAGACGTTGAACCCAGCAAACCTGGGCGCAGGCTTGTTCCACAGTATCTGCAGCTTGCGGTCGCCGGCAATCACCCCACGCATCGAAGGGGTGGGGATCACCCCTGGCACGCCGGCGGTGATGGTGATGTCGCTGGCTCCGGTTGCGGGAAGCACCGTCCCCCCAGCGTTCACGCGGCGAACTTGATACTGGTAGGTAGTCCCCGGCACCATGCCGTTATCCAGCCACGCAACCCCCATCACCCGCCCGATAGCCGGGCGGGCGCGGGCAAGCAGCATCGCCTTGTTCCACTGCATGCTCCCTTGCGCGTAGCCGGCAACCGCGCAGACGTTCCCCAACGGAGTGTTGGTGGCGGTGTCGGCGAAGGCGTTGGCAAGGTAGTTCCAATCAACCGAGCCGGAAGGGATGATTGTTTGGAACTGCGGGCAGTTGGTGATTGGTGCAATCGGTGTGGCGTTCAGCGGAGCAACCGGGTAGGCGGCATCCGCCAGCAGCTTCCGGTAGATGTTGTAGCGGTACACCGCAGTGGTGTCCGCCGGCCATGTCAGGAACACTTGCAGCGGGACTGCCGTGGTGTAGCCTTCCAACGCTTGCGCGTGGGCCGGATTAGGAAGCAGCAGCAGGCAAACGGAAGCAAGGATTGCTCCCAGAATAATCCGAACGGCACTGGTTTCCATGCAGGTTCTGTTGATCGTTGTTGTGGGCTTGTTCATTGGCATCTCCTGTGTGAAATCAGTGCATGTAGAATCCATCGGTTCGGTTGTAGCCGCAGGTGATATCTACGCTACCGCAGAGCACCCACAGCACACATCCTTCCAGCCCAATCGTCCCCTCGAACGCTGGCGGTATGGCCCCGGTAAACTGCAAGTTCCCCCATGCTGCCGCGCTGACAAGGCCACCCAGAATCTCACCCCAAATCCTGACCCCAACGTTCCCAACAAAGTACGGGAAGGCAAGCCCGGGAACCGATGTCCCGCCGATGAACGGGGAATCGTGGACGAACGCCCCAACGCCGACGTACAGCTGGAACCCACCCGAAGCAAGGAAGAAAAAACTGACGGAAGCCTCCACATTCAGGAAGGCGTAGAACCCAGTAAGCCGCGATGGCAGCCCCCCTTTGTTTAGGCCAAACCGCCCGTTGATCCCATCCATCACCCACACCCGATCCTTCGGGACGTTGTGCCCAAAGAAGATTCCGGTTTGCGCGCCAATCCCCCCCACGTATCCCCAAATCCTGACGGCCACCCGCCCCTGCACCGATTGGTAGTCGGTCCCCAAATGCCAATCGAACTCACCTTCGCCTTCCACCCCCGCAATCACCGCGCCCAAGTTGACCGTTCCCCGGAAGTAGCCCTCGGCAAACGTCTCCTCGCCACGCTCCACGGTGAACGACGCAAGCCCCGTCACCTCCAGATCCACCGCGCCAACGTTCACGAACATTGCGCCGTTGGCTTCCAGAACAAACCGCGTGGGTGAGTAGCTCATAATCATACTGACCATGTTCGCACCCCGCGCGGCAATGCTGAACCCAATCCCAAGGCTGTTAGAGATTTCACCGCCAAGCGCAATTTTTTCCAGCGACTCGCCGACGATGCAGCCGCACCCCCAGATGTTCCCCATTGCCGACATCTGCGCCACCGGCCCAAGCGCGAACGTGTGCGCGCTTTCCTCCATCACCCGGAAGCAGATTCCTTCGGCGGCGATGTCAATGGTGGAGTACATCCCGCCGGTGATGTTGAACAAGCTGACCTCGCCGGAACCGAAGAATCCATCCTGGCGGTCAACGTGGTAGCGGATGCTGTCGTAGTCCAGGTTGGCGATTCCATCCCCCCAATTTCGCTGCCACGCAAGTTCGCTGGCGGGCGCGCCCATGTAGGCACTGTCCAGCACCCGAACGTAGCGTCCGTTGAACGGGTTGTTCAGCTTCAGCGACTTGTAGTCAACAATCGAAAGCCGTTTTGCACCGAAGAAATTGATGGCCACCGAGCCATAGGCCAGCACGTGGCCGCTGTCGCTGGGGATGTACGGCGAGAGCTTTACCAACTCGGGCGAGAACCCGAACCGGTCGAACTTCTGGCCGACGCTATTGTAGTCGAACGCCAGCCGCCCCATGTTCCCGCTGGCCTTCATCTCACCCCAGACCAAGTAGAACGGTTTGGCGAAGTGGCGTGGCTCGTTGAAGCCAGCTGCGGTCAGGTAGATCACGCCAAGTTTTACGCAAAGGATTCCGGCAGATTTTGTCGGGTCCTTCGGGACCAAACCAACGCCCCAGTAGGCCATGGTGTCCGGTTGGGAAAGATCCACCTGCCCGCCGGCACACTCGGCGGTGGAGGTGAACATCATCTGCTTGAAATCAATCTCGGCAGCAACAGGCATCGGCAGCTTCACCGACCCCATCAGCCCGCTGTACCAGACCGCGCTTTCCACAAACTGAAGCCGGGTTGGCGCATACTGCTCCTTCTTTTTTGGATCGAACCCAAAGACCGTTTTGAACGGGGCTTCCCCAGCATATGCCGGACCAGTTTCCCAGATTGGCCCCATTTCTACTTCTCCCATCCGGTCTTTCTGAAGGCGGAGGGTGACCTCGGTATGCACCCCTGTTCGGGCAACGTTCATCCAGATTTTCACAACGGTTTCGGCGGGGAACTTCAGGCCATCGGTGGGGTTTGGGCGATCCCGCGTGACGATCATCATCGGCACGTTGCTGATGCTTGGGATGGTCACCCCTTGCATCCGCTGCGTTTCCAGTTGGGCCGTTGCTGGGGCAAACATTGGCGTGGTAAATGTGGTGTCGGCCAGCGGGTAGAACGGTGGCATCCACCGCGCACCCAAGTAGAAATGGGCGGGGACATCGGTGGATGATCCGGTAATCAGGTAGTAGCGTTTTGGGCTGCTGGGCTTGTGGCTGTACTCACCCCAAGCCAGATTGTCTTTCACGGTCAAGTCGGCAAACTGATCCTGGTCGGCTTGGATTTTTAGCGTGATGTTAAAAACATCCACACGGTTCATGCTGCTTTCCGCTGTGCTGATTGCCACGCGCGGAAGCCGCATACTGACGTTGTTGAACTCACCATTCTGGATTGCGCTGCTTGCCACGCGAAGGTAGCCTCCCCCGGCCAGGTTAATCTGGTAGCCGAATGGATCCAGCGCGTGATAAACAAACGTCCCACCCATGTTCATCCGTGCCGCAAACCCGCTTGCGGTAATCAGCCCGTTCACAAAGGTGTATTCTGCCATCACGTAGCCCCGGTTGCTGATAACCGAGTCGCTTGGCTCGGGGGGTGTTGTTCCGCTGTTCAGCTTCACCCCTTTCCACGACCCTGCCAGCGGCGGCATTGGCCCGGCGGGGGATTGCAGCATCGAGAAATCAACGGTGTAGCCTTTGCCATACACCAGCAATCCAGTTTCGCCAATGTGCCACTGCCCGTAGTCGCCATCGGCAACTTCTTGGTAGAACTCGCAGGTGGAGGTGATGGTGGTCATCGGGAACGGGACCCGCGCGCGGGTGCAGGTGTCGTTGCTGATGATGTTGGTTGGCAGCAACACGGCCCCTTTCACGCT
>JADZEY010000036.1 GCA_020850315.1 Armatimonadota bacterium | reverse complement strand
GGTGATATGTTGTGGATTAAGTAATTATTATCAGCGCACCCAATCACCGCTCGTTGGATAACATTTGCCCATCAACCTTCATTACGCCTTCTTCGTCTTTATCACTATTCCTGAATAAGTCTAATGGGAAACAAAGAAAATTATTCTTGGTAAAGGACAAATCTTGCTTAGCCCCGAACGACGACTTGATGCCATCATCTATAACTCACCTGAACTCTTTGTGTGATGCAAACAATAGACCTATTCGCAGGATGCGGCGGTTTGTCCCTGGGCTTTCAGAATGTAGGTTTCGAGGTATTAGCAGCTGTTGATACATGGGAGCCTGCGCTAAAAGTGTATCGAGAAAACTTCACTCATCCCATCTACAATTTAAATTTAGGAAATGCAGGTGGCATTGAGCTTGTACAAGACATCAAGCCAACGATGATTATTGGTGGACCGCCTTGCCAAGACTTCTCAAGCGCAGGAAAAAGGGATGAAACATTAGGCCGAGCTGATTTGACGATTTCCTATGTAGATGTTATAGTAACAACACAAGTCGAATGGTTTGTTATGGAGAATGTCGAAAGAATTGTCAAAAGTCATATTCTAAAAAATGCATTATATCTATTAAAAAAAGCAGGCTATGGCATTTCTTATCAAATTTTAGATGCCAGTTATTGTGGCGTTCCTCAAACACGGAAACGCTTTTTTCTAGTTGGCCATAAGCATTCAGCAGATAATTTTCTACTTCCTTATTTCAACAAAAACCTATCAACGAAGCCGATGACGCTGTTTGATTATTTTGGTGACACATTAGGGATTGAATACTATTACCGTCATCCAAGAAGCTATGCAAGGCGCGGGATATTTAGCATCTACGAACCAAGCCCAACAATTCGTGGAGTAAATAGGCCAATCCCCAAAGGATATAGCAAACATCCGGGCGATCCGGTTGCTATCTCAAAAGAGATAAGGCCACTTACAACCAAGGAAAGGAGCCTAATACAAACTTTTCCTGAAGATTTCATTTTCAGCGGCAACAAAACCGACCTTGAGCAAATGATCGGCAACGCCGTTCCCGTAAAACTTGCCAAATATGTGGCAAACTGCATACATGAATATCTCCATGACCAGCAGCAGAATATACATATAACGGCTCCGCAGCTAGAGTTTTCATAGTAATGAGATTTTATGCTGCTGCCCACAACTGGTTGATGATACTGGTGTGCAAATTCCCTTCCCAACCAACTCTCATTCTTCACACAGCATAGCAATGAACCTTTGCGTTATTGGCACGCTTGCCTACGACTCCATCGAAACTCCATTTGGGCGCGCCGACGATGCCCTGGGGGGATCGGCAACCTACATCGCCACTTCGGCCAGCTACTTCACCCAACCGATTGGGGTTGTTGGCATTGTTGGCGATGATTTCTCCGACGAAGCACTGCAATTCCTTCGCTCGCGCGGGGTTGACACCTCCGGCGTGGTGATAAAAGAAGGGGGGAAAACCTTCCGGTGGAGCGGACGCTACCACTACGACCTGAACCAACGCGACACCCTTGACACCCAACTGAACGTCCTGCTGGATTTCGATCCGGTGATCCCCGAAGCCTTGCGCGATGCCGAATTTGTCTGCTTGGGGAACTTCGATCCGGTGCTGCAATCCAAAGTGCTGGACCAGATGCGCGCCCCAAAGTTCGTCGTCTGCGACACCATGAATTTTTGGATTGAAGGGGCATTGGAGGAGGTGAAAAAACTGCTGGCGCGGGTGGATTGCCTTATCATCAACGACAGCGAAGCACGGTTGCTTAGCCACCACCCCAACCTGATCCGTTCGGCACGGATTATCATGGAGATGGGTCCGCGTGTGCTGATTATTAAAAAAGGGGAGCATGGCGCGTTGCTGTTTATCGAAAATGAAATGTTCAGCGCGCCAGCCTATCCGTTGGAGGAACTGTACGACCCGACCGGCGCGGGCGACACGTTCGCTGGTGGATTTATCGGCTACTTGGCGCGAACCGGCACGGTGACGGAAACCACGCTGCGCCGCGCCGTGATTTACGGCAGCGCGATGGCCAGCTTCTGCGTCCAACAGTTTTCGCTGGATGCAATGAAAAATCTTTCCGCCGAGGAAATCCAGCAACGCGCAGCCGCCTTCCGCACCATTGCACAGTTCGATTTGGACGAAGTGGAGATTGGCGATGCTACTACTTGAGAAGATCACAACATTGGTGACGGTTGCCGCACCGGACGAACGCAGCATCGCCGCAATTCCAGTCCCCCACCGTGCCGGAAGCGCGATGGGGGAAATCGGGGTGGTGCGCAACGCTGCGGTGGCCATTGATGGAGAGCGCATTGCCTGGATTGGCCCAACCGAATCGGCCAACTTCCCCGATGCCGAACGGATTGACTGCACCGGAAAAACCATCCTTCCCGGCTTTGTTGATTCCCACACCCACATTGTGTTTGCCGGGAACCGCGCCAACGAGTTCGCAATGCGGCTGCGCGGGGCAACCTATCAGGAGATTGCCGAGGCCGGCGGCGGGATTCTTAGCTCGATGCGGTCGGTGCGCCAGGCAACCGTTGCAAGCCTCTGCAACGAAAGCCTGCCACGCATCTGGAATGCCTTCCGCCACGGGACTACCACGATTGAAGCCAAAAGCGGCTACGGGCTGGATACCGAGAATGAGTTAAAACTGCTTCATGCTATTCAACAAGCATCTTCCCAAGTTCCCGCGACACTTATTCCAACATTTTTGGGGGCGCACGCAATCCCGCCAGAACACAAGGAACACCGCGAAGAATTTGTGCGGATCATCGCCGAGCAGATGATCCCAATCGTGGTGGAGCAAGGCTTGGCGGAGTTCTGCGATGTGTTCAGCGACACGGGATACTTCACGGTGGAGGAATCGGAGCAGATATACCAGGCAGCGGCCAAGCATGGGATGAAGCTGAAAGTTCATGCCGACGAGCTTTCCAGTTTTGGCGGGGCGGAAATGGCTGCACGGGTTGGTGCGGTCTCGGCAGATCACTTGCTGATGATCTCCGATGCAGGAATCGAGCAGATGCGGGAGGCAGGCGTTGTGGCCACGTTGCTGCCGGGGACCGCGTTCTATCTTGGACTTCCCTTTGCTCCGGCGCGGAAGATGATTGCCGAAGGAATGGCGGTTGCATTGGCCACCGACTGCAACCCGGGATCGAACATGAGTGAGAATATGCAGATGACCCTTGCGCTTGCCTGCATGGGGATGAAGATGACCGTGGAAGAAGCGATCACCGCCGCCACGCTGAACGGTGCGGCAGCCGTGCGCCGCTCGGATCAGATTGGTTCGATTGAGGTTGGGAAGGTGGCCGACTTGGCAATCTTCAACGTCCCGGATTATCCCGACATCGTTTATCATTACGGGGTGAATCAAGTCGGGATGGTGGTGAAGGGGGGGAAGCCATATCCCGTGTAGCTTCACCCCAAGTGCAAGGCTGGTGGTCATGATAACAGCGTGTGTTTGGGTGGCAGAATATCAGAGCATCATACTCCAATCATCCAAACTTTCTCCGTTCCCCATGCTTGCACATCCCCATTAGAATGTATCTTTGCCGCCGATCTTTTTGATCTTTTTCATGAAAGGAAGCAATGGAACGGCCTCCTTGTCTGCAACCCAAAAAGCATATCCAAGCATCCGCATGACGATTGATTCCGCATTTGCCAACCAACTTGCCCAGGGCATCGAAGCCAGCACCAGCCCTAACTGCCCAGCGTGTGGCCGCCCCGGCTGGAAAATTATTGCCCGCGTCTATGAAGCACGCGAGTTTATGGGGACAGCAACCCCCGATCCCACCACCGTGGATGTGATCCATCAACTCCCACGAATCTGCGATAATTGCGGGTTCATCTCTTGGTTCCGTATCCAGCTTAGCCCTGCCGAACCAAGCTAACAAGCCTTCTTGCTTTGCTATTGCTTGGCAACATCGTTGTTGACGCTCACTGAATTACTACTCTCCCTCTCTATCTCTATTCTTGTAGCACATGGAACTTCGGCTGATTGACTTTCTCAATCATGGCATCCTTCCATTTGTTGGCCGCTTGGCAGAAGTCGAGCGGGTGATGGGGCTGTGGCGTGGCAACAGCGAGTTCCACCACCTTCGCGCCATGCTGATTTCTGGGGAATCGGGGATTGGGAAAAGCCGGTTGATTGAAGAAATCACCCCGCGCATCTCGCAGCAAGGGGGCGCGGTGCTCCACACCAAACTCTATCCCGAGACCTCCACCTCCATTGCTTCGCTTCAGGCGCGCGCGCTCCGTTTTCTGAACACCCGCCGCGGGCTGATGATTGAAGAGCCGGAAGAAAAACTCCTTTCGGTTATCTCCTCCCTTCGCCGCCTTGCACGGTTGCGCCCCACGCTGCTGATTATCGAAGATATCCACCTGCTGAACACCGAAACCACCAGCGAGCTGGCGATGATGCTGGAGGCAATCAACGATGAGCAGTTATCGGTGCTTTGCTTGGCGCGCCCGGTGGAGTTAGGTGTGCGGGGAATTTTAGAACGCTACGTGGTGGATGAACTTGAGCTAAAAGGGCTGAACATTGATGAGATTGCCATAATCTGGGAGCAACTGTTTGGGGCAGTCCCGCCGCCGGAAATTTTGAACCAAGTGTGCAGTGCAACCATCGGCAATCCGTTGGCACTTCGCTCGGCACTGCGGGGGATTGTGAAATCGGGTGCGCTAACCCACGATCCCCTAAGCAACACGTGGCACCCGGCCATTGCTGCCGATACCTTTGGACAAATTGTGCAACGGAACGTCCGGGTGCTTTCCGAAGGGTTGGCCGCACACCTTACCCCCGATGCACGCCAAACCGCTGTGCAGATTGCAGCATTGGGCGAGGTCTTCTCACGCGAGGCGGCGCGAGCCGTTAGCCAGAATAACGATGCCTTGATTGAGTCGCTGGGGTTCCGGGGAATCATCATCGCATCGAACACCCCGGTTGCCCCGATCAGTGGCCAAGCAAGCGGGTTTCCGGTGCTGGCATTCACCCACACGATTCTGCATAACCACCTTCTTCGGCAAGGAACCCACGATGTCCAACGCCTGATCCAGATCATCGCTTCGGATATCCCACTCTACTCCGTTGCTCCGTTCCAACTGATCAGCGAATCCACCATTACCCCAAGTCTTCCGCCAGAAGAAGCATACCAAGCGGCAATGCGGGCAATCGAGGTCAGTTGCCTTCTGGACACCAGCACCGACTGGCGTTTGGCAATGGCTCCGTGGCGCGCCGCACAAGCAATCAAGGGAGCCTATCAACCCGTTTGGAGCAAGCTGCAAGAACTGACCCTTTCCGCCGAACTCATCTCCGCACGGCTGATGCTGCTGCGCCGAACCGAAGACCACAATGAGTACGAGCGACTGGTGATGGAGCTTCTGCAGCTGACCGACGAGCCAGTTCCGGAGCCGATCCTTGAGTATCGCTTGCTGGCGTTCACTTACTTGCACTCATTGGGGCGGCGGAAGGATACGCATCTTTGCCACCAAGCGTGGGGATTCTCGCGCGCGTTTGTGGGGCGGCATCCGCAGCTTCGCTACACCCCACGCTACATCAGCTACCTTGATTCGGCGGCACGTTCGATGCTCTACATGGGGGAGTTCGAGACGCTGCGGGAGATCGAGCGGGAGTTATCGGAGCTTGCCGCAAGCCCGTACGTCACCGACGATTATCGCTATTTGGCCAAGCACAAAGTTGCCGTCCACTTCCTTGATATGTTCGACACGGAGGAGGAACTGCAAGAACGGCTGAAGCTGCTTGCTGACCTTGAGACCCACAGCGAGGAACGGAAAATGAGTTTCCTGATTTTCAAGCTGGGATTCTTGGTGGATATTGGCCAGATGGAGGACGCGCTGCGAACCTCCGCCGAAGCATTGCAACTGTTCCGCGAGCGTGGGCTTACTCACAACCTGTTCTACGGCTCGCTGAACCGCCTGTGTGCGGTGGCCGCGTTGGGGATGGAGTTGCCCACCGTGGAAGCCGAGATGATGCGGCTGTGTGGCGAGGCACCGGGCGACATCAGTCACCGATTCCGAACCTTTGCGGAAACTGCGTTGGTGGAGATTGGCTTGCTGCATGGCGACCGCCAATGGCTGCGCAAAAATATCGAGCAAGGGGGATTGCGATTCGACTATCTGCGCCCCGAATCGCAGGCACTGCTGAAATTGGAGGAAGGGGTTGAATGCGAAACACTATCAGCAAGCATCCATCTTACTTCCCAAACATTTAAGCCGCTGTTGGAAGCCTGGATAAGCCCGCTGATTCCCGAGGCTGGCAGCATCGAGACAGTGGCGCGTTCGGCACTGCGCGCACCAATCCTGCGGGTTCAGGATCTGCTGGAACGCAGGGCGGTGTTGGGGATTATCGCAGAGTTAGAACAACGGCTTGGGAAAGGGAGCTTGATCCCCCGGCTGCACGATGACATTATCCACGCCGTTGAGCTGACGCTGCATTGGCTTAGCGAGCGGAAACTGTTCCCCTACATGCGGCCAATGGTGGCGTTGTTTGGCAAGTATCTTCCCAAAGGGGTGGAAGGGGCGTGGCAAACACGGATGGGGCAACTGCAAGCCCAGCAAGCAAGCGCCCACACCACCGCTTCCCAGCAGCAGCGCACCATCCTTACCATGCTTGGCTCCATCGAGTCAGGATTGGAAGGTGAAGCACCATCGCCAGTGCGTGGCGCACGGTTGCGGGCATTGCTTGGGGTGATGGTTGCCGACAGGATGCTGGATGAACGGTTAGACTACCGCGAATTCTGCCACATCGTCACCGGAATTGATGACGACCCAGACCGTGCAAGAAAAACCTTGAACGGAATCGTCTTCCGGCTGCGCGAAATGCTTGGCCATGAAATTATCAACACCGAATCGGAAACGCCCGAACTGAATTTGGAGTGCGTGGAGGTGGATATTCTGATCGCCTACCAGCATATCCAAAACGCCACAGCTGCCTTACGTAGCGAGTCGCTGATCCGCTCGCAGCGTGAACTGCTGAAGGCTCTGGAATACACTTGCGGCGAAGTCCCCTTCCCCGGCTTGTACGAGCCTTTTTTTGAAGCCGTTCGCGATGACTTCGAGGGGAATGTTCGGGCTCTGATACTGAAGGTGGCGCGGCATCTGGTGAACGAGCAAGACCTGCGAAGTGCCGAGGAATTGCTCCGCCCGGGTTTCAGTGCCATGCCCCACGATGAAGAGCTTGCCGATCTGCTGTACCAGACGCTTCGCCAGCTTGGCAAACGCGCCGATGCCGAGCGGGTGCGAATGAAATTGAGCGAAGCAATGGCATCGTGAGCTTCATACTCAAATGAAAAGAGATTGCGAAAACCTCTATCTGTCTCATTCCCGCGAACGCAGCAGCCAGTAGGCCTGCGAAGCATATCCATGCTCTGTAGAATTCGCAAACTCCTTTGTCTTGAGCCTATCCCTCTGGATATCCTCTGAACGAACATATAAGCGGAATAAATTATAGTAGATAGAGACAAGGAATGACAAAAAGCAAATTACTTCAGATGAACAATGTCGGGATCGTTGTGGAATCCCTTGACAATGCCATTTCGTTTTTCACCGAAGTAGGTCTAGAACTTGAAGGAAGAGCCATGATCGAAGGTGAATGGGCAGGGCAAGTTACTGGGCTTGGAAACCAATCGGTAGAAGTTGCTATGATGGTTACACCTGACGGCCATAGCCGACTTGAACTTTCAAGATTTCTATCTCCTACTACCATATCAGATCATAGGACAACGCCCGTGAATTCCCTCGGTTACTTACGAGTAATGTTTGCTGTTGATAATATTGACGAATTGGTAACAAGATTACAGAAACATGGTGCTGAACTTGTTGGCGAAATAGTTAATTATGAAAACAGCTATCGTCTTTGCTACGTTCGTGGAATAGAGGGAATTTTAATTGGACTTGCAGAAGAAATATCATCAAAAAAAATAAAACAATAGCGCTATTCAGAAATGAATCTTTTGAGATTTTAGAGAATCTGTACAATTTCGCAATACCTTTTCGCTGCGGTATAAACTTCTGAGAGCCACGAAGTCAGCAAACACAAGATTTTGCCACTACAAAAAAGACCGAATCAACAATTATCACCCCGTGAGTTGTTGCAAGAAATTCAAAAATGGCAAGAAAACATGAAATACTTAGAAAATTAGAAATTCATTTCTTCTCGTGACTATTCACGGAGTAATATGTGCAGGTTGTTAGAGGTGCTAATTGCGGAACGATCGAAAGACACAAAGGCGACACCAGACTTTATAAGTGATGAATATTTTAACGCTAAAGAACAAAAGAAAATCGCGTCGAAATTCTATGACTTGATAGAAGATGCTGGGGTTACGATTATTCCGCCTTAATATGGCGAAATCGTGGCAGCATTTCGGCGCGGAATGTGGAATCCACGAACTCAATGAGCGTACTCTCTATGCCTTCAGCTATTTCTTCCATCTCTGGATCGGCAAGCAGATCATCTACTCTCTCCTTGCCAACGATCGGCTCCCATTTCTCGCGAAGTTCTTGTTCGGTCATGGTGTAATTGCTGGTAGTGTTGTTTCCCGCGAATATACCAAAAACATACAGACAGAATGAGCATTGAGCAAGATGACTGAGGTGGCCCCCAAAGTTTGGACAGGAAGTAGGGGTGTAGTTAGTGGATCGTTGATAGATGCACGGCCGTAGGTGTTTGGTTGTTGCGTGCCTGGTGCGGACGCTCAGTGTTGTAAAACCGAAAATACTCGGCAATCCCATGACGCAGGCTTGCCACATCGGCGTAGTCCTTCAGATACACCTCCTCGTACTTCAGGCTCCGCCATAACCGCTCGATGAAGATGTTGTCGTAACACCGACCGCGACCGTCCATACTGATCCGAATATCGGCAGCCGCAAGACGACCCGTGAACGCCGCGCTGGTGAACTGCGATCCCTGATCGCTGTTGAAAATCTCTGGTTGGCCACTGCTGAGTGCTTCCTCGAGTGCCTCAACACAGAAACTGACATCCATCGTGTTCGATAACCGATGCGCGATCACATACCGGCTGTACCAATCAATGATTGCCACAAGGTACATGAAGCCCTGACGCATCGGAATATCGGTGATGTCCGTGCTCCAGACTTCATTGGCACGGCTGATCTTGTAGTCCCGCAGCAAGTATGGATACACCTTCTGCTCGGCATCACGATCGCTCGTTGTTGGTCTTCTGGGCTTCGGATAGATCGCTTCGATGCCCATAATGCGCAATAATCGCTGGATACGCTTACGATTGACGACTTCCCCCGGCTGCTCACCAGCCGGCTGCTCACCCAAACTCTTGCCGAGTGTATAGCCAATACGTCGGCTGCGGTACAACGGAAATTGCGTGTAGATCTTATCAATGCGCTCCATCAAACGAACGTCAGCCTCGCAGCAGCTTGCCGGACGGTAGTAGTAACTTGATCGTGGAAGACCGAGAAGTCCGCATTGCTGAACGATACTCAACTCCTCATGCTCAACGGCTGCACGGCGAGTGCTGATCGGTGCTATTGCACTTTTTTTTCAGCAATTCAAATTCCATCTTCAACCGCCCGATCTGCTCGTAGAGTTCCGACTCCTTGCGCGCTTCGTCCTGCTGTGAACGCCCTACCCGCTTGTCATCAAACACCGTCTCTGCTGCATCAAGCAGCTGTTTCTTCCATTGTGAAATCTGGTTGGGATGAACCCCATGACGTGCCGCAATCTCATTGATCGTCTTCTCGCCCCGCAGTGCTTCAACGGCGGCTTTGGCCTTCAGGCTCGCGTTGATCGAATGTCCTCTGGGCATGATGCTCCTTCTCCTTGCTGGTTGGGATGCCGCGAATCTACTCGCCGTTCCACCAACTCTACCTGTCCAGGTTTTGGGGACCACTATAGTGACCGGAGACAAGGTTCCAGAACTTATCACCCTCGGTGGCTATTTCGAGCAAGGTCGCATCCGCATCTTTGCTGGTGCGCCGGGGCAACGATTGAAAGAGCAATACGGCAACGGCTACGACAGTG
>JADZEY010000035.1 GCA_020850315.1 Armatimonadota bacterium | reverse complement strand
TTGCCTGCTTCGGCAGCCTGACGGAGATTGCCGCCGACATTGACCGAATCGGCGTGGAAGGCGCGTTGCGGGTGATTGATGCGCGCCGTGCTGGATTGGAACTTCTGCGCAAACGTGTGGGGGATAGCAACCTTCAGTATGAGCCGTTTGGCGGCTACGAGCTTCTGTTCCCGGAACAGCTTGCCGCGCTGGATCGCCTTGCGGAAATCAATGACTTGCTGAAGCCGATGTTTGCCACGCAGGTGTTCCGCCGTGCCGATGCCGCTATCTCACAGTTTGGTTTTAGCCAAAAAGCCGTGGCGGGGATGCTGTTCAACCCGTTGGAAGGGCAGCTCCATTCCGGGAAAATGATTGCGCAGTTGATGAAGCTGGCCGCCCAGCGCGGGGTCCGAATCATCACCGGCGCGGAAGTGATGGCGATTGCTGATGGCCCAGAAATCGCTGCAGAAACCGGCGCAGGAACCGCCACAGTTGAATGCCGTTTTGGAACCAACCACCCAGCAACGTTCGCCGCTGGCCAGCTTATTCTTTGCACTAACGCCTTCACCTCCACCCTTCTCCCCGATCTTCCGATAACCCCGGGGCGGGGCCAAGTGCTTGTCACCTCCCCCATCGCTGGATTGCCCATTCGTGGCGCGTTCCACTTTGATGAAGGGTTCTACTACTTCCGCAACGTTGGCAATCGGGTGTTGTTTGGCGGCGGAAGAAATCTTGCATTCGCCGAAGAAACAAGCAGTGAGTTGGCACTGAACAACACTATCCAAACGCGGCTTGAGGAACTGCTCCGCACGGTACTCCTTCCCGAAAAAAATTTCCAGATTGAACACCGTTGGGCTGGGATTATGGGGTTCAGCAGCACAAAACTTCCAATAGTCCAACGGGCAGGAAACCGCATTACTGTTGGGTTCGGCTGCAACGGAATGGGAGTGGCGCTGGGAAGCAGCATCGGACAGCAGGTGGCAGATATTGTGTGTGCTGGCTGGGTCGAACGGTGAAGGGTGAAGAAGATGCCGCACCGCACGCACGGGGCTATCCTTTCACGGCCCCTGCGGTCATCCCTTGAATAATCTGGCGTTGAAACAGCAAGAACAACAGGATCACCGGAATTGCCGAAATGCCGGAGCTTGCCATCAGGTGGCCCCAATCAATGGACTGGTTTCCCAAGTAGAACGTTAGCCCAACCGGAAGCGTCCGCATCGCTTCATCGTTGGTGAACAGGAAGGGGAACAGAAAGGTGTTCCATGTGGTCAGGAACTGGAACACGGCAAGCACCACCAGCATTGGCTTGGAAAGGGGCATGACGATTTTGAAGAGGATTCCAAGCTCGGAAGTTCCATCAATCCGCGCAGCATCCTCAAGCTCAACCGGCAAGTTCATGATGTACTGCCGCATCAGAAAAATACCGAACGGGGTGACAAGGTTCGGGACGATCAAAGCCCAGTAGGTGTTGATCCAGCCGAAGTTCACCATCATCCGGTACAGGGGGATCATCACCACTTGCGGGGGGATCATCAGCACGGCAATCACCGTCACCAGCCAAAATCCTTTCAGCGGAACGCGGCGGCGCGCAAGGGCATACGCCGTCATCGTGCAGAACAGGACGTTCCCAAGCATCACCGCCACGGCCACCACTGTCGAGTTCCAGAAATACCGCCCAAACGGGCCCGATGCCAGAACATCAGTGTAGTTCTGCAGGGTGTAGTTTCCGCTGAAGAAGATGCTGATGGAGGTGAAGTCGGCAGTGCTTTCACGGAAGGAGATGGCAAGCATCCAAAACAACGGGAACAGCATTCCAAGCAGCACAACCACCAGGGTGCTGTGGATCAGAATTCGGGGAAGGAGCGGTGATTTATCGGTAGAGGCCATGCGTGTTAATGTAATCTATCACCTGATCTGGAGCCATGTAGCGAATTGAACGTCCGTGGCGAACGCGTCGGCGTATCTCCGTCCCGGAAATCTCCATCAGCGGTGCGGGAATAGTCCGGTATGTGATGCCGGGCAACAGCTCCGGCGGAGCCTGGAATCCGGGGCGAAGCCAAACGGCAAGTTGTGCAAGCTGGGCAATTGCTTCCGGTTGCCGCCACGATAAGAAATCGCGCGCATTATCGCCGCCGATCAGCAGCGTGAGAGCCGCATCGGGAAGGGCTTGGTGGAGTTGCTGCAACGTGGTGACAGTAAAACTAACCCCTTCGCGGCGCAGTTCAAGGTCGCTCACAAAAAATCGGGGGTTATCGGAAACCGCGCATTGCAGCATCGCCAAGCGGTCCTCCGCTGGCGAAATTTCCACCCCCCGTTGCTTGTGCGGCGGCCTTTTTGCCGGAACGAACAGCACACATTCCAACCCAAGCTCATCGCAAGCACGCTCGGCAAGAATCAGATGCCCCAGATGCACGGGGTCGAACGTGCCACCGAACACCCCCAACGAACGTAGCGCAGCAAGCGGGCGGAGCGATTGTTTCCAGTCGGGTTCCGTGAGCTGATGGGGATCGTGTTCAAGGGTCATGGTTATTAGGGATTAATATTTTTCCATTAAAAATAGATACTCTAAATGTTTACCATCACTATTCACCCATTCATTAGTCCACCGCATTTGCCCCATGACATTTTTCTTGTAATCAATTTCTAAAGCTCGAATCAATTTGCCTGCTGAATTTATAATATCAAAAAGCTCTTCTTTTGTTGCTCTTCCTCCTGAGCTATATGAAAGCAGTATGTATTTTGAATTGGTTCGATGAATTAGTTTTTGTATTGCCTGCATTGCAATAAAACATCCCTTTTCATCTCTTCTAAATTCTTCAAAAACGGACGCGGCAACTTCATCACGTGAATCTTCTCTTCGGTTTACTTTTCCGAACAATTTTGGCTTATCATTTAGGACAACAGATGTCCATATATGATAATAAGAATTATAGCGCACTCTGCTTGGTGGCATTTTTTCGTTATTAGATCCATAAGGAGGATCAAAATATGCTAAATCATAGACTCTATTCTGAATTATTTCAAATACATCTCCTTTTAAAACTGTATTTTTACGGATATTCTGAAATAATGATGGCACTTGTAATTTTAAATCATTATATGATCTTGGGGACCATTCGGCAAGATAAGCCGCATAATGGCCTACAGTATTATCTACGGAATCCAAAGCAAGCATGAGGCTTGTAAGCGCAACTGATTTTTCAATTTCATCTAAGTTTAATTTATCTATTTCATCTCGAATAGCATCAAGCTTCATTGTATTTTTGATCTGAAATGGCTTTTTCTCTGATTTTTTATCAGAACCACCATAATGCTGAGAAAACCAACCTTCATAACTTTTTAGGGAATTAAGATGATCTATTAATTCTTGATACTTTTTTGGTTGTTTTGTATTTAGAATGTATGCTTTAGCTAGAGTTTCTGACCAAACTGCAATATCACTTGATGTTGTCTGAAACCCAGCTTTTGCGAATGCCTGTGACACCCGAGTGGAGCCACTAAATCCATCTAGAACATTATCTACCTCTAAACCCGAAATCATATCAAAAATGTACGGCAGAATTTTCAACTTGGAACCAGCATACTTTATTCCCTCAGTTTTAGGGATTTTAATTTTCACGTTTCCGAACAAGTCAATGATTTCATTCATTTTTTTAATTTCAGATTATCTATGTCTTTTTGCAAAATGCTATTTGCTTCTGAATGTCCTTTTTCTGTTGCGTTTAATGCTAAACTAAAAAGTTTGACTATCGTATAATTATGTGCGTAGTCAATCCAACCGTTCGTTATACTATCAAAATACCTTACAGCATTTCTGGTGTGCGTCCACAGACCTCGCTGTAAAGCGTTAGCAGATGCGCCTCCATATCGGACTTCACAAATATAGCTATCGTTTTTATCTAAAAACATATATATGGGGTGCTTTCTACCTTTTACTTGTGCTCTGCTTCCAAAACTTTCTCCTTTACCTACATAAATAATTCTTGTAGTATCATTCATCGCTTTTTCATGATCAAAAATCATGATATTGCATTGTTTTATATTTTCATTATAAATGAGCGGCATTATATTGGTACTTAGAAAACCTTTAAATGCGTCAGATTTAAAAATCTTTTGTATCTGACCTCTATTGACTATATCTGTCCCTTGACTTTCTAAAAATGGAAACATTTTTTGATCGCTGTCTGTTGAAAGCTGCAAAGGGCCATCTCCGTATGCCTTTAGGCTAACAGGGAATTGTACTTTGCTTAATTCATTTATGACAACTATATCCTCTTCTCGTTCTTTTGCACGAAACAGGTCTTTACCAACATGAATTGATTTGAAGTCATACATGAATTGATTTATAAATTCGGCTATGCCAATCTCTGCCAAATCTCCATGTGTCTTATTTCCTATCAGCCTCATAGTGAAGATGTTACTTAGAGTGTTTACAACTAAGTGCCTCTCTTTACTAACCAAGAGTTTGAATCGTTGTTTGAAGTCTGTGTATGGGTTCATTTTCTCTGTTTTTTGTCTTCTTTGTAATTGCCTATGGGTATCCGCCAGCTTAAGCGTAGCAGCCTCATTCCCCTTCAACCACTGTTCCGTGTACGAATCGGGCGGAAGCAAAGCACGGTCGGCAAGAAGTTGGGCAAGCGATGCGGCATCGTCAACATCATACCACGGCGGCAACTGGAGCAAGGGGATGTGATGAATTTCAGCGGCCCGCAGCGTCTGCTGGAACAACCGCTCGGTGCTGTACGGCATTCCGCGAAGCAGTTCGGGGAACATCTGGCTCATCCCAATCAGGTAGTAACCACCATCGGTTGCCGGGCCAACCACTGCCGAATCGGCACGCAGTGCCGCAAACCCTTGCAGCAGCAACCGAAGCGGAAGCGTTGGGTGGTCGGTCCCGACCACGCATGCCCGGCTGATACCTTCGCGAAAGGCTTCATCCAGCACGTGTTCCAAACGCTCCCCCAAACCGGTTCCCTGCTGCGGGCGGATCGGCAAGCCGTCGCAATCGGAAGCCGCAAGCAGTTCCTCCATTGCTGGAATGTCAGCTTCCGAACTGAGGTAGATCACCATCTCAATCGGAGCCGGAAGCTCGCGGTAGCTCTGGATAGCATCAAGTAAAAACGCTTGGTACAGCCCGGCAGCGTCGGCGGGTGAAAGCGGCGGCGAAAGCCGTGTTTTCACCCCACCGGGGTGTGGATATTTGGCAAAAACTATCAACCGGAATCGGGTGGCTGCTGCCGTGGTCGGCTGGGTATCAACCATCATGCCGTTGGCTCGGCTTCCGGTTCGGCAACGCGGGGCGGCGGTGTGTTCCCACGGTTTGCGCCGTCGGGTTGCTTGCCCTGCGGCTGGGGGCGTATCAGCATTGCAGGCTTCTGATGCTTCTGATCTCCCTTTGGCCGCCCAGAATGTTGCTGTTGTTGGTTCGGACGCGGCTGGCTGGATGCTGGCCACTGCTGGTCAGCTGGCGGCTGCGGACGCTGCCCTCTCCCAACCTGCTGCTGCGGCTTCTCTCTGTTTTCCGTCCCGCTTTTTGGCTGGGCAGCGTGTTGCGGACGCTGCTTGCTTTCCCCTTGCTGCGGTTGGCGGCGTGCTTCTTTCTCCCGCTCCTTTCCCCCCTTTTGTTCGTGGCGTTTCTGCTCCCCTTTCCCGCTGGCGGCAGCATCCTGTTTTTGGTGCGCGCCATTTGCCAGAGTTGGCGGCGGCGGCGGCGTTGTTTGCTGTTCGATAAAATCAGCAAGGGTGATGGTTTCCCACCCATCTGGGTGATGAATCACCAGTTGATCGCGGAAGATGTCAATTTTATGAAGCACCCCTTCCCCCTTGTGCGTTTTTACGGTTGACTCAATCGTGGGGAAGCGTTTCAACGCCTCCACGTAATGGTCAACTTCGTACAGCAGGCAGCATTTCAGGCGGCCACACTGCCCGCTAAGTTTGGCTGGGTTTGGTTGCAGATGCTGTGCGCGTGCGTGATCCAGAGTGATATGCTCGTAACGCCCCAAATGGCTTGCGCAGCAGAGTTGCAGCCCGCAGATGCCAACGGTTCCCAACCGCTTTGCTTCGTCGCGAAGGGGTATCTGCCGAAGCTCAATTCGGGTGTGGAAGACGGCGGCAAGGTCCCGCACCAATTCGCGGAAATCCACGCGGCCATCGGCAAGGAAAAAGAAGGTGATACGGTGATGATCGAACTGCCACTCGGCATCCACAAGCTCCATCGGCAACTGGAAGAACTCCACACGGCTGCGGCAGAGCGTTAGCGCCTCCTTCTCCTGTTTCCGGTTGCTGGCGTAGCGTTCAACATCGCTTGCATCCCCTTTGCGGATCAATGTTGGCAGCGGTTCGCCCGCAAGTTTTTTTGCTTTCCGTTTGATGTGAACCAGCGAGCCGACCATCGAGACGTAGCCGGCATCAACCCCGCGCTCGGTCTGCACCACCGCAAGATCCCGAACCTTCAGGGGCGTTTGGTCATCCACTTGGATAAATTCGCGCCGCGCACCGCGGAACTCCACTTCAATAATCCGGCGGGAATCGTTGTAGTTGAACTGGTTGGCAATCAGTTCGATAAGCTGGGGCGCGCCTTCCACGCCACCGACCCCGCAGGAAGAACCACAATCGCCGCAACCATCCCCGCCGCCGCAGTTGTGGGTGCAGTGCGATTCCCTTCCGCGAAGCCCAGGGGCAATTTTTTGCTCGGCCATGTTTGCCGGCCGCTCGTCGGTTGTTGCTGAGGTTGTATGCTGGACAGAGTTAGGTTGTCCCATGAACTGGATTAAAAATGTGAACCGAAGAAGGTGAGTGAAGGTTGAAGAACCAGAGTGAAGCTGAAATTGATAGCCAACAGCGGGAACCACTGTGGGTTGATACTGAAAGGGATCACGAGTAGCAGATGGATTCCATACGGAGCGCAAGCACAATAAACGCAAGCTGCGACTGGGCATTTCCACGAACCGCCCCGATAGCCTCCTCCACCGAACGGATCAACCGCTCGGTGGAAGCTGTGGCAAACTTACTATTGAAGCTCTGAATATCTTTCAACTGATCTTGATTTACCACAGATTCTTCGCGCCCGGTAAGCCGCAGCATCATGGCATCGCGGAACCACAGCAGCAGAAGCATCAGCGTCCGCTCAAGGCTGCGGCGATCGTTTCCGGCGGTCAGCCGCTCCACTTCGGTGAACACTGAAACTGGGCTACGCTTCAGCGCGGCCCGCAGAAAGGCGACGACATCGAAACGAAGCTGCTGAAGATCGCTGTTGGTTAGCTCCACCGCACGGCTGTAACTCCCTTCCGACAACTTGCTTAACAGCAGCGCATCTTTTCGGGGGATGTTGTTTCGGGCCATCAAGGCTTCGGCAATTTCGGCATCGGTCAGCAGGTCGAACCGAACTTCTTGGCAACGTGAAAGGATCGTCTGAAGCAGTTGCTCCTTGTGGCTGCTGGTAAGTATCAGCAAGGTGTTTGGGGAAGGCTCCTCAAGGGTTTTCAGGAAGGCGTTGGCGGCCTCCTCCCCCATCTGGTGCGCCTCGCTGATGATGACAATCCGCCAGCCCGGTTCGGTGGCGGCAAAGGCAATGTCCCGTTTCACCTCACGGATGCTGCTGATCTTAATCTGCTGCGCCCGTGGAATAGTGATGTTGTGATAGGGGTTCACTGCCTTCATCGCAACCTGCTCCTGGATTTGAGAGATTTCGCCATCGCTCAGTTTCAGCAAGGGTGAGTCGGTGCGGCCATCTTCCCCTTTCCCCGTTGGCAAGGCAAACACAAACCGAACGTTGCTGTGTTGCAATGCAGCAACGTTTTGGCAGTTGCGGCAAGCGTCGCAGGGGGTTCCTTGCGGGCCAAGCTGTTCGCAACGCAAAGCCTTTGCAAGCTCGATTGCCGCAGCATCCTTCCCCACCCCTTCGGTTCCGGTAAACAAGTAAGCATGGGGAACCCTTCCGCCAGCGATTGCCGCCCGCAGAAGGTTTTTTGCCCGTGCCTGTCCGATGATAGAATCCCAAGCCATAAAAATTCGGGGCGCAATGTAGAAAAGTAGGGTGGTGTGTGCAAGAAGTGAAAACTTAAGAAGCCCCCCATTCTCCATTCTCCATTCTCCATTGCCCTCTCCCTCCATTTCGCTAACGTTGCGGCGTTGGCTCATCTTCAACATTTACCGATACCGCCATGAACCTTGACTCACCGCTGTTCCAACAAGATTGCATCCCCTGCAAAGGGGGCGTTCCTCCGCTGAAAGGGGGCGACCTGAAGCTGATCCATGAACGGCTTGGTGGCAACTGGGAGGTTGTCAACGAACATCACTTGCGGAAGGAGTTCACCTTCCCCGATTTTGCCGAAGCACTGGCGTTCACCAACGGCGTTGGCGGGCTTGCCGAACAGCAGGGCCACCACCCCGACATCCACCTTGCATGGGGGAAAGCCGTTGTCACCATCTGGACCCACAAGATTGATGGGCTGGTGGAAAGCGATTTTATCCTTGCAGCAAAGATTGACCGGATGATGCAATCCGAGAGCAACGGGTGAATAGTGAATGAGGAATGGTGAATCCAGCATTCACTGAATCCAGCATCCGCTCATGCTGAGCCCAGTCGAAGTATGAGCGGAGCCGACGTACAAGCCGGCGCAGTCCCTCACCCCTAACCCCTCTCCCGATTCGCCGAACTCAGCAACGCTCCACTCCGGCGGGAGAGGGGGACAAGAACGAAATGAGGAATGAAAAATATAGCATTCGCCTCATCACCGAATCCTGCATCCGCTCATGCTGAGCCCAGTCGAAGTATGAGCGGAGCCGACGAGCAAACCAGCACCTTCCCCTCACCCCTAACCCCTCTCCCGATTCGCCGAACTCAGCAACGCTCCACTCCGACGACTCCGGCGGGAGAGGGGGACAGGAACGAAATGAAGAATGAAGAATAAGGAATCCAGCATTCGCCTTGCCGCCGAACGGGCAGGTGGTTTTGCATTGACCCTCTTGATACTGTACCTTCGGATTGTGTAGGTTCGCGGCAATCCGCAAACCCAAACGTCTCTCTCGCTGGCTACTCTTCTCCCAACTTCATCCACAAGTATGAGCCTGATAAAGTCCAAACAACGTGTTGCCGATCACGGCGAGGTGTTCACCCCGCCCTGGATGGTTGAAGCAATGCTAAACCTAGTGAAGGAGGAGACCGAGCGCATTGACTCCCGTTTCCTAGAGCCGGCCTGCGGAAGCGGCAACTTCCTTGTGCCGGTTCTTCAGCGCAAACTTGCGGCGGTGGAACTGAAGTATGGGAAATCCGAGTTCGAGCGGCAACACTACGCCTTGCTTGGGCTGATGTGCACCTACGGCATTGAACTGCTGGCCGATAACATCGCCGAGTGCCGCACAATGATGCTGGAAATTTTTGCCGACTACCTGAACCTTGATGCTGCGGACGACCTCCACCGCGCAGCCGCCTACGTGCTGTCGCAGAACCTTGTTCACGGCGATGCCCTGACGATGCGCACCAGCGATAACGGCCCCATCATCTTCCCTGAATGGGGATACCTCGGCAAGGGAAAATTCCAGCGGCGCGACTTCCAACTTGTCACCCTGGCTCAAACTTCGGCGTTCAGTGCCGAGTGGACCCTGTTCGCCGATCTTAACAAGCACGATATCTTTCAGCCAACAAAAACCTACCCGCCAATGACGGTACAGCAGATTGCAGCGTTGGCACCGGGCGGTGCCGAATCTTCACTCTTCGACCTAGTGACTGATCCATGAACGCCGAACCTCCATCCATGCCCTCCCTACTCCATGATGTTTGCGCCATCCTGTGCGATGCGCGAGGGAAAGCCTATACCGCCACCAATGCCGCCATGGTGGATGCCTATTGGCGTATTGGTCGCCGCATCGTCCAAGAAGAGCAAGGGGGAGCCGACCGTGCCGAATACGGCAGCCAGCTTCTGCGCCATCTTGCCCGTGCCCTCGGCGAAGAATTTGGACGGGGTATGTCCGTTGCCAACCTGAAGAATTTCAGGCAGTTCTACCTGACTTTCCCCGATGCTGGAAAAAGCTACGCACTGCGTAGCGAATTGAGTTGGACTCATTGGCGGATAATCATGCGGGTTGAAAACACGCATGCCAGAGACTACTACATCGAGGAAACCGCCCGCCAGCAATGGACTTCCCGGGTGCTGGCACGCGCCATTGAAACCCACACTTTCGAACGCCTGCTGCAACCACCAACATCCGCTGCTCCATCCAACCAAATCCCAAATCCGCTGCATTTGCTGAAAGACCCCTATATCCTTGAGTTCCTTGACCTGTCGGAACGCTCCGCGCCCGACGAACGCCAGATCGAAGATACCGTCATCACCCGGCTACGTGATTTCCTGATGGAACTCGGCAAAGGCTTCTCCTTCGTTGGCCGCCAGTTCCGCATCAGTACCGAAACCGCTCACTTCTACATTGACCTCGTTTTCTACAACTACCTTCTGAAGTGCTTTGTCCTGATTGACCTGAAAACCAAGAAACTCACCCATGCCGACATCGGCCAGATGGACATGTATGTAAGGATGTTCGACGACCTGAAACGGGGTGAAGACGATAACCCCACACTTGGCATCATCCTTTGCGCCGACAAAGACGAAACACTTGTCCGCTACTCCATCCTCCGCGAGAGTCGGCAACTTTTTGCATCCAAATACCGGCTTATCCTCCCCAGCGAACAGGAACTTCAAGCCGAACTTGAACGCCGCCACATCCTTGATTGGCCGTCACACCAATAGGACTACCTACTATGACTGATCAGGTACGCTTTTCACTACGGGGTCGCAATCCCGATGTCCTCACCTGCATCGCAAACCTTTCCAACGATGAAGTCTTCACCCCACCGGAGTTTGCCAACCGGATGCTTGACACGCTTGCCGAGGCCTGGGCCGCCGACAACAACGGCGCAAATATCTGGGCCAATAGCCGCGTGCGATTCCTGGACCCCTGCACCAAATCTGGCGTGTTCCTTCGCGAAATCACCAGCCGACTGAACATTGGCCTGGCCGACGAATTCCCGAACCTTGAACAGCGCGTAAGCCATATCCTGACCCAACAGGTGTTCGGCATCGGCATCACACACCTTACCAGCCTGCTTGCACGCCGAAGCCTCTATTGCAGCAAACGCGCCAACGGCCAACACTCCATCGCCCAGAACAGCTTCGCGACCGACAGCGGCAACGTCTGGTTCCAACGAACCGAACACACCTGGCAGGGGGAAAAATGCGCCTACTGCGGCGCGCCAAAAACAATCTTCGACCGCCCAGACCCACTGGAAACCCACGCCTACGCGTTCATCCACACCAACACCATCACCGCTCGCATCGCCGAGCTTTTTGGAGACACTATGCAGTTCGATGTCATCATTGGAAACCCGCCGTATCAGCTGGCAAGCGATGGCGGCACCCGCGATGTTCCTATCTACCATCACTTTGTTGAGCAAGCGAAAAAATTGGATCCCCGATATCTTGTCATGGTGATCCCCTCCCGCTGGATGGCATCCGGCCTGGGCCTTAGCGAGTTCCGCCAAACGATGCTTGGCGACCGCTGTATCCGCGAGCTGGTAGATTTCCCAATAGCCAGCGAGGTGTTTCCTGGGGTCGAGGTGAAGGCCGGTGTCTGCTACTTCCTTTGGGACAAATCTCACGATGGTGACTGCAACGTGACAATGATTCGCGGGGAGGATATGATTGGACCTGCCGAGCGCAATCTTGGCGAGTACGACGTTTTTGTCCGGGATGGGCGCGCCATTTCGATCCTGCACAAGGTGCTGAAGCGTGGTGAACCTTCCGTGAACACCCTCCTTGCCCGCGATAAAGAATTCGGTTGGACCTCCAACTTCAACGAGTTCCACGAACAACAACAATCAGGCGATGTGCCGATCTACTACATCCGCAAGACGAAGCGTGGTGTGGGATACATTGCACGGAACAACGTCACGAAAAGCTCTCATCTGATTGATAC
>JADZEY010000034.1 GCA_020850315.1 Armatimonadota bacterium | reverse complement strand
TAGTACACCAAGCCCATGTTCCCCATCGCCACGGAGATGCCACTGCGGTCGCCCAACTCCGTGAACAGTTCCAACGCCTGCGTCAACTCCGCAAGCGCTCCGGCATACTCTCCATGCCGGTACAGCAGCTGGCCCAAACCTCTGCGCGAGGATGCCTCCCGACCCCGTTCCCCCTGCTCAATCGCGGCAGCAAGTCGCTCCCGTTGAAGCTCCATCGCCATACCCCAACTCCCAAGTACCTCAAGCAACCCCGCTACCGCAGCCAACCCTTCCTCGCGTTCCCCAACATCCTTCGCAACCCAGCGAGCAAGCCCCTGGCGATAGGCCACCTCGACATCCGATCCCGCAACCCGAAGCCTTGACCAGTACCTCTGAACCTCTTCGCGTATCTCCCCCTGATACAGAACCAAAAACACTGGCATCGTTGACAACACCTCTGCCAAACGATCCATCTTGCCACCCTGCTCAAGCTGATACGCTAACTCCGATGCCGCCCGAACAGATACCTTCCCACCTGATGCCAACACCTCCATCACCTTCTTCTCGAAGTATTCCGCCACCTGGAGATGACCACCGCGTTGCCGGACTTCCTCCGTCAGATACCGCTTCGCCACCGCTCGCCGTAGATAGTCGTGGAAAAACGTCAGGTAGCCATCCTTCCGCACTAAGTGATAGTCCAAACCCGATACCATCGTTGTCACTTTCAGCCGTGCGATCCCACTGATCTCCGATACCTCTCGCTCGTCAAGCCCGCTCCGTGAACTCGCTATCAGCACCATCACCCCGTGCACTGTCCGCTGCGAGTAATCATCCTCCAGCCGCTCCAGCAGCCGCTGAAATAGATCCTCCGTCCCAGTCGCCTCCAAGTAGCTCCCGATCTTCTCGTCAAGCTCCTCGTGACGGCCTACAAGTCGTAGCTCCTCCAACACCGTCTTCAAAAACAACGGGTGGCCGCACTTGTAGTCCCCAGACAATCGCTTGATTTGATCCCTGTTCAACGACTTACCGTACTCCGCCAAGTACCGCACAACGATCGTCTCCCGCTCCGCTTCGCTCAACGCCTGCATCCCATACTGCTTCCACCCACGCTTCCGCAACTCCACCAACGTCCCCTCTACCGTCGAACTCACGATCATCCGTATCCCCGGCGTGATCACATCCGGTATCCATTGAAGCCGCAATGCCTCCCCCTGCAACTGGTTCAAACCGTCAAGGATCAGCACCAGCCGTTCGCCGCTCTGCTTCATCTCGTGCTCGGCGTACCCAAGCCATTGACCCAAGCACCCCTCCAACTTCGCCACCTCCGTCGGTATCTCCTCGTCGCGTCCGAATCGCTCCTTGATCTCCATGCAGATGTGACGGATCACCCCGAGGTGATCCATCGCCGTTGCGCCGATACCCACGTAATGCTCAATCACGTGAGCCTCGGGGTGCTTCCGCCGATACCACTCGGCCCAGTGCGCGAACAGTGAGCTTTTCCCCGACCCGCTCTCGGCATACACCACCAGCGGCGGATCATCCGAGGCTACGTGGTCGTTCAGCCGTTTGAGGTACAACGGGTTGGCGATGTACGACCGACGGCGGCTCAGCGAGAACGATGCGTGACGCGACCGCTCCTCCTCCAACGGTGTCGGTGGGCGAGCGTCGGCGAAGTCTTGCTTGATGATCTTCACCAGGTCATCGAAGACCATCTCACCCAGCGAGTGAGGGTCGCGGAAACGCTCGATCGGCATTCCGCTTTCCTGTATCCGAGCCTGGTACGCTTCCAGACGGCGGAACTCCTCGTCGTCATCGTCGCCACCGGCTGCATCCTGAAGGCCCTCGCGGTGACGGCGGAAGTAGAACAACGCCTTTGCTGCCGCTTTCTCGATGCCGTACTTCGCCACACCCAGCACTGCGTACTGCGCCTCCATCTCGGTGATGCTCATCTCGGATAATGCGGCATCCTCAATCCACGGGTACTGTTCCAGCAGACCAGGGTCTTTCTGGATGTCCAGATACGTCGGGATGAACCCGTAGCGGTCGCCGGTGATCCCGATGAAGTACGGGCGGCACTTGTCCACCTCATCCAAGCAGGCCCGGATCACCTGGCCCAGAGCAAGTTGTTCGTCGGTCAAGCCCCAGCGAAGGTCCACTTCCGTGAAGAGGATACCACGCTCGCGACAGAGGGTGCGAAGCTCTGGGAAGATTTTCTTGATGAGGTGTTCCCGTTCCTCCTGCAAATCCCGAAACGTGCTGCTGATGAAGACGCGGAGTTCGTTCGGCTGTGGCATGGTTGTTTCTTGGTGTGGAATACTGATAAACTCACGTTACGCATGTTCGTGGTCAGTGGTCAGTGGCAAAGAGGGTCATTAGTCCTTGGTCATTGGTCATTAGAAAGAGGCTGTCCGTTCAGCCACGAACATAGCAGCGTCATGGTGAGCGTGTCGAACCATGAACGCCTTCACCGCTGGCAGAATGGTCATTAGTCACTCACCTTACGCACACGCCGCCCCTCCGTCATTGCCCCGAAGGGTTGGGGTCTTCGACCCCGAAGGGTTGGGGTCTTCGACATGGAGTCTTCGACGAAGCACCGCGAAGCAGCGGCGATAGCCCATCTCGCGGGTTTCTCGGTGGACATCGGACACATTGCCAATAGTATTGCGTAAGGTCAGTGATAAACTGAAAAGCCCCACGCCCCGAAGAGGGCATGGGAAGGTAGCGGCAGATAGAATTTACGGAACCGCCTGCGCAGCAAGAAGCCACGATCTGAACAGGGGCGAAATATATTCGCCCATCGGAAAGGTGTGGGGAGGGGGAGAAGTCAGGGAGAAAGACTTCAGGAAAGGAGGGAAGGGAAAAAGGATGGGGGAGCAGCGCTGGCTATCGCCAAGCACTACGCCCCCGTATCGCACAGCTTTGATTCGGCATTCGACATTCGCCCCTCGTCACTCGACATTCGCCCCTCGTCACTCGACATTCGCCCCTCGTCACTCGACATTCGTCATTCCAACAATCCCCGTCCCGATTTTTTGAATCGCCCCTCCTTTTTCAGCTTGGCCAGCACACCATCCAGCACACCGTTCAGGAAGATGCCAGATTTATCGGTGGAGTAGCGTTTGGCGATTTCAATCACCTCGTTGATGGTGACGCGGGGGGGGATTTCGGGGAAGTAGAGTATCTCGGCAATCCCCATCCGAAGCAACACTTTATCAATGGGAGCAATGCGGGAGAAGTCCCAGTTTTCGGCCAGCGAGCGGATGATGGTGTCAAGCTCCATCAGGTTGTTCATCACGCGACGCATCAAGTCTTGGGCAAACTCTAACAACTCGCTGTTCCCTTTCAACTCCGGCTGCACAATCTGCGCAGCCAGAAACTCCATGGATTCGCCACCATGCTCATGGCCAAGTTCGTACGCGTACAAGGTTTGCATCACCCGCTCGCGCACTAATCGCCGCGTGGGAGCTGTGCGTTCAATGTCGTCGTCGTTCATCAATGAGTATGATGTCAAAAAAGTCACTCGGTTAATGGTTGTCGGGAATCAGGAATCAGTTGTCAATAGGAAGCAACCACGCTTCATACTAAGGACTAATGACCAGGGACTAAAGGTCAAGTACTACTGCCTACCCTGTCGTGTTCTTCCCCAGCAAGCTGCCCCTTACACGTGCCGCTGTTTAATATGCCCAATCGCGCTGATCCGTTCTTCGGCTAAACGATCGGAAGCCTCAACGGTTAGTATGTTTTGGGATTCGCTCAGCTTCAGGATGTTCTCCACAATGCCGTAGATGCTTTCGGCGCGGTGCAACGCACGCTCGCGCGAGTAGCCTTCCAGCTCCAACGCCACATTCATCAGTCCGCCAGCATTGATAACATAATCGGGGATATACAAGATTCCACGCTCACGAAGGATTGGGGCGTGGCGTGCGGGGTCGTCCAGCTGGTTGTTGGCTCCGCCGGCAATCACCCGTGCATGAAGTCGGGGGATGGTGTCGTCGTTGATGCAAGCCCCCAACGCACAGGGCGCAAAGATGTCGCAATCAACATCGTAAATGGCATCCGGCTCTACCGTAGCCACGTTGTGGTCGGCAACAAGCTGCTGGACCTTATCATCGTAGATATCCGAGACCGTCACTTTTGCCCCTTCGTGGACCAGATGCGCCACCAGGTGGCTGGCAACATTCCCCGCCCCCTGGACGGCAATTTTACGGCGATTGAGTGAGTCGTTTCCAAACGCTTTTTTTGCCGCTGCTTTTATTCCGTGATAGACACCATAGGCAGTGAACGGGGATGGGTCGCCACTTCCTCCGGCACTGTTCACGCCGGTGACGTGCTTGGTTTCCATCCGCACCCAAGCCATGTCGGCAACGGAGGTTCCAACGTCTTCGGCGGTGATGTAGCGCCCGCCAAGCCCTTCCACAAACCGCCCGAACGAGCGGAAGAGAGCTTCCGATTTATTCCGGCGCGGGTCACCGATAATCACGGCTTTCCCCCCTCCTAAATTCAGCCCTGCGATAGCTGCCTTGTAGGTCATCCCACGCGAAAGCCTCAGCACATCCTCGCGTGCGGCACTGTCGGATTTATAGTGCCACATTCGGGTTCCGCCAAGCGCGGGCCCCAGCGTGGTGTTGTGGATAGCGATAATGGCACGCAGCCCAGAAACTGGGTCCGAGCAGAAGACCACTTGCTCGTGGCCGTAGTCCACCATTGAATCAAGAAGAGCCATGCTGGTTGTTGGAAATCGGGTTTTGGTTGTCGGGAATCGGCACCAGAAACGGTAGCGGTTGGCATTGGCCAACATTGCTATCTGCCGATTGGATGTGCAAGATACTTCGGGGAAGTTGCTGGCATCGGTTTGCAGGAACAATACGAAAGAACGGCAAACCTATCATATTTCTTACTGCAATTGCAGCAGCTGGTGCTGAAAATCTGGAGGTAGCGCGAAGTACACCACCTTGCCGATTTTCTGTTGTTCCAACAGCCCCTGTCTGGCCAGTTTCAGCAGATCAGTGCGTGCGGTCAGGTAGGTTACGCCATGGGCGTTCATGTGGGTGTGTACTGTGTAGTTTGCGTTGGGGTGGGCCATGGCATGGGTAAGCAACGCAATCTGGCGTGGGTTCAGCAACCGTGCGGCTTGGTTCATTTGCTGCAATGCTGCGGTTACCTGTTTTGTGGCGTTGGATTGCTGCTCTAATCTTCTGAATAATTCATGAATCGCCCGCTCGATCACGCGAAGCTGTGCCAGCACAAAGTAGGTGGCATCGTTGTTGTCCGTCTCGGTGTACAAAAATGATTGCTCATACCGTGCTGGTGCTTTCGTCAAGATGCTGGAGATGGTCAAATACTCACACAACCAATATCCCCGATGTGCCATTGACCAGTAGAACAACGCCCGTGCGGTTCGCCCGTTGCCATCCACAAACGGGTGGTCGTAGGCCAGCCAAAAATGTAGAAGGATGGAGCGAACAACAGGGTGGAGATAGAGCGCGTTCGGCGACAAATCGTCGGGCTGGTTTGCGAAGCTGCACAGCCGCTCCATCCGTTGCTTCAATTTGGCAGCGGCGGGGGGGGAATGCAGCACTTCGTTATCGCGCTTATCAATCACCACCACCTGCTCATCTGGCCGACGGAAACGCCCTGCGGCAGAAGCATCATCAAGGGTGTCGCGGGTCAGTATCTGCTGTAGTTCAAGAATCATTGCTGGTGTCAACGCCTCATGCTTCATCTGGCCGATGAACTGCATGGCATTGTAGTTGTTCAGGATCATCTGCTCCGAGCGGTTCCGTGGCTTCCGCTGTGTGGTTATCATCTCCTTTGCCACACCCCGTGTTGTTACCGCCCCCTCAAGCCGGCTAGATTGAATCGCTTCCTCCATCAACGACCTTTTGATATGGCGTTCACGCTCGCGTTCGTTCAGCAATGCTGGCGGGCTATGAATCGCGCCGCTTGCTTGGCTATCAATATGCCACAGGTAGTATAGCCCCGGATCGGTCATTGTGAAGAAGAACGGATTGTCGTTGCAATCCATGATTGGCAAGGTGCGGCTTAACGATTGCCGAGCCATCCGAATGCCCAACCACCATTCTTCCACAGTGAAGCCTTCGGGCGGCTTCACATGGCGCAAGGTGTCCCAGTGGCGATAGTTATGATTCGGTGCTGGGCCGAACCGAGCCATCGCAATCTGAATAAGCCGCTCCGCAACGTTGGCAGTCGTTCCTAACGTTTGCAGAAGTGTTTCGGGGCTTGGCGGGGTTGCTGGTAGTTTCATGGATACATTGCGGATGGTCAAACGATTGCGAACATAACGTTTATAATTTATAAACGTTTTATAAATGTTTTATAAACGTTCGCCAATCGCCACATCACTCTGCATAGATTGCTCCCCCCCACCTTGCGCGGCTGGCCGGGTGCTGCGAAACCGTGGCCGCAGAACAGAAAGCGAATGGTACGTGCACCAACGATGATAATGCCCGACGAACCTTCCACACATGCACCATCACCTGCCTGCCGCGTTGGCTGCGGAGCCTGCTGCATTGCCCCTTCCATCAGCTCGCCAATCCCGGGAATGCCGAACGGGAAACCGGCGGGTGTTCGGTGTGTGCAACTAACGGCGGACAACCGCTGCAAGCTGTTCGGGCTGCCGGAACGCCCAGCTGTTTGCTTGGGGCTACGGCCATCGCCAGAAATGTGCGGTAACAGTGCCCAGGAAGCCGTCCGCTACCTAACCCAACTGGAAGTTCTCACCCAGCCGCGCCGCAATTAATCCCCGTCCATAATTGGCTATTTCACCGTTAGATTGTTTCTTTGCCACGGCGGCGATGCTTGTATCGTTAATGAATCCAACACAACCATGAACATCCTATCTATTGACATTGGCGGAAGCGGAGTGAAAGGGGCAGTGCTGGGGGACAAAGCGGCAATGCTTACCGAGCGGGTTCGCCTTGAAACGCCGCAGCCATGCACCCCCGACGCATTGCTGGAAACCATCACCCAACTGGTGAAACCGCTGCCAGCATTCACCCATATTGCCGTTGGCTACCCGGGGGTGGTGCGGGGCGGAGTGATCCGCACCGCCGCTAATTTGGATGAATCATTGATTGGCTTCAATCTGGTAACGGGGCTTCAGATACTGCTGGGATACCCAACCCGGGTTGCTAACGATGCCGATATGCAAGGGCTGGCAGCCATTGAAGGGAAAGGGGTGGAGATGGTGGTCACGTTGGGAACGGGGTTCGGAACATCGCTGTTTGAGGATGGGCGATTGGGGCCACATTTGGAGCTTGCCCACCACCCGTTCCGAAAAGGGGAGAGCTACGAACAACAGCTGGGAAACCCGGCACGGAAAGAAGCCGGCAACAGCAAGTGGAACAGCAGGCTGGAACTGGCCATTGCCACCTTGCGAACCCTGACCCACTTCGACCACCTTTATCTTGGCGGCGGCAATGCAAAAAAAGTGACGCTGCAACTCCCTTCCGATGTCTCCATCATCTCCAACGTGGAAGGCATTCGCGGCGGGTATTGGCTTTGGAATCAGCGCAGCCAAGAAGAGTAGAAGAAGCCGTGATCGGCTCTTCTTGCCACACCAGATTTTTGTATTATCGCCCCACGTTTTCCGCTCAACAGTCCTCTCAGCTTGCGAATCAACGATTCATCATGGCTACCAGACACCTATCTGCACGCTTCTCGGTTATCCTTCCCTTGCTGGCAACGTGGTTCACGTTTGCGATGCCAGTGCTGGCCCAAAACTCAACGGGAATCCCACGCATTGATTACTCCCTTTCCAACGAGTTCCGCTACGGAATTGGGGAGCGATACGAAGGGGAAAACCCATTCCGCAAGGAGTATCTGGAGAATCTGTTCAACACCCGTTTTTTTGTGGGGGATTTCACCCTGGGATTCCGGGCGCAGATTGACAAACCACGCGAGTACGGGCGCGACACCATCGGCATAAAAGAATACTACGCCGAGTTCCGCCGCGACGGGCTTAGCGCGCGGGCTGGCAATTTCTACAACCTGATTGGGCGTGGTCTGGTGATGAACTCCTTCGAGAGCCGCCCCATCGGGTTCGATGCACCAACGCTGGGGGTGAAACTGGGCTACGAGGATCAGGATCTTTCGGCCCAAGCCTTTGGTGGGGTGATGGATTTTGCCGACATCCTAAGCAACACCCGCGTTGAGCAATACTTGCTGCGGGGTGCCTCGGGCGAGATTCGCCCCACAACCGGGGTTGGCGTTGGCGCAACCTACCTTGCCGTCAGCGGGCAGCGCACGCCAAACGGATTCCGCCGCCCGTTCGATTCCTACTTGCGGGAAATTTTTACCCGCCTGAACTACAACCAATTCAGCGCTTATCTGAACTACGCCGACAAACGGAATCAGATCAACGACTTTGTGCGGCAAACCGGGGACTCGAACGAACGGGGAAATGGATGGTACGGGATGCTTGGCTACGTGGGGGAGATGGTGAGCGTCACAGCACAATACAAAAGCTACCAATTCGATTTGGTGAAGCCAAGTTTCCAAGCCACCAGCGACCGCCAGTCGCGCGCACTGCCGTTCCAGAACGCGCCAACGCTGGTGCCGGAATACAGCAAGGCACTGCTGGATCGGAACCCGCACCCGGTTGATTTCAGCGATGAGGTCGGTTTTATGGTGGATATGATTATCACGCCAATGGAGGAGCTTTCGGTGACGCTGCAAGGGGCCGGAGCAAGCCGCCACAACGCTTGGCAGACGATGTTCATCCCAAAAGACACAACCCCCAACTCCAAAGACCGCACCGAATATCTGCGATTGAACGAATCCCCGCTGAAGTTCCCTTCCCTTAGCGACATCACCTACTCACCCTATTGGGAACTATCCGCCCATGCCGAGTATGATGCCACCGAGGACTTGACGCTTGGCATGGCACTGCAACGCCGCGACAACCGTACCTACCGCGAGGGGGACGGCAAGCTGATTGCGCCACACTCCGAAGACTACACAGCATCCACAGTGATGTTGGAGTCGGAGTATGCGTTCACCCAGCGGGACAACTTGCACGCAATTTTCGAGGTCCAGGATGTGTTCGACAGCAAAAAGAAAACCACTGGAAACGACAGCTTGGGGATCAAGGCCAGCGATGGCAATTTCAACAACGTTGCCCTAACCGTGGAGTACACCCGCTCCCCCAAATGGTCGGTTGCCGGGCGGTTTGAGTACACCACCACCCAAAGCGAGCAAGGGGGGCAGCAACTGTGGGGAACGCTGAGCGGAACGTACCGCATTGGCAATGCCCACACGCTAAGCCTTGAGTACGGATCCACCCGCGCGGGGATTGTCTGCACCGGCGGCGTTTGCCGGCTGGTGAACTCCTTCACGGGGTTTAGGCTTGGGGTAGTAAGCAAACTTTAACGGGGAGGGGGAGAATGCGGAGATGGGCAATCACGCCAGCATCAAACAGAACCAATGAACAGCATACACAAAACACTTCCACACTATCCATGAAACACAAAAACCATCTACTACTTCTTGCTGCCCTTCTTGTTGTTGGGCTTATCAGCAGCGCGCAGCTTCGGGCCCAAACCGATTACTCCTACCGTGGCGCGCTTAGCCGCTTGGGGATTGGGCTTGGGGCAAGCCTTGGATTTGCCGTTCCAGTTGGCGACCTGAACGACACCTTGCTGCAAGGAACCCCAGGCCGCAAAATTGACGAAGCCGCCCCCGGTATCGCCTTCCAGTTTGGGCTGAATGCCTCCTACCCATTCACACGCACAGTGCGCGGAACGGTTGCCGCAGGGCTTGACATCCGCAACGTGGGGAAAAAACTGCGCGAAGAGGATGGAACCGGAACCGAGCTTGACTCCCGAGGCTACAACCTTCAATACTTCTACATCGAGCCAGGGGTTAGCGTCAGCGCGTTCCGCTTGGCATTGAACGTTGGATTGCCGATGAGCGGCTCCCAACCGGTGCCCCCACCACTGGGGAAGGCTGGCGAATCCATGGACATTGTTAGCGATAACTTGGAGATGATGCTTGAGCCACGGATTGGAGCAACTCTAGTGCTGGTTGATGAAGAAGAAGGTTGGATGGGATTAACGATTGATATTGGCTTTCCGCTGAATAAAATCTTCAAGGAAACAACGCCAAGCGTTCCCGGGGGATATATTGCCGGCGACATCCCTGCAACCCGGATATTGAATGGCCACTTGGGACTGACCTATCAGTTCGGAATCCCCGGCACCGGAGGGAATTAACGGAAAGGACAGCAACGCCAACGCAACCGCACGGCAACCGCAACAAGCACCAAACTGACAGCACGACACAATCACAGGAATTTTTCCATGCGTTTCCCGATTGCACGCATCGTAACCCCACTGCTACTGGCACTCATCACCTGCGTTGCTGCGGTGGCCCAGGACACCACAGACTTGTTCAACTTCGACGACATCCCCATTGATGAGGAAGGCCGACTGCCATACGTCGGCATTGGCGGCGGCTACTTGGGGATGATGCAGTTTATGAACTTCGACCAACTGAACACCCTAAGCACTTCGCTACGCACCGGAACGTTCGACGGCCAGATGCTACTGCATGGCGGCGGCGGAATCGCCTCGGTGGTGGTGATCCCCAATCTACGGCTTGGGGCGTTTGGGCTTGGTGGGTCGCTTGAACGAACCAACACCGAACCGATTGTTATCAACAACGAAAACTACAACCGCACGCTCCGGTTCGATGTTGGGATAACCGCCGCGCAACTTGACTACGCCATCCCCCTCTCAAAAAGCCTGACCCTTTTCCCGGGGGTGATGCTTGGTGCCGGCAGCCACGCGCTTGAGCTAACCCAACACCGCGCTGCCGGCAGCCTGTTGTTCCCTGAGGTTCTTAGCGATACCAACTTCAGCGGATCAACTGCGCCCGGTGCCTTCAACCGCTCGGCGCGTATCTCCACCGGTGGCATCTACTACCAACCGATGGTGAACGTTGAGTACGTGCTGCCAATCTCCCTCCTGATGCTGCGGCTTGGCGTTGGCTACAGCGGCTTTGCAATGGGGGATTGGACTACCGAAGCAGGAATTACTGTTAGCGGTGTCCCCGAGATAAAAGCCGATGGACTAACCGCACAACTGGGAATCTCAGTTGGCTTGTTCCAGCAATAACCCAACCGTGCTGATGGAGGCAGAAACAGCAAGAGGCCATACCAAGTTGGTATGGCCTCTTGCTGTTGAATGCCATTTTTTTGATCTCTCTACATCCGCTCCGGAACCTCCATTCCCAGCATATCCAATGTTGTGGTAAGCTGATCTAAGCAGAGTTTCACCAGCCCCAACCATGCTCCCTGCAACGCCCGATTCTCCTCACGCAAGATGTGGCAGCGGTCGTAAAACCGGCTGAAGGCTTGGGCAAGATTGTAGGCATACTCACAGAGATAGTTGGGGGCGCGGCGGTCGGCGGCGTACTCAACTTCGTCGGGAAACCGCGTTAGCAGCAACCCCAATTCGCGCTCGGCCTCGGTTGGGGGCAGCAATTCTCCCGGAGCAAACCCCTGGTCGGCAGCCTTCCGCAGGATTGATTTCATCCGCACCGCAGCGTACAGCAGGTACGCCCCGGTCTTCCCCTCGAACCGCACAAACTTCTCCGGATCAAACACATAATCGCTGGTGCGGTGGTTGCTCAGGTCGGCATATTTCAGCGAACCCACCCCAACCATCCGAACAATCTCCGCACGCTCCTGGGCCGGATATTCTGCTCCAATTCCTGCTTCCTCCATTTTTTTGGTTGCCTCGGTTTGGATAAGCTCCACCAAGTCATGCAGCTTCATCGTCCCGCCAGCACGGGTCTTGAACGGGCGGCCATCGGTTCCGTTCATGGTGCCGAAGGTAAGGTGTTCCAACTGCGTGTTCCCCGTAATTCCGGAGCGGCGTGCGGCGCGGAACACTTGCTCGAAATGGAGCGATTGGCGCGCATCCACCACGTACAAAATTCGGTTGGCATGAAGCTCTTCCACACGCTGCTGGATGGTGGCAAGGTCGGTGGTTCCGTACATCGCCCCGCCGTCGGATTTCACCAAAATCAACGGCGGAATCTCCCGCTCTTCCTCGTTTGTTGGGGGAAGCTGAATCACTTGGGCTCCGTCGCTTAACTCAACAACGCCGGCATCGCGCAGCTGCTGAACCATTGCGGGGATTCGGGGTTGCGCGTCGCTTTCCCCCAGCCACAAATCGAACGTCACCCCCAGGCTGCCGTAGTCGCGCCGAAGCACGGCAATGGAGACCACTACAAAATGCCGCCACAGTGCCAAATATCCAGCACGCCCGGATTGAAGCTCGGCGGTGGCTTGCCGCGCCAACTCCATTGCCTCAGTATCCGATTTTGCACGCGCCGATGCCGCCGGATAGAGTTGCTCAAGATCCTCGATCGTGACTGGGGATTCGTCGGGATATGGCCCGCTGAACTCTGGATCGAAATACACGAGATCGGGCTGGTGGCGGCGAAGTTCGGTAATCAGCATCCCCATCTGAAGCCCCCAATCGCCAAGATGAACATCGCCAATAACGTTGTGCCCTGCGAACCGCAGAATCCGCTTGATGCTTTCGCCGATAATGGCCGACCGCAAGTGGCCGATGTGCATGGATTTGGCAACGTTCGCGCCGCCGTAATCCACCACAATTGTTTCCGGGTGGGGGACGGGTGCGCATCCAAACCGAGCGTCGGAAGCAACCGCACGCAGCCGTTCAGCAAGGAACTGATCGGTGAGGGTGATGTTGATAAAGCCAGGGCCAGCCAGCGATAGGTCGGCAAAAATTTCACGCGGGGAAACGTTCGCCAGCACCGATTCGGCAACCGCACGGGGATTCTGCCGCGCAGCCTTTGCTGCGGCCAACGCGCCGTTGCACTGGAACTGGCCAAGATCGGCCCGTGCCGAGATGACTACCTGGCCGTAGCTGCTATCCATCCCAGCTTGCTGGAAGGCGTTGCCAAAAATCTCCGAAAGGTGTGTGAGCAGCGATTGCACTTCTGCGCTCTCCCTGAATAATTGTGAACGTGCGATGAACAGGGCCAAGATACATCGCCGCATCGGTGGCGATTGGTGAAGTGTTGTTTGAAATTGATTGGGATTGCCCTTTCCACGTTCCTGATTCGGGCGTTATCTTGCCGCCGCCATGTTCCATACGGATACTTCACATTTCTTTGGCCAAACACACATGAGACCACATCTGCTTCCGATTGCACTGACCCTTGGCGTATTGTTCCTGATTGCTGGAACCGAACGCGCCGCCGCGCAAGCCTATCCCTTCAAGGAAGGAATTGCAGCCGCCACAAAAAAAGCCCAAGACACACTGGCGAAAGATGCTATTCTGGTTGGAGCCGGAACCGTCGGCAACCTAGATTTTTCTGGCATTAACCTCACCTTCGATCTCCAAAGCGGCAACGCCACGGCATGGGTCTATCTGTTCTACTCACCCTCGCTGCAAAAAAGTTTGCCGATTGCGGTGATTAAGCTCTTGGTTATCTATCAAGCAGTCGGCATCGGCGAAATCCCCCTTCCAATTCCCGATGGGCTTACCGATACGTTGAATATCGATGGCCAAGCCGCCAACAGCAACCAAATGGTGAAACGGCTGGAAACCGATACCGCCTACCAACGATTCCGGCAGGAGCTTCCTGGGGCAAAGCCAAATTTCCTGAGCTTGGCCGAGCTTGGCGATTTCTCCCAACTTCCGGTTGATTTCCCGCTGAATCAGCCGATCTGGAGCATCTTCTTCACCGGCGAGCAAGACTCCACGATGAGCTGCTTTGTGGGCGCGAACACCGGCAATGCTTTCTGCCGCCGGGTTAGCCTTCCAACCACCGCCGTCCCCGGGTCCACGATTCCCGGAAGCGACCTGAGCCTGACGGTGTTGCCAAACCCTGCCAACAGTTCGCTTAGCGTTGGCGTTCGGCTGCCCGATGGGAAATCGCTTCCGGCAGATGCGCGGATGGGGCTGTACAATCTGCGCGGCGAGCAGGTGATAGACCTCACTTCTACCCTTGCCGGAAGCAACGGGCTACCGCTCACCTTTCCAACCGACGCGCTCCCTTCCGGCAGCTACTACATCCGCCTGCATGGACAAGGTATCCAGCCAATGACGGTTCCGGTGGCTGTGGGGCATTGATGATGATTGAGTTCCCGCCCACCCCGCACCTTGCGGGATGATGCCTTGCGGGATAATGCCATTGTTCTGTAACCATGCCAACGCTGCCGGGGTCACATGCCTGCGGCAGCGTTGTTTTTTTACGGATACCCTTGTTCTTCATCAACAGCAATCCTTCCTCCCATGCGATCGCTTCTTCAACTCCTTGTTTTGCAACTGCTTCTGGCCACGGTGGCTGGGGGGCAGCAACAACGTGGCGGGCTTATTGCCAACAACGGCCAATGGCCCGCCGAAGCCCGCTATCTGATCCGTTCGGCGGGGATGGATAGCTGGCTGACAGAGCGGGGCGTTCTGATAGACCGATACTCCATTGCCAACAACGGAACCGAGCGGCGTGGCCATGTTGTTCGGATGGAGTTTGTTGGGGGAAATCTGGCAACGCCGTCAATTCCGATTGGCCAACTGCGCACCCGCTACAACTATTTGATTGGCAACAACCCCGCCGCGTGGGTTACTGGCGTGGCGGCCTATCAACAAGTCCGTTCCGCCAACATCTATGCTGGGGTTGACGCGGTTTTTTATCAAGATGCAGGTGAGCTTCGCTACGACTTGGTGGTGAACCCGGGGGCTGATCCATCGGTTATCCGTCTGCGGTTCAATGGCGCAACCACTATCCACCACACCAGCAACACGCTTCAGCTTGGGACAACGTTGGGGATGATTGAGCAATCCGGATTGGTGGCCTACCAAGTGGTGGATGGCGTGCGGCGTACAATCCCCTGCCAGTTTGTTCAGCATAGCGATAGCACCGTGGGGTTCCGTGCGGAAACGTACGACCGGGACAAACCACTGGTGATTGATCCCCTGATCTACTCAACATTTATCGGCGGCCCCGGCACCGATGACATTGCCGCGCTTGCAACCGATGCCGCCAGCAATCCGGTGGTGTGCGGAAGCAACGTGTGGGCCCTGTTCCCCACCACAACCGGGGCGTACAGCACAACAAACAGTGGGCTTCAAGATATTGTGGTAGCCCGACTGGATAGCAGCGGCGGAACACTGCTGTACTCCACCTACATCGGCGGCGCGGGATTGGACGCGGGGAAGTCGGTTGAATCAACCGCAGATGGAACCGCATGGGTTACCGGCTACACCGACTCGCAAGACTTCCCCACCACAGCCAACGCTGCGCAGAAATCGCGCGGGGGGGAACGGGACGCATTCCTTCTTGCGCTGAACCCGGCAGGAACCGCGCTTACCTACTCCACCTATCTGGGGGGAAGCATTCTTGATGAAGGGAGCGGTGTGGCACTGGACAGCAGCGGTGGCGTTGTGGTTGTTGGCACAACCTCATCCCCCGATTTCCCAGCCACACCGGAAGCATTCGACAAGACCAAGAATGGCAACACCACCGATGTTGATCTGTTCATTGCCCGCATCGGCAGCGATGGAGCTGTGCGGTTCGCCAGTTTTTTGGGAGGGGAGCAGATGGATCGTGGATATGCGGTGGCAACCAACAGAGAAGGGGATATCCTTGTCACCGGCGAGACCGTTTCGCCCGATTTCCCCACCACCTCATTTGTTGCCGACAACAGCCACAACGGGAACTCCGATGCCTTCCTTTCGCGGCTGGATAGCAGCGGCGCGCAACTGCTGAACTCAGGATTCATCGGTGGGGAACAAAGCGATGCCGGATATGGCATTGCAATCGGTCCCGACGGAAACCCCTACCTGTGCGGCTACACCCGTTCCGACAGTTTTCCCACCACCTTCCTTTCTGCCGACACAGTGTTCAATGGCAACACCGATGCGTTTGTGGTCCGGTTCAGCAACGATGGCAGCCGGATGCGCTACGGGCTGTTTTTGGGTGGAGTGCAAGGGGAGGTGGCAACGGCAATCACCGTGGACTCACGTGGCAGCGCGCACGTTGTGGGGGGAACCTACTCCCAGTTTTTTCCGGCTGGCGGGGATGTGTTCGACCCGGACTTCAACGGAACCGCCGATGCCTTCCTGGTGAAACTCTCCCCGCTTGGCGGAAGCAGGGTCTATTCCACATTTCTTGGCGGGACAGAGGAAGATTATGCCTACGGGGTGCGCTTGGATAAGCACGGGAACGCCATTGTGGCAGGGCGAACGCGATCGCCAGAGTTTCCGAAAACACCCAACGCAGCCGACACAGGGTTCAATGGTGCATCCGATTTTTTTATCACCAAACTGACGATTGAGGATGAAACGGTTGGGGTGGAAGATGGCACCAGCAACGGAAACAGTGGCGCGTTGGCGGCAATCACCGTTGCACCAAATCCTTCATCGGGTTTGCTTCGCATCTCTATTCCATCCGGAATTGCTGTTGCGCAAATTCGGCTCTTCAATCCAGTTGGCGCGTTGTTGATGGATCATCGCCCCAAAGTCGCCCAGATAGCTGAGATAACCATGGATTGCAGCCGATTCCCGGCGGGGCTGTACCTGATAGAGGTAACCACCAACCACGGCATGATACAGCGATTCCCAGTGGTGCTTCAGTAACTAACTCACCTTCCGCACCTGCCCTCGTTCGCAGCCACCCCTCACCCCGGCCCTCTCCCAAGCGGGTGATGCTACTATTTCCACTCCATTGGTCGGGCGGGAGAGGGAGCCAACGCCGAAAAGGGATTTCGATGCTTCGCTGTTCCACCGGACATCACCCTCCGCTCATGCTGAGCTTGTCGAAGCAAGCCAGTGAACGAGCAATCGTTCACTCTTGCCCTCGTTCGCTGCCAGCCCTCACCCCGGCCCTCTCCCAAGCGGGTGATGCTACTATTTCCACTCCATTGGTCGGGCGGGAGAGGGAGTCAAAGCCGAAAAGAAGAAGAGCATCGAAGCAAGCTACCGACCAGCAAGTCCTCACCATCCAAACTCTGCGTAAGGTGAGTGACTAATGACCAATGACCCTCTTTGCAACTGACAACTGACAACTGACCTTTTCCGTAAGGTCACTAACTAACCAGCGGGGCCTGGGATGCAACACGGCTCCGTTTATCTTATCCCCCCGGCCCTGGCAGCGGCTTTTGTGGCAATGGCTTTTGCGGTAACGGTGGCGGCGGCAATGGCGCGGCCTTGCTTGGGGCGATGCTGACCGAGACGTTATCCAGTGCCCAGCTTTCGTTAGTAATATCCTGACCGGGGTCATCCAGAAAAACGCAGAAGCGGAAACGAACCGTTGAAGCGGTGTGGGGCAGGGTTCGGGTGATCCGGTAGGTTGCATCCATTGGGCCAGTGAACAAGCCCGGCGCGCGCCAGATATACCCCAACGAGTTGAACGCAATCGCACCAGCACGCGCTGGGTTGCTTGCCGGATAACCACTTGGGAACGATTGGCGATAACTGGTGTTGCTGAAGCTGGAGCGAAACAACAGCGTGTCGTCCACCTTGAACTCTAACAGATCCGGCCCATACAAACTGCTGTTTCCATCCCAGGACCGAATCGTGATGAAGTCGAAGGTGATGGTGATGGAGTCGTGCGGGGGAAGCTCCGCTAATCGGAGCGTCACCCGTTGGTCGCCAAAATCCCCCAACACCCGCCCGGAAGCGTTCCCGGTAAACCCAACGCGCACTGGCCGCTGCCATTCCGGGTCCGTGATGGAGGTACTCCAGTTGGTGGTTTCACCCCTGGTAAAATCGTTGTTGTAGATGGCAACGGTCTGCGGCTGTGTAACCCCGCTGCCGATTGTTAGCCAACAGAGCAATGCCAGCAGCACCCCCCACCGTGCTGGCGGCGATCCCCCTGTGCCAATCCGACCTTGTGCTAACCAATCGCTTATCATTGCTGCCAATGTTAGTCTGCAAAAATGCCGAAGCCAAAAAGAAATTACCGCCTCAGCACACTTTTTGTGGCAGCAATACCCAGCTTATCGTAGAATCTTGATAACGATGAACACCGCACCGATTGCGAACGCAGCAATCGCCCCGTACAGATACCATGCAATGCTCCCCTGCGCCCCGCGAACAAGCTCCTCTTCTGTTTTTAAGGAGATGATGAACGGCTTTTTCTCGCGTGGTTTCTGCACCGTTAGTTCGCCACTGGTGTCGGTGGCTTCGCCAAGAAGGTAAAGCTGAGCATCGAGCGGAAGGATGGATTCGGTGTAGTGATACCCCTGAACCCTTTTTCCCCCCAGCCCAACGCCAACCTGCAACGTGAATCCCCCCACAGTAACCGAAGGCCCGCCAGTACATGGCTCGAACCTACTCACCACCTGCCGTGGGTGAATCTCGGCCCCGGTGGGGTTTACGGTGATTTCCCCAGTTGCATCGTGCAGCTGGAAGAATGCTGATTGGCTGTTGCTGGCCACAATGGTGCTGCCATTGCGGGTGGCGGTGCGGGTTCCCCCCTGGCCATCTTGTTCTTGGTAGGTTTCTTCGTAGCGTTCCTCCACACTCATGGTGTAGTAGGCGCATGGCTGGCCGGAGAGTTCGGCAGTAAGGGGGGCGGCGCAATGGAGCTTCCCTTTTAGTTCAACAATCTGGCTGAACCCGCCCGGCCCAAGCTCGGCAGCAATCTGCCCGTGAAGTTCGCGAACCTCTTGGGTGGTTACGGTTTCCGTGAATCCGATTTCTAACAGTCGCCCCTGTGCGCGGCTTCGCAAGTAGAGAAGCAATCCGCCCACCGCAACCAGCAGCAGGCCAATGATCAGTAATGCCATGATGTTCCCTCCGGTGTTCTACTGGTAAAATTATGCTCTGTTTTCTTCTCCCCATCGCTCCTTCTGGGTGATTGAGCCTTTTTTTTTCAGCAGTGAGGCCACAACGCCAGCAAGCCGGAACCCATCACTTGGTTCCGGCTTGCTGATTGCTCTCCCTCAATCAACGCTTCCCTCTCTCTTTCTCCTAGGCAATTAGAACGAGAGGCTTCCCCGAACAAGCACGCTGCGGCCAACGGCTGGCGCGCCCATGAACTCCTGGTGTACCTTGTTCAGCAGGTTTTGTGCGGTTAGTGTCAGGTCAAGGTTCTTCAACCCAGCAATCCGGTAGCCAAGCGTCAGGTCCACCAAGCCGTAGGAGGGGATGTCACCTTCATACACTCCACTTTTCATCCGGAACCCTTCGGTGTAGCGGTAACGCCCTTCGGCACGGAACCCAACGCTGCTGTTGGAATAGCGCAACGCCAGCGACCCCTTGTTTTTTGGTGCGTTCAGCGAAAGATCGCCGGCCCCATCCAAGTTTTCAAAGTAGTTGTCGCTCAGGAAGCTGTACGTTGCGCCGATTCCCCACTGGTCGTTGATGCGGTAGTTGGCCGCAAGGTCCACGCCGGTGACGCTTACTTGGCCGTAGTTGCGTGGGGCAGCAATCAGTGCGGTGGGGTCGGGTGAGTTCGTCGGGCTGATGGTTCCCATTGGCAGCGCGCCAACCGTTTCCCCCATCATTGCGGCCTGCGCGGTGGCAATCGAATCGGCCACTGGCTGCGGGATCCCCTGCTGCTGCAATCCACCGCTGATAAACGGCTGCACGTAAGCCGCCAACTCCGCACCGTTCAGGAATGCGTTCGGGGTGATGATTTGCGTTGCCGTGAAGTTCTCAATCTGCGACCGATACAGGTCCACCGCCAGCTCAAGCCGGTCGGCGATTGCCCCTTTGTAGCCAACCTCAATTGTCTGCGTTGTTGTTGGCTTCAGCCGTTGGATGTTGGTTGGGGCAGCAATCGGCTTGAAGGGGTTTTGCGCGTCGTTCGGATCCAGCAACGCCATGAAGCTGTGAACCTGTTCTTCGGTTGGCGCGGGGATGGCCGAGATGTCAACCCCTTGCGCAGCAAGCACCCCAACAGCAATCGGCCACAACGCTTCGGTGCTGACCGGAATCGCCTGCGACGGGTCGGCAAATTTGGAGTTCATCAGGTACGCGCCATTGCTTTGGTTGAAGGTGAATCCTGTTTCGGGAACGCCAACGGTTCGCAAGTCCACACCATACGCCGTCCCGAACTCTGGGCTGATTGCGCCAAACCCAAACACGTCGCGCTGGAACACCAGATCCAAGAACAGATCGTTGGTTGTTGGCGTGTTGTAGGCGGTGTTGAACGTTAGCCGAACGCTTTGGTTGTTATCCGGCTTGTAGATAAGCGCGGCCCGTGGCGAGAACACCGGATCCTCCAGACGGTTGTTCAGATCAAGGCGGCCAGTAAGCAGAAGGTCTAACTTGTTCTCAAGCAGATGCGCCTCGGTCTGCAGATATGCCCCGAACTCGGTGATGTTATCATCATCCTCATTCCGCCCGGTAAGTGTCCCTTCCGTTTCCGGCTGGGTCAGGAACAGGTCGCCACCGTAGGTGAAGCCAAGCTGGTCGCTAAGGGTTGTGGAGTGCTGCACACGCCCCACAATCTGCTGCGAGCGATCCACGATTGCGTTGCCACTGCGAAGCAGATACGTTTGGCCAGCATCACTTTTGTTCAGAAACCCTTGCACCAATAGCTCACCCCAGTTCAGGCGCGCACCGGCATGGGCAAAGCTCCACCCTTTCCCTTGCGCCGCCCCAACGTCGGTTAGCTCAACTCCGTTTATCAGTTGGTTGTAGCCGCCGTTCAGGCTAAGGGTGGCGTTGTCGTTCAGCACCATATCCACGCGGCCATCCAGGCCAAACCGCTCAACGTTTTTTTCCCGCTTTCCAATCTTCAATGTGTCGGCCAGGCTGCCTGCGGCAATCGCGCTGGCGCGGGCTTCGGTTTCCACTGGGTCGCTAAAACTCCAATCTTCGCTGCCAGAGTATTGGCCGGAGATTTTGTAGCCGACGTTATCGCCAATCACCCCAGCATGGCGGATTGCGGCTTGCATCACCGGGCCAATCGCCGCCGAGGCTGTGTCGCTGATGAACCCGCTGGCAAGCTCAACAGTTGTCCCCTGCGAAGCAAGCGGGGATTTAGTGATAATGTTCAGCACCCCCGCCGAAGCGTTTGGGCCGTAGAGTGCCGAGCCCGGCCCGCGCACCAACTCCATCCGCTCCATGTCGCTGTTGGTGGTGGGGACCAGCGTTGGGACGTTTGCCCGAAGCGATGGCAACCCGGCATTGCGGCCATCCACCAGCGTCAGAAGCTGGCCGCTGAAGACGTTGCTGAACCCGCGCGTCACCATCTCGAACTGCGCCACCCCTTTTTGCGCAATGTCAACCCCGGCAACGCCGCGCAAATGCTCCACATGGGTAAGCGTTGGGGTTGATGTGATTGCTTCGGTGTTCAGCACCGTCACCGATGCTGGTGCTTCCAGTGCCTTCTCCACCTTGCGCGAAGCGGTCACGGTGATGCCGTTCAGCATCAGCGATTCTTCTTGCAACGTGGCGTTCAGCGTTGCGGTTTGCCCGGATTGCACCGTCACGGTTTGCGGCGGCATTGGGCGGTATCCAATGACAGTCACGGTTGCCCGCCAACGTCCGTCAGGAAGTTGGCGCACGGCAAATTTCCCCTGCGGAGTGGTGTAGGCTCCGCGCAGTTGTGTGGTGTCTTGTTCGTTTACCAATCGCACCGTTGCGCCACTGAGCGGAACGCCAGTTGCTGCGTCGGTTACGGTGCCAGTTACTGCCCCGGTTTGTGCCTGTGCAGAAATGGAAAGGAGGATCAAACCAAGCAGTGTAATCGTTGTGAGGGAAGTTGTCATGAGCTACAGAACCCTTTGTGAATGTGATAGAAGTACGCGCCTTGCAAGGACGGCTGCAAAACTATCGGAGCGGCAATCCGCGCTTGTCAGCGTTGGGTTCAGTTGTTGTCAGGAAAATGTCAGCGGGTGATTGTTCGTGGGCATCGGATTTTTGGGGCGTAACGGCGGATGGAGGTTGGCGAAACGATAGTGCAATTATTCATCCCCTTGCTAACATTTGGAAGAATGCCTGTGTTAGCAGTGTATATGAAACAGACTCGAATTGCTCTGCTTGGTGGTGGCATTGCCGGGGTGGTTCTGGCGCGGGAGCTGGCCCGCCGGAATGACCTTCACGTGACGTTGATTGAGAAGGAGGAACGGCTGGGGGGACTGCACCGTAGCCACAGGATCAACGGCCTAAGCTACGACATCGGTGCGTTCGTTTTCGACGCGCAGCACCAGCTGTTCCGCACGTTTCCGGAGGTGGCCGAATCCTTCCACAAGCAACCTCACCGTAGCCAGTCGGTAACGCCCAACGGGACGCTGGATGGCTACCCGCTGACCCTGCGGGGATACGTGCGGGATCACGGGATGGCAGGGGCATTGCTGGCAGCCGCCAGCCTTTGCGCGGGCCGGGTTCGCCACTATCGGCGCGATACACTGGGTGGTTATATCCGTTGGCATATCGGCGACCGGGTGTATCGCCAAAGCGGCTTGCAGCGTTACCTTGAACGATTCTACGGCGTGCCAGATGTGGCCATTGATGTTGCCTTTGCACGGCAGCGTTTGCAAGAAATGTTCGACGGCTACACCAGCAAGCAGCTGGCAAAAAAATTTGCCAAACGGCTGCTTACCTACCTGCCTATCAACCACCAGAACAACGGCCATTGGGTTGGTTGGACTCCCCCCAGGGAAGGCTTCGGGGTGGTGTATGCAGCAATAGAAACGCTGCTTAATGCTGATGGAGTGGACGTGAGAACCTCAGCAACCATCCAACAGATACGGCGGGTTGGCAATCACTTCACCATCACTGCCGATGGCCGCACCGAACAGTTCGACCGGGTGATCTCCACCATCCCGATTCCCACGTTGCTAGAGTATTTGGGGCTTCAGCCCACCTTCAAGCTCCGCTATCTTACGCTCCTTTCGCTCTTCTACCGGCTTAGCGGTGATGTTGATTACAACGGGGCATTCCTCTACAACTTCACCCCCAACGGCCCATGGAAACGGATCACCACGTTCAGCAAATACTTCGGGCAGCAAGGGGGGGATCACTATTTCACGGTGGAGTGCACCGTTCCCGATAACGACCAACGCAGCGTTGCCGAAAAACAGCATGATTTTGAGGAGCATATCCAGCAGCTTGGGTTAATGCGTGGGACCTTCCATCGGGAAGGGGAGACCATCACACCCAACGCATATCCGATATTTGAGCAAGGAGGGGGCGAGGCTATCCGGAAGCTGCGCCAGATGGTGTTGGATGCCGGGATTGAGATAGCCGGGCGGCAAGGGCAGTTCCGCTACATCCCCTCCAAAGTCGTTGCCGAAGAATCGCACCAGCTTGCTGCCCAGACGCGTGCCGTGGCGTAATTGCCCAGCCCCCGGCTGGCTGCGCTCAACAATGATTGATGCTATTTTGCGCGGTGCTTCCGCCCACCGCGCAGCATTTCATCATGCACCAGAATCTGCACATGAGCAACCCACAACCTTTCCCAACCCTTACCGAGCAAACGCTTTCTGTTTCCCCGATTGAGCGCTCGCAGACGATCCCTTCCGATTGGTACAGCAATCCAGAGTTCCACCAGCTTGACCGCGAAGCAATTTTTTTGCAGACATGGCAGTGGGTTGGGCATTTGGGCCAGGTGGCGAACCCAGGCGATTACTTCCTTGCCACCGTGGCCGATAACCCGCTGATTCTGCTTCGCGACCGCGACGGAATTTTGCGGGGATTCTACAACGTCTGCCGCCACCGTGGCGGGCCGCTGGCCACCGATGAATCGGGGAACTGCACGATGCTACAATGCAAGTACCACGGCTGGACGTATCGCCTGGATGGAGCGTTGCGCGGGGTGCCAAAATTTGACCGTGTGGCGTTGTTCAACCGCGATGATTACGGGTTGATTCCCATAACCGTGGCGGTCTGGCAAGGGCTGATCTTTGTGCATCTGGCGGAGCATCCATCACCGATTGCCGAGGTGATGGAGGGAATTGCCGAACGGATTGCCCCGATTTCACTTCTCACCAAACAATTCTTCCGCAGGGTGGAGTATCACGTGGAGTGCAACTGGAAAATCTACATTGATAACTACCTGGAAGGTTACCACGTCCCGCTGGTGCATCCTGAGTTGATGAAGATGCTGGAGTTCAACAGCTACATCACCGAAACCGCACGTTGGTATTCGTTGCAGTTCAGCCCGCTCCGCACCGGAGATCACCCCTACGGCGGCGCGGCAGAATCGGGGGAGGCATTCTACTACTTCGTCTATCCAAACTTCATGCTGAACATCTTGCCCGGACGGCTGCAAACCAACCTTGTGATCCCCCTATCGCACAACCGCACGCTGGTTCGGTTCGATTATTTCTACGACGACATTGAATCCCCCGAAGCTCTGGCTTTTATTCAGGAGGATATCGAGAGTAGCGACCGGATCCAAGCCGAAGACATTGACATCTGCCAGCGGGTGCAGCGGGGTGTTGCCTCGCGGGCCTACGACCGTGGCCGGTTTTCGGTGGAGTGTGAGCAAGGGGTGTATCACTTCCAATCGCTGCTGAAAGAGAGCTACAGGGAGTGGAAAAGCAGATAATCGCCAGGCGGTTATTTCGCCTGAATCAGCTCCCATAACCCTTCGGTTCCTTTCATGCAGAACTCCTCGTGTTCGTGGAAAATCGTGCTGGTTTCCACTGGGGTTTTGGGGTCAATCCGTAGCCGCATATCGTCGGGGTCGCGATCGCGGTCAAAACGGATTACGCCATCCACTACCGATTTTTGGCAGACCGCATACACCGACAGCGGATCGGCACTGAAGATCGCCAGATCGGCCTCCTTCCCCACCTCGATGGATCCCACCCGTCCGTCAATCCCCAACTGCTTTGCTGGGTTAATGGTGATCAGTTTCAACGCTTCGTCATGGGTTAATCCACCGTAGCGCATGGTCTTTGCTGCCTCGTGGTTCAGATGGCGGTCAAGCTCGGGGGAATCGGAGTTGATGGAGGTTGTGACGTTGTTCCGGGTAAGGATTGCGGCGTTGTAGGCGGTGGAGTAATAGACCTCGAATTTGTAGGCCCACCAATCGGCAAACACCGAGGCCATCGCGCCGAAGTCGGCAAGTTCGGGGGCCACTTTGAATCCTTCGTTGACGTGTTGGAAGGTGAGTTTCTTGATACCGAAATCGCGGAAGACCCTCATCAGCATCAGGATTTCATCGGCGCGGTAGCTGTGGCAGTGGACCAGAATTTCCCCGCGCAAAATTGCTGCAAGCGTTTCCAGCCGAAGGTCATATTCCGGTGGCGTTGCCCGCTGGTTGTTCCCTTGCTGCCCCTTTGCAGCCATGTAGCGTTGTGCTTGGGTGAAGGCATCGCGGATCACTTGCTCCACCCCCATGCGTGTTGCGGGGCGGACGTTGAACCCGCGCCCGTGCACTCGGGTTGGGTTTTCACCCAGCGCAAACTTGATGGTTCGGGGGGCCTTTTCCATCACCAATCCTTCGGGGTCGGTTGTGCCGTAGCGCATCTTCATGGTTTGGCACTGGCCGCCAATGGCGTTCGCCGATCCGTGCATCACGTGGGCAATGGTTTTTCCGCCGGCAAGGGCGCGGTAGATAGCAATGTCGTAGGGGTCTATCACATCCCGAATGGCGACTTCGGCGGTGACGGGGCTGGTCCACTCGTTCACGTCGGTGGTGGCAATGTGGCTGTGGGCATCAATAATTCCTGGCATCACAAATTGCCCTGTGGCATCAATCGTGTCGGTTCCCGCCGGGGCGGTTAGCCCCTTGCCAATGGCTGTGATGATCCCGTTGTTCACCAAGATGTCGGTCTGCTCCAGCGTCCCCGTTGTCACTGTCAGCACCGTGCCGTTGCGCACCAGAAGGTTGCCACGTTTGGTGGCATCGCGCCGCACGGCAAGCGCAGGGTTCTGCATCAGCGTGTCGCCGATTGCAGCGGCGGCGGCAACTGCTTGCGGTGTTGCCTGGGGTGTGGTCGTGCTGTCTTTTTTTTCTTTCCCTTTCGGGGCTTCATACTCATACTTCCGTCCATCAACAAACACGTAGCGGACGGGACTTTCCTTTGCGAACCATGATCCTTTTGTCACCACAAGGTTGGCAATTTTCCCGGGGTCAACCGTTCCCAAGCTCTGCTCCAACCCAAGCATCCGTGCTGGTTCGGTTGTTAGCGCGGCAAGCGCGGCATCCTCCGGCAGCCCATGCTCAATGGCGGTGCGGATATTTTCACGCAGCTTTCCCGCCGCCGCCCCAAACGTGCTGAACCCGAACTTCACCCCTGCGCGGTGCATCCGCCCTGCGTTGGCGTAGAAGGTGGCGCGGCTGCTGGCCTGTTTTGTTTTCAAGGCTTTCTGTTCCATTGCCACATCTTCGGGCCGTTGGGTGCGGTGCAACGGGTTAGCAGGTACGGGAGGAATGAGGTCGGTGGAATCGGATAACGAATCAGCGGTATCCTGTTCCTTTTTCTCAGTTTCAGCCTGCGGAAAATCGAGCGAGAGGAAGAGGGGGATGTTGGCATTTTTCAAGGTCTCCTCGGCATCCCATCCCTCTTTCAGTCCGGCAAGGATCAATCGGAAACCAAGGTCCTTCTGCAGATGGAGTACCCGGCGAACATCCAGCGCATCGTCCACACGGAACAGCACAGGTTGCTGGCCGGCCACCACGGGGAAGAACGCTGCGGTAGTTGCGTCCCACGTTGGGCGTTCCATTCCACCCGGGCTTTTGCCGTAAGCCTCGGCTTGTGTGCGGCGTTGCTTGGCGTTGGTGTACAGGTTGCGCCACTTGGCCATGACGGCAAACGTGGTTGCCGGATAGACATCGTTGACCGCCGGAACAAACTGTGCGAATAGTGCCGAGCCTCCGCGAATCACCATGTCGTTTGGCGAATCGCCCCCCAGGCTGATGATTGCCCCAGCACCAGGAAGCATCTGCCCACGCGGGACCGTTTGCGCCACGGTGAAACCCGCAGCGCGAAGCGAATCGAGCAACGGATCGTTGTTGGTCAGCATTGTGCGGACATCACGCTCTGGTTGGATTCCGGCGCGGTCGTTTGGCGGATTGCCGGGGCTGGGAACGCGGTCGTACGTTGGTTCATCCTTCGGCTTGGCCACGCCAGCGTTCGACATCCCGTCAATGAACCCCGCATAGACCATCATCGAATCCCCCTCAATAATTTCAGCATCGAACGGGATGGTGATGTTGGTTCCCACCGCAGTAATCAGCCCATCGCGAACCAGCACCGTTCCCCGCTCAATGATCCGCCCCGGCCCCTGAATAATGCGGGCATTGCGGATGGCAAACGTGCGGGTAACGGGGCCAACTTCTGGTTGCGCATCGCGTGGCTGGGCAACCAGAAGCAACGGAGCAGCAGCCAGCAAGGCAAGAAGGAATAGAAATCGAATCACGGTTGAACGGAAGGTTATTGAGATTGGCACAGATCAGCCGCCAGCATTGCCAGCTTCAATTTGGCTGGCAATCTACGGCTATGGTATCAATTTTCGGCTCAGATAGAGTTAGTCTCTCATGCAGGCGCATTCCCCCTCTCTTTCTTCCCTCTGTGATCTCTGTGTCTCTGTGGTTCATTCTCTTCTTGCGAAAGAGGGAAAAAACCACAGAGGCACAGAGAGAGGGGAGAAGAGAGGGCATCGAATCCCGACATCGGGCAAACGCTTTGCATGCTCACCGTAGATGATCGCAGTTTTTTTACGATTGCTTCAGCACCACCACCACCCAACCTACTGCCCCCCTGAAACGAATTGGTTAGTTTCAGCAGAGTAAAGAAGCGCGATTGTTGACTACTTTCATCCGTGGGATACTCAGCTTTCCGATTTCAACTTCCCTATTTTGCAGCACCATGAAGCACACCGTCTCCGAACAAGCCCTTGCGTTGGTTGAACAACGGGTTCCTGGATTGGGGGGGAAACTTACCCCACAAGATGCCGCCACCGCCACCGGAGTCACCGTGGACGAAGCCCGCGACGCGCTGGCGCGGTTGATGGAACTGTACGTCACCCGTGTCACCCACGACGACCAGGGGAACTTGCAATTTGCGTTCGAGCTGCCGCTGCGCCAACGGGGAACCAAAACCGCAAAAGAACGCTGGGCCGCAATCAAGGAAAAGCTGTGGCGGGGGTTCAAAGTCTTCTTTAAAATTTGGATTGGCCTGATGGTGATCGTCTATTTTGCGGTGATGCTGGTGGTACTTCTGCTGTTGATCATCGCGCAAAGTGCCGCATCCAGCGACAACGACGATAACCGAAGCAGCAGCAGCAGCGGCGGAATGGTTGCCGGGTTGTTCCGCGTGCTGTTTGAAGGATTAGCCTGGTCAACATGGGCGCGTGCAACACCAGCGGGCTATGCCTTCGACGACCACGGCTACCGCTACCGCACTGTGCAAGCGCCACGCGGCGCAAAGGATCCAAAAAAGAAATCGTTCATCATTGCCATTTACGACCTTGCGCTTGGGCCAGAACGCGCACCGTCGGATCCATTAGAGAACGAACGTGAGGTTGCGGCGTTTCTCCGTGCCGAGCGTGGCGTGCTGACCCCGGCAGAAATTGTGGCCCTTTCCGGCGGAACCATCGCCGATGCCGAAGAGCGGATGGCCGACTACTTGGTGCGCTTCGATGGCGAACCAACAATCACCGACGAAGGCGCGGTGGTGGGTGAGTTCGATAGCTTTATTGGCGGAACTGCCACAAAGGATGCTGATGCCAAAGTGATCAACTACTGGGATGAGTTCGAGGCTCCGTACCAACACAGCGGAAACTCATCAGGGCGGAACGGAGGGATTGTTGCAATGGTGTTGTTCACCGCAGTAATGGGGGGATATTTGCTGGCTGGCGGGCTGGCGGCGTTTGGCCACTCTTTCCCATTTTTCCGAACCGGTGCTGCCAAATTTTTGTTGGGCTACCTTCCGGTGGCGTTCTCCATCATCTATCTGCTGACCGCACTGCTTCGGTGGCCCGGGGTGAAACGCCGCGAATCGGAACGGTTGCAGCGGAACCGGAAGAAAAAAGTGATGCGGGCAATCTTCCAGGGAAAGTTGTGGAACGCCACTGCCGACCAAGTCTATTTCACCCTAGTCTCGCTGGGGGATAAGGAGCTAAACCGCGACATTGTTGCATCCATTTTGGGGATGTTGGTGTTAGAGCTTGGCGGAAGCGTTGAACTGGGGGAACATGGCGAAGGCATCTACAGCTTCGCACGGCTGCAACGGGAGTTTGAAGCCGCAGAGAGTATGCGGAACAGCAGAAGAATTGGGTGAGTGGCCTTTGGTCAGTAGTCAGTGGTCAGTAGCAAAAAATCAATTCTCAATTCTCCATTCTCCTGATGACCAAACGCGCCGATTCTATCAAGCTGCTGCTGACCGATGTTGACGGCGTGCTAACCGATGGCGGGGTCTTTTATGGCCCAGAAGGTGAGGTGATGAAGCAGTTCAACATCCGCGACGGGATGGCGGTGGAGCGGCTGCGGGCTGTGGGGATTGATGTTGGGATTATCACTGGCGAACTATCCCCCTCGGTAGCGCGGCGTGCCGAAAAGCTGAGGATTGAATTACTCCATTTGGGGTGCAAGGATAAGCCCGAAGCATTGCGCCAAATACTGACCCAACGCCAGCTTGCCCCGGAAGAGATTGCCTACATCGGCGACGATGTGAACGACCAACAGATTATGGGGATGGTGGGATTAACCGCCGCGCCGGCCGATGCCCTGCCGCAAATTTTGGCGATTGCCGATTACATTTGCAGCCGGGCTGGGGGCCACGGGGCGTTTCGGGAATTTGCCGAGCTTCTGATTGCAGCATCGGACAGCCGCCAATCCAACCAAGATTCTGGCAGATAGCCACAGGCTGTCCTCGCCAAAAAATCTCAATCCTCCCGGTTCGTTGTACCCTACTCAGGGTATTCTAACCAAGGTATTTTAACCAGAGAGTGAACCGTTTGCTGACTTTACACAACTCACACATGATCTTCCATTTTTTCGCTGGCTTTCTACTGGTCTGCATAGTTTGGATTGCAATCGTAGCCAACCCCACAATGCTTGTTGCACAGGGAATTGAGCAAGACCCACCAGCGCCTGCCGACACAGGATTCACCCCCGATTGGAACTGGTCGGCAGAACAGTTTATGGCCACCGAAATCATGTATGCTTTTGGCGGACAAAAACACTGGAAGGATAAAAGCTGGAATCTTGCCTTCGATGTTGTTGCAATAGCCAATGAGCGGGAAGTGAAACGCCTCAGCTATCAATGGAACCGTTCCACCAACCAATGCATTGCTGCGGGAACAACGCCCGATGGCCGCCCCTGGCTGGTGAACTTCAGCGACGTAACGACCCGCACCGGAACAGCCACCGTTGGCGGCAAACCAGTGCTGAAGCGTGAGCTTTCGCAAATCCTTGCCACAACCGCCCAAGATTTTACCGAACACCTGCGGGAAATGCTCCTTCCTTTCTTCCTTCTAGACTCCGGTGTGGTGCTGACAATGGCCCCCGACACCACCCTACCCGACAAGAGCCAGCAGACCAGCGGGCTTGATGCCGGGATGATGCAAAGCGGTGGCGGACCCAGTGGTGGACCCAGTGGTGGACCCGGCGGCGGACCCAGTGGTGGACCCGGTGGGGGGTCTGGCCGTGGACAACTTTCCACACTGATTGCAGAGTTCACCATAGACTCACTTCAACCCTCGATCTATACGATTTTCGTTGATAACACCCGGGGGATTAAGGGAGTAGAATCGCAGATGGGAGACCGGCGGGCGTTTTGGTGGTGGGATAAGATCAAACGGTTTGGCGATATCCGGCTGCGTATTGCCACACGCCGCGAAACCTTCGACCGTGACGTGGCCATCCAGTACGAGAATATCAAGCTGGGAAAATTTGAACTGAAGGAGGAAGGATAATGGCCACAAGCCGATGCTACCGCGAAATAAATTTCTTCCGGCGGTTACGGATGTAGTCAACAAACACCGTCTCGCCAAGCTGATTTAAGCCTGAGTAGTAGGCGCGGCCACGGTTGGCCTTAGTGAGTTCCTCCACAAAATTCACCAGATAGGGGTCGCGTGCCACCATGAAGGTGCTGATAGCAATCCCTTCGCGCCGGCACGCCACGGCTTCATCCAACGTTTTGTTGACGATTCGGGGATCCAGCCCGAACGAGTTTTTGTACAGCCTTCCCGATTCCTCGAACATTGCCGAGGGCTTGCCATCGGTCACCATAAAAATCTGCCGATTACCGCTCCCTTTCCGTTTCAGTAGCTGGCGCGCAAGCTGCAACCCTGCGCGGGTGTTGGTGTGGAACGGCCCGACCGTCACGAACGGAAGTTCATGGACGTTCACTTCGCGAGCTTCGTCGCCGAACAGAATCACGTGCAGCCGATCCTTCGGGTAGCGGGTCATCACCAACTCGCTTAACGCCAACGCCACCTGCTTGGCCGGGGTGATGCGATCCTCACCGTACAGCACCATCGAGTGGGAAACATCCAACATCAGCACGGTGCTGACGCTGGTGGTGTGTTCCATCTCATGCACCCGGATATCCTCTTCCTCCAGCCGAAATTGCTCCAGATCACTCTCCCGTTTCAGCGCGTTGCTCAGCGTGCTGGTGGGGTCAATCTGGCTGGCGTGGTCGCCAAAGAAATAGTTCCGCAAATCCCCTGCTGGCTCGACACCGGAACCGATGTGTGGAGTGGTATGATCCCCCGGCCCAGTTTTTTTCAGCGAGGTAAAAATCTCCCGCAGGGCATCTTGCCGGATACGCTGCCCACCACGCGCTGTCAGGTCAAAATCATTGCTCTCTTCGCCGTCGCGTATCAGCCCTTGCTCCTTCAGGCGGTCAATAAACTCCTGCATGGTCATCTTCCCCAAAATGCCATACCGCTCGTCAAGCTGGCTCATCCAGTTCAACGCTTCGTCAACGTCGCCGCCGGTCTGCATCAGCAAGTAGCTGAACAAACGGAGCAGTTGCTCTTGGCGGTCGTCGTTCTCCTCCTGTTGAGGAATCCATTGGGAATAGCGAATGAGCATAGCGGGGTAAACGAACGGGGAAGGGGGGTTATTGGAGGTTGTCAGTGGTCAGTTGTCAGTGGCAAAGAAGAGAGTTAGTCATTAGAAGCCGTTTGGATTTTCTGTGAAGCAATTGTGTATAGGGTGAATCACCCCCGGAACCGCTGTTTTGGAGCCAGTATCGGTGCAAAACTCATGGGCGTTACCCAGGCAAATGGTTAGAAAACCGTAGAACCTCTTGGATGATTCCTGCATGCACTGCTTACCACACTCCCATTTCTAAATCCCAAACGGCTTCTTAGTCCTTGGTCATTAGTCACTCACCTTACGCACACTCCCCTTCCACCGTCATTGCCCCGAAGGGTCGGGGTCTTCGACAAGGAGTCTTCGACGAAGCACCGCGAAGCAGCGGCGATAGCCCATCTCGCGGTTTTTCGGAGAACATCGGACACGCTGCCAATGGGGTTGCGTAAGGTGAGTTAGTCAGTAGCAAAGAGTGGTTTTTTTTGCTCGTCACCTTGCATTCACCGACCACCGGCTACCGATCACCACATCGCCGAGGCCAGCACTATCCGCAGAATCTCCTGCATGGTCTGCGGGGTGGCTGGCTCGCCATCGCTGAAGGTGAGGTTGGTGATTGCGCACTCGTACAGGTGAGTGGTGGTGAAGAAGACTGCCACGCGGGTGAGGGTCGCGGTGTCATCGGTGGAGTAGGCGTAGGTTGCAAACCGGCGTTTCCCAAGCTCAAGCTCTTCCACAATCCCCACCATCTGGGCCTTTGATTGGCTCCCTTTCCAACGCCGTTGGAAGCTGACCTCGGCAAGCCCTTTCAGCCCGTTGGCATCGTAGGCGGCGCGGACGTTGTTCTCCACCGGAATTTCCCCCATCACCAGCGACATGGTGTAACCGGGATTGCACGCCACGCTGAAGACTTGCGGGGTCTGCAGTTGCTCAACATCCATCGTCACCCACCCGACCGGAATCCGCACGGTCATATCCCCCCCGGGCGAGTGCACAAGGTCTGTGGAAAGCTCCACAATCGGGGGGGCCACCGCAACAGTATCAGCACTCTTCACCACTTGCTTCGGCGAAGGACAGCCGCCAAACAGCAGCAGGCACGCAAGCAGAAGAACAAGGAAGGAACAGTGGGACAACGGCATAGCAAGGTAATGTGAGTTCGGCTCAGTGATCATCAGTTTCGGAAACCCGCTCCCCCGCACGAATGGGAACCGGAAGGAAGTTCTCACGCGGGACCACCGGGCAGGAGTACTCTGGGTTGTAGGCGCAATATGGGTTGTAGGCAAGGTTGAAATCAATTAGGTAGTTGGCCGATGATTCGGGCTGGACGGTTAGGTCAATGTAGCGTCCCGCTCCGTAGGTCTCGGTTCCGTTGGTTCCATCCTTGAACGGAAGGAACAGATGTTCGGGGTGGCCCGCCGACTGATACGCCGTCAGCACACACTCCTTCCCCCCAACAGTGAAATGGAGTTGGCCGTAGCGAAGCATTGGCCGTGGTTCCCCAGTGGTGGTCATCAAGTTCACCGGCTCTGGGTTGGGGAATTTTTCCAGACGAGCCACCACCCAGAATTGAGCGGCGGCGGGGTAATACTCCAACCCCTTGAACCGCGCCCGAACCCGCTCGGTTAGTGGCGATGATTCGCGCTGGCGGAAGCCGCTATCTTTTTCGGCGCGGTATCGCTCCAATCCGGGAACGTCGTACTGGTTGTTCATCGGCTGTGTGTTGGTTCCAGCATTGGCCGCCACGGCTTGGGAATCTTTTCCCCCTGCGCTGTTTTTGGGGGAGGGCGATGCCCCCTTTTCCCCGCATCCAGCAGCACCCCACAAAGTGATAATGGCTGCAATCCAACAACACAGAAGCAGAGGCCGCGCAGGCTGATATGGAAGTTGAGATTGGTTCACTGGTTGCGTTGCTGCAAGAAGGGTCGCCAACTTACTGAAAGTTCTCCTACTGATTTCCCTTTCACCACCCTGCGCCTCGCGGTCGCCACGGCTGGCGTTGGCGTTCGGCAGGCGGGCCAAATAGGAAAGCAAGGATCACCCCACAAAGAAATCCACCAGCGTGCGCTGCGTAAGCAACGCCCCCGGTTTCTTCGGTGATGGAGAGCGTAGCGACGGTGGAAAGAAACTGCTGCAGAGCCCAAAAACCAATCATTGCCCACGCCGGAACGGTGATGACAAAAAACCCCAACAGCACATTCACATGGTTCCTTCCGAACATCACGATGTAGGCCCCAAGCACGCCGGAAATCGCCCCGGAAGCACCAACCGTCGGGATGCTGGACCCTGCGTTCAGCGCGAAATGCGCGGCGTGGGCAGCAAGGCCCGTAAGCAGGTAAAACAGCAGGAACCGCCCGCGCCCCATGCGATCCTCCACGTTATCGCCAAAGACTTTCAGGAACAGCATATTCCCGATGATGTGCATCCATCCGCCATGCAGGAACATGGAGGTCAGCAGCGTTTCCACGCGCTTCCCCGCCAGCACAAGCTCCGGCACAGCCCCCCACCGATTGATGAACGATTGCAGCCCCTGGCCTTGCAGAAGCTCGTACAAAAAAGCAATCACGTTCAGGAAGATCAGCAGGTACGTGACAACCGGAGCCGAGCGGATACTGCTGTTATCGTCGCCAATCGGAAGCATAGGCCGTTGCAGGTTGAGAGTGGAAGGATCACCAAGCCGCAAACATAACGAAGCAAGCGGAGCAACATCCAACTTCCGCAACTTCCCGATAGCCGGATGTGTTATCTTCCCTCCGATATTCCCTGCTCAATTTCCAACCAGCTTTTATCCGGAGAACATCTGCATGACACAACGCACCATCTACACAAACTGGTTCCGGGGCCTGCTGGCGTTGGCACTGTTGCTGTGTGGCCTTGCGCTGACGGCAACCGCGCAGCAAGCCTTTGTGGTAACCCACAAGGCCATACTGACAGGGGAAAACGAAGTCCCCACCACCGATAGCAAAGGGTTTGGCATCGCCATCATGAAAGTGGATTATGCGGCCATGACGATGGAGTACCGCATCAGCGTCACAAACCTGGGCGAACCGGTGACCGAGGCAGATTTCCATCTTGGCGAAAGCGACAGCACTGGTCCAGCAGTACACCCAATCAACTGGCATTCCGATGCCCAAACAGTGACCGGAACATGGCAGGTGACCGAGGATCAGATAATGTCTATTGAATGGGGGGGCATCTATCTGAACATTCACACTGCTACCCATCCCGCCGGGGCAATCCGTGGCCAAGTGATAAAGATCCCCAACGCAACATCACGAATGCTTGGAGCTTACGAAGTCCCCCCAGTAGTGACAAACGGGGATGGTATTGCTATGATGTTCATCAACCCAGTGGCGCGCACTGCCGTGTATGCTGCGTCTTGGCAAAATTTAAGCGGCATTAGGGCCACCATGGCGAATTTCCACCGTGGCTTGGTAGGAGAGAACGGGCCTGTGGTGGAGCCGATGACAACACTGTTCGGACTTCTATCCAATGGAACATGGAGCGACCTAACCGACGAAGAACTGAACGACCTTGCCAGCGGCAGCATCTACATCAACGTCTATACCGAAGCACGCTCCGCTGGTGAGATTCGCGGGCAAGTGCAGACAATCGAGACCTACGGCGTAGTGTTATCGCCGCAGAATGAATCTCCCGCTGTCACCGGATCAAACGCCATGGGAATTGGTGTTGTTGAGGTTACTCACCAAATCAACGGCAGCTACAGCATTACTGGCGACTTTGCTCTTCACGGAACCACAGGGCCAATCACCATGGCGCATTTCCATCGGGGCGGGGCGGGGAACAATGGCCAAGTAATCACCGCACTGGCCCAGAACGACACAACGCCCGGCCATTGGGAGGCACCGGCAGGATTAACCTTTGAGGCTGCCGATATGGATCGCCTACGTACTGGCCGCGTGTATGCCAACTTCCACACTGCCGCAAACGGCGGCGGCGAGCTTCGCGGTCAACTGATTGCAGCGGGCAACAACTTCTACCCAGCACCCGCCAGCGATGCTCCGCAAGAAATGGAGATGAACGCCAGCGCAACGCTGTCAGCAGTTGTTGACCGCAGCAGCGATGAGCTTCGGTTCCGCGTCAGCAGCGATCTGGAGCCCAGCGGTGCAACAATCCAACTGTTCAATACGCTGGGCCAGCACGTCGGCACCGCCACGGTGCAGGGTGGTGTTGCAACCATGCCGCTGCATCAACTTCCGGGCGGGGCCTACTTTGCCCGGCTTCAGTTTGGCAACCAAGCCGTTGCCACCTGCAACGTGGCCCTGACACGATAACGCCTCACGGCCATTGCCCTCCCAATGTCACGAAGCCTGCTGAACGCTATTTCAGCAGGCTTCTTTTTTTCTTGATAGCCCCACAATCCGCGCCACTGCAGATAGCGTATTTTGCGCGGCGGTTGGCACATTCGTCACCTGACGGCTTCTGCCTTTCCGTCACCTTTCTCAACAGGCTTTTGCAATGGCCATGCTACAAACATTCCTCAACCGTGACATCAGCTGGTTATCGTTCAACCAGCGGGTGTTGCAGGAAGCCGCCGATCCCACGGTCCCGCTGTACGAGCGGCTCCGGTTCCTTGCCATTTTCTCCAACAATCTTGATGAATTTTTTCGCGTGCGGGCTGCCTCCATCCAAGCGTTGTTGAACCTGAAGCATGGCGGGGCAAAAGCATTGGGTGGCCAGCCTGCCGAACTTCTTCGGCGCATCCACAATATGGTTGATCGGCAGCAGGAGGAGTTCGGGGCAATTTTCCGAGATCAGTTGCTCCCCGCGCTTGCTGCGCAGGGTATCACCTTTTGCAATCCCGCCCAACTGAACCAGCAACAAACAGCCGCAGCCCAAACATATTTCCGGCAAGAAGTTAGGCCGCACCTTCAGGCCGTGGCGTTGCATGGCGAATCGGCTCCGTTTCTTCACAACAAGGGGTTGTATTTGGCGGTGCAGCTTGCCCCGCCGGATGCCCCAGAAGCCCCCAACTGCTGCATGATGGTTTCCATTCCGTCGCCGCCGCTTCCCCGTTTTTTTAGACTTCCTTCGGATGATGAACGGTGCTTTCCATTCATTTTTTTGGATGACGTTGTGCGATTGGGGCTGCCGGAGCTGTTCCCCAGCCAGCAGGTGGTTGATGCGTGGTCGGTGAAGCTAACCCGTGATGCCGAACTCCACATTGACGATGAGTTTGAGGGCGACCTTGTGGAAAAAATCCGGAAGGGTTTACGCCGCCGCACCACTGGTGACCCAGCCCGCTTTCTGTTCGATGCAGCCATGCCGAAGCCACTGCGGCAAGCCCTGCGCCAACGGCTTCAGCTGGGGAAGGAGGAGATGATCCGTGGCGGGCGATACCACAATTTCAACGATTTCTTCACCCTTCCCAACCCGATTGGCCCGCAGCTTGAGCATGGGCCGCTGCCGCCGTTGCCATCGCCAACGCTGGACCGCGCCGACGCGATGTACGATGCCATTGCCCAGCGCGATCACATCCTTCACTTCCCCTATCACTCCTACCATTACGTTGTGCGGTTCCTTCAGGAATCGGCGGCGGACCCCGCCACGCAAGCAATTTTCATCACCCTGTACCGCGTTGCCAACAACTCCGGCGTGGTGGCCGCACTGATTGCTGCGGCGCAAGCAGGGAAACGGGTGGAGGTGTTTGTGGAGATAAAAGCACGATTTGATGAGGAAGCAAACCTTCAGTGGGCCGAAGAGCTTACCCAGGCCGGAGCGCGAGTAACCTACAGCATCCCCGGCATGAAGGTTCACAGCAAACTGCTGTTGGCCGAGCGGATGGAGGAGGAAGCAATCAAGCGATATGCGTATCTGAGCAGCGGCAATTTTAATGAGAAGACGGCGCGTGTGTACACCGACCACGGGCTGTTCACCGCCGCGCCCGAGCTAACCGCCGAGGTGCGCCAAGCCTTTGCATTTTTGATAAAAGAAGCACCGGAGCCAACGTTCCGGCGATTGCTGGTTGCCCCGTTCACCATGCAGAAACGATTTCTGGAATTGATAGAGCGGGAGATTGCGGCGGTGGCAGGCGGAGAAGAAGGGAGGATTGTGCTGAAGCTAAACAGCCTTGAGGAGCAATCAATGATCCGGAAGCTGTGCCAAGCGGCAACGGCTGGTGTGCAGATTGACCTGATTGTTCGCGGCATCTGCTGCCTGAACCCTTCGCTGCCCGAACTGCGGGGAAGGGTGAGGGTAATCAGCATTGTGGATCGGTTTCTGGAGCACGCGCGCGTCTATATTTTCGGGAGCGGAGCGCGGCAAGTGATCTACATCGGCTCGGCGGACTGGATGACGCGCAACCTGCGCCGCCGTGTTGAGGTTGTCTTCCCGATTGATGACGAGGCGATTCGCCAGCAGATAGTGGAGATTATTGGGCTGCAACTGCGCGACAACGCAAAAGCCCGCCACCTTGACGGAAGCCGCAATAACCACTACGTGCGGAACGATCTGGAGCCGGTGAGATCACAGATGGAGATGTACGGAATGGTGGCCCGATGGGGAATGGAGAGGGGTGAGGGAAATGCCGAATGACAAACGCCGAGTGGCGAATCAAGAAGAGTGAACCATTGCCCGTTCGGTCGCTCCGCTCATACTTCGATGCTTCGGCAAGCTCAGCACTCAGCATGAGCGGAGGTGTTTGCAGTGGAAATAAATCCGTCCAATTCGTGATTCTACTTCACCACCACCATCTGCTCGGAAGCAACATAATCCCCCGCACGCAGCGTGACGATGTAGCTGCCGGCTGTAAGATTGCTGAGGTCAATCCCCTTTCGGTAGCTGCCGGCTTCCAGCAGACCTTCCTCCAAACGCATCACTTGCTGGCCCAGGATGCTACGAACTTCGATAGCGACGCTGGCTGCCGAACCGAGGGTGTAGGATACCGCAGCAACATCGTTTGCCGGGTTCGGCATCACACTGCTGAACGAGAAACCACGCACGTCAACATGCTCTGCACCGGTTGTTGTCTTTGGGGAGTATCCGGTCTGGATCACCTCGGCATCGTCGTCATTCTGCACAAAGGCAACTGTGTACATCTGGTTGGCTTGCCAATCGGCACCGCGGGTGTAGGTGGCGGTAAAGGTTTTGGATTCGTTCGGTGCAAGGGTTATTGCTTCGCCATCGGGTGAGTTCACCATCTTCCGCATGATGTCGTGGAATTCGACTTCACCGTTGTAGCCGGGGAAGGGAGTTTTGCCTTTCCAGTCTTCGCGTACAACCAAGCCTTCAACCGCCACAATCCGCAGCCGATAATCACCGCCGCTTAGCCCATCGTCTGCGGCTGTTACTTTCACCGAGACGTTGAAATCGTTGCCGTAGGCGGTTTGCGTCACCTCAATGTTAATGGAGGTTGCTTCCGTGGTACGATCAGCAGATTCAACAACGATGTAGCTTTTTTCCGTAGCCTCCCCATCAATTCGTGTGTGTGGGGGTTCCAAGGGATTACTTGGGCTGTAGTACGTCCGTCGTGCTTCCACATCCGAGGGGTTGGCTTTGTACCACGGGTCATATGGTTGTGGCTGATTGACATGATAGCGAATGGAAACCGCTTTCCCTTTCCCTTCGCTAACCGCTTGGTTCATAATTGGCGTTACTTCAACACAGGGGACGCAGGTCGCGCTCATAAACTCCTCAAGCAGCACGATGCGGTCATACGCTGGTTGTGCTACTGTCTGATGTGTTGTTCCAACAAATCCGCCTACAAGAAGAATCGCGCAGCAAATGGTAGGAAATTTGTTCATGGTTGATCCTGATATGGTTTATGGTTGTTGAACGGTATTCGTTGGAAAGGAGCAACACCGATTGCCTGAGAAAGCTACATCAAACGGTTTGCCGGGCCGATCACACCAACGTGTTCGGCCCTACGATTGCAGGGCGGTATGCTTCCGGTTATTTCAACCCTGTGTTGGGAATGGCGAACTGCCACGTAATCCCCAAGTGGGCCGAAACGCTTTGGAAATTGCCAGCGTTATCGGGCAGATCTTCCTGGTAATCAAACATCGGGTTCAGGTTGTAGCCGCCAGAAAAGACGATGCCCAACCAGCCGATTTCTTCATCAACCACCGGTATTACCGCGCCGATGCGTGGCTCCAGCACCGTCAGCATTTTATCCTTGTCAGCATCACTAAAATCTATGCTGGTTCCATTGGCGAGCTCGGTTGCCCCACCCATTGGCAACCCGATATTCAACCCCAAGTAGAAAGAGCTGAAAGTGATCCCAGGGGTCAGGTAAAAGTAGCTGGTTTTGGTGAGGGTGTAGGCATCGGAATTGCTTTCGGCATGGAGTTCGGTTCCACGATTATCCAGCCCTAAGCTCAACATCGGCGTGACCGTTCCCGAAACCGGAAGCGAAGCATCCACGCCGAATCGGGTGGCCAACAACGGACCAACTTTCAACCCATCGGGGGGGCTAATAATCATCCCCGCGCCGCCAGCTATTCCAACCCCAACGGAGTAGTTGCGCGTTGCTTTCCGCTTGCTGTAATTGGTTTGCCCTATCAGTGGCGCAATACCGAAAAGGGAGAGGATCAGGCTGCTAACAAGCAGCATTCTGCAATGATGATACGTGTTCATGGAAACGTGTGGTTCTACGTGGATGGTGTGCATTACGGTATTACGTTGGCTGTGATTATTCCTCTATTCGAATCAACGTGCGCCCCGTCCCTGTGGATGAAGGGGTGTTGGTTCCGTTTTGCTGGGTGAAGACGATATTCTCTTGGATGATATACCCCAACGATGGAGCATACCAGTAAATAGCATCTTCCACATTGCGAACTGATGACGTGCCACTAGCAATGTATTGCTGGCGGATAACGCGAAGCTGCATCACGCTGATCGGCTTCCCTTCCACAAGCACGGTAGTGGGACCTTCAAAAGTTTGTGCGATGGTGATTCGCAAGGAATCATTGGCACCGCCAACAACATGCGCCACATCAATCACCGTCACGGTGTCGGGAATTTTCAGGCCATACGCCAATCGCACCCAACGCCCGGGAACATCGAACCTCCCCACGCTAATCTCTGGCTGATATACCAGCAAATCACCGTTGGTTTTGTGCTTCAGCCGCAGCGTATCGGCGTTTTGGCGGAAGGCCATCAGCACGTTGGTTTCCCCGGCAAACGTTAGGCCTGCTGCAAGGATAGTATCCATCCGCTCGAACACCCTTTTGGTGGTGTCGCGGCTTCGGTCTTTCAGATCAAGCGTGTATTCTTCAAATATCAAATTAGTCCCAGCTTTTGGGGCCAGCGTGGAATCATCGGGGCTGGTAGTGACGCTACAACTGGCAAGAAATCCTGCAAGCGTCAATATTGCCAAGCCAGCTGCCATGTTCCAGAACGTAGTGATCATTTTCATTATTCTCCCCCTCCTGTGGCGGTGATTGGTGTTTTCTCCGTTCCTGGGATTCCGAACTGCCACGTCACGCCAAGCATAAACGATGGCGTTGCGGTGGAGCGTTCTTGTGTGCGGTATTCCGCTGGCAAGAAGTCATTGTTATCCGAAAGGTTGCTCAGGTTGTAGCCGGCCATCACGGTTAGCCCCAGCCACCCAACTTCTTCATCCATCAGTGGAACCACCGCGCCAAGCTGGGGTTCCAGCATCACAACAAGGCTGTCGGCATCGGCATCAATTTCGGCGGTACGTTCGCGATCTTCGGCACTGGTTTGCCAGCTCCGCTTGCCCCCCATTGGCAGCCCGATATTCATTCCCAAATAGAGTGCATCGAACATGAAGCCGGGGTTGATAGTGAAGTAGTTCACTTGGCGAATTTCCCATAGCCGCGAGTCGTCGTGCCAGTGGTATTTGGTCCCACGGTTCTCGATGCCAAGGTTCAATCCGGCTTTCACAATCGGGGTTAGCGGATAGCTGGCGTGCAACCCAGCATTCCACCCCAATACTGGCTTCACTTTCCAGTTTGTGGGGGGGTCAAGGCTCATGGTTACTCCGCCAGCAACGCCAAGCCCAACGCTCAGCATTTTGGTGGATAGCCGGTCGCCATATTCATCCATCGGTTCATCGGGGTCGGCAGCTTGGGCGCGCAATTGCGATGCAGCCACAACCAGCATCAGCAGGCAAGGGAGCAAATGGTGTCGCATACGTGTGTGATAAAAAAATATGGGTTCAACATGGGCTGCAGACCGCCCGAAGATACGAGAGAGTTTGCAGAGAGTAGGGGACTTGTTTGGTGCCCATTGCAAAAAAATCACGCTCAGGCTGGCAGCCCACGGCTACGGCAGCCCGTGGAAATCAGCAATGAACAAATTGGTTTCCCCTTGCTTGGCGGCGTTGCGGTTGCTGGCAAAAATCAGCCGCTTGCCATCGCGGGTGAACATGGGGAATCCATCGAACGTTCCGTTGGTGGTGACGCGCTTCAGGTCGCTTCCATCTTGACGGATCAGATAGAGATCGAAGTTTCTTCCTTTGGGATCGGCCATGTTGCTGGAGAAGATGATATGCTGGCCATCGGGATGCCAGAACGGAGCAAAGTTTGCCGCGCCGTTGTTGGTAATCTGGCGCATTTCGCTGCCATCGGCGTTCATCACCACCAACTCCATTTTGGATGGTCGCACCAACCCTTCTTTCAGCAATGCCTTGTACTCAGCCAACTTTTCCCCTTCCGGTCGGCTGGCGCGGAAGACGATTTTTTTCCCGTCCCAGGAGTAGAATGCCCCGCCATCGTAGCCCGGCAGGTTGGTTAGTTGGCGCACGTTGCTGCCATCAAGGTTCATCGAGAAGAGTTCGATATCACCAGTGCGGGTACTGGTGAAAACGATGTTATCGCCAGTAGCGGCTACGGTGGCTTCGGCATCGTAGCCCGGGGTTTCTGTCAGCCGCTTCACGATCTTCCCGGCAGTGTCGGCCACAAAAATGTCATAGCCAGAATAGAGGGCCCAAGTGTAGCCTTTCGAGAAATCTGGCGGAGCCGGGCAGGCGGTGTCGGCAAGGTGAGTGCTGGCATACAGCACCAGCGTATCCCCCGGAAGGAAGTAGCTGCACGTTGTGCGCCCTTGCCCGTTGGAGATTCGGCGTTGCTTCCCGGTGGCAAGGTCGTAAGTGTAGATTTGGTCGCAGGCTTCCCCTTCTTCGGCATGAGTCCGCTGGAAACTGAACTTCCGCTCATCGAAGCTGAAATATCCTTCGGCATTCTCGCCACCGAACGTTAGCTGGCGGATGTTTGCCAGCCATTGGCGTTCCTCGGCAAGAATCAGCGTGTCGGCTGGATTGGCTGGGGCGGTTTTGGCAGCGGCAGGCGCGGCTTCCTGCTGCTTTTGGCAAGCGGCAAGAAGCGTGACCAGAAGAAGCAGTGCGGTAAGTACTCGGTTCATTAGTTGAATGATTGTTTTGGAGAGGGGGGGCAATATACTTCCGAAAAGCCATCAGGAATACCCGCACATCATCATCCACCTCCCCATTTTCTGCTAACTTCGCCGCCAATGGCGATTTCGGGGAGCAATATCACCTTTACGTATGGCCGCCGCTTTGGCATTCAGCAAGCAACACTGGCTGCCACCAATGGCCAACTTGTTGGGCTGATTGGCGGCAATGGATCGGGCAAAACCACTCTTCTGAAACTTCTGTGCGGAATCCTTCCCTGCCACAGCGGCAGCATCCTGCTTGATGGCCAACCACTGCACAGCTATCCCACCACCGAACGCGCCCGCCGCATCGCGTGGGTTCCGCAAAACTACGCCCCAGCCTTTGGCTACACCGTCGAGCAACTGATACTGATAGGGCGGCTACCGCATCGCGGGCTGACCATTGGGTTCGAATCCGAGAAGGACCTTGCTGCTGCCGAGGAAGCCATTGCCCTGATGGAGCTTCAACCACTGCGCTACGAACCGATTACTCAGCTTTCCGGCGGTGAACTTCAGCGTGCGCTGATTGCAAAATCGCTGGCGCAAGGCAGCCCCACACTGCTGCTGGACGAACCGAACGCCCACCTTGATATTGCCCACCAAGCAAGCGTGATGGCCACGCTGCGCCAGCGCGCTATCACCCACGGGTTGTGCGTTGTGGCCTCCATCCACGACCTCAATCTTGCATCCACCTTCTGCGATTCCATTGTGATACTGTCCGCCGGGCGTGTTCTGGCACAGGGCTCTCCGCAAGAAGTACTCCGCCCGGAACCGCTTGCGGCGGCCTTTGGTATCCAAGTGGAAATCCAGCCGAACGCTTACGGCGAACGCCCCGCAATCCGCTACCACTACGCCCCGTTGCAAGGGAAGGTGGGGGAATAATGGCAGGGGAATCGCTTCGCTGGAAAGCATCGGTGACCAAGCCAGATGTAGTGGGGTCGGCCAATCAACGGTGGTGGTTTCTGCTGGCTGCGGTGGCCGAGTTCGGCGCGATGTTGCTGATGACCCGCATCCGCTACACCACGCAACGCATCCAGCCGCAACTGTTCGATTTCACCCGCGAGGCGAACGTCTATGGGTTCTTCGTCGCGCTGCCGTTTGTCTTGCTGTTTCTGGTGTTGGCGTGTGTGCCGCATCTGCATCGGCGTGGGTTGGCGGCAACGGCGGTTGGGGTTTCCGTTGCTGCGTTGGCGGCGTTGGTTGCTGCGCCATTGCTATCGGTTGCCGCCCAACCATATCTGTTTGGTGGATACTTAGGGGTGAAAGCCTTTGCGTTGGCGTTGTTTGTGGTGTGGCTGCGTCCGGCGGCGCAGGGGCGGTGGGCGGTGTGGCGCAAAAGCCTTCTTGTGTTTCTGCTGGGTCTGGGAATTATGGGTGGGGTGTTGATAACCGTGATCGTTATGATCCTCACCAGCCCAATCGGGCCGCAGGTTGATGAAGCCCCGCGCCAGCAATATGATGCGGGGGTGATTTTGGGTGCAGCGGTCTGGAGCGGCAACCGCCCAAGCCCCGTGCTGCGCCAGCGGGTGAACCGAGGCTACGACCTGCTGAACGATGGTGTTGTGCAGTTCCTTGTGGTGACGGGGGGGAGCGCGCCGAACGAATTACCGGAAGCGGAGGTCGCGCGCCGCGAACTGCTGAAGTTAGGCGTTGACCCGTCGCGCATTGTGATGGAGGCCCGCACCAACTCCACCGTGGAGCAGATACTCTACATTCGCGACCAACTGATGCAGAAACAGCGGTGGAGTACCTTCATTATCATCAGCGACCAGTTCCACTTAAAACGGGCGTTGGAAATTTGCGCGTTCAATGGCATCAACGCGCGCGGCGTTTCCTCCGAATCCCCGTTGGGGCCACAGAACTTGGTGCTGTATCACGTCCGCGAAAGCCTTGCGCTGATTTTATACTGGATGTTTGGCACGTAAAAAAATGACAGAACAAGAATTTCGGGCGAAATGGGAGCCGCAAATTGGCACGGACGACGTTGATCTTGCTTTGCTTGAAACCGGTGCATCATGGCAAGCAGCAAGGCGTATTGCAACGCCAACGGGGGATAATGAATTTGTCGTTTTGGATAGGATACTCACAGAGCTACCGAGCATGAAACGCCGTTTCAGAGTCGGAACTTCAGCCCCGGGAACCAATGAACAATGAAGCACACTCTGCCCGAACAATCCCCCCGGTAGTGCTTGGGGTAGTCGCCATTGTTGGGCTTACACTGCTCCATCTCACCGGATCGTTTTTTTTCATCCTGGATGCCCAGGACCCCGCCAACCGCACGTTGGCGCGAGCAATGGTTGGCCTTACGCAGTTGATGCTGATGCTAATTCCCACGGTAATCCTTGCGCAGTTTGCAGTTGGCCCTGTCCAGCAATCGCTTCGGTTCCGGCCAGCACCGCCGTTCAGCTACCTTGCCATGGGGATTGCGATTATTGCGGTATGGCCTCTGCTGCAAACGCTGCTGATTGCCCAAGAACTCTACCTTATCCCCCCTGATTGGCTGGCTTCGTTCAAGTCGGCCCAACAAGCCACCGAAAGCACGTATCGGATGCTGTTGGGTTCGGAAACATCGGCCGATCTGCTTCTTTCCATCGCCATTGGTGCGCTGATTCCAGCCGTCAGCGAGGAGGTGTTGTACCGGGGGTTGGGGCAAGGGTTGTTCCGCCAAGCGATGCGCCCTGCCGGGGCAATTCTGGCCAGTGGGCTGTTGTTCGCGCTGTTTCATTTCCAGCCGCTGACTTTTCTTCCGTTGTTGGGGCTTGGTTGCTTTTTCGGGTTTGTGACCCAATCAACCGGAAGCATTGTCCCAGCAATCACTGGCCATGCAATGTTCAATGCCATCACCATCATGGGGTTATCGGCGGTGGCGAAGATGCCGGAGCTTCAGCCGGAACCGCCCACCATCAGCACGGAGTTGCTGCTGCAAAGCCTTCCCGCTGCCGGGGTGGCGTTGGTAGTGTTTGTCCTTGTGATCTTCTGGTTCCGAAGAATGAAGCCGGAAACATCCGAACCAGCTCGGTAAAACGTGATCCCTTCCACTAACCACATCATTTGCACCATGCCCACGCCAACAATCACACTACGCCCCCGCGAAGAACGCCGTTTGCTGAACGGACATTTGTGGGTGTTCAGTAATGAGATAGCAACGATTGATAGCACAGCAGGGAAAGGGGATTTGGTGAAGGTGATGTCCGCAGCGGGGAAGCTGATGGGGGTGGCGATCTACAACCCGAACTCACTGATTGCGGCGCGCCTGATTGACCGCGATGAGGTTGATCTGGACGGCAACTGGTTCCGCAGCCGAATCCAGCGTGCGATTCAGTTGCGTGGATTGCTGTTCCCCGGCTTGGCCACCTACCGCCTTCTGCACTCAGAATCGGACGGCGTGCCGGGGGTGATTGTGGATCGCTTCAACAATGTGATGTCGGTCCAGATTGCCGCAGCCGGAATGGAGATGCGGCGCGAGCTGCTGTTCGATGCGCTGATGGAGATAGAGGGGGTGGAAGGTGTGGTGGAGCGGAACGATCATCAGCTTCGGGGGTTGGAGGGATTGCCCGAACGGGTTGGGTTGGTTCGTGGTGCTGCGGATATTCAGCAGATCAGCGATGGAATACTCAGCTACCAGATGGACCCGCTTGGTGGGCAAAAAACGGGAGCGTACTTGGATCAGCGCCAGAACCGAATCGCCATGCGGCGGTTTATGGGAAGTGGCAGGGTCTTGGATCTATTTTGCAACGATGGTGGCTTCGCGCTTCATGCAAGCCATTCCGGGGCGGGGGAGATTATTGCTGTGGATAGCTCTGCTTCCGCGCTTCGGGCAGTGGAAACCAACCGCAAGCTGAACAATCTTGGGGTAATTCACCTTCAGGAGAACGATGTGTTCAGCGAGCTACACGACCGCCGCGCCCAGGGGGAACAGTTCGATGCTGTGATTGTGGACCCACCGCCGTTTGCTCGCTCCAAAAAACACATTGCTGCCGCACGGAAGCGGTACGTTGAGTTGTTCAGCCTTGCCTTGCAAGTAACCGCACAAAACGGCGTTGCGTTTCTGGCCACCTGTTCGCACCACATCACCCGCGACACGTTGTTGGAGATGGTGCGCGAATCATTGCGCCGCGCTCGCCGTGAAGCCATTATTCTTGAGGAGCGCGGGGCATCCCCCGATCATCCGGTTCACCCAGCAATGCCGGAGACAGGCTACTTGCACGGAGTGCTGCTGCGTGTTGGATAATTCAATTATCCCCTTCCACCCCCACCCTTCACGGTAGGTGACACCCGGCCACGGTCTGGGGCTATCGCGTGTAACTTCTGGTTCAGCACGTGGGTTTGTTGGGGTGTGGAAACGGTTGGCATAGTGGTTGTTGTTGACGAGGCTGTTGGCTACCAATAGATGGCAGGATTGCTAACCCATCTGCGATTCAGCCCGTTACGTATCCAACACCACAAGATCACGTTACTCCGCCACCCAACCGTGGATCACACAAACAACAGGAGCAGACCAATGCGCCACACTCACATTCACATTCTTTTCCTTTGCATCGCTGCCGTGATGGCAGGCTGCGCCGACCAAGCACCGGCTCCTTCCACAGGAAACGAGGGGAGTGATATGGCTGCAATTGTGGCTGGCGTTGTTGGCAAAAACAGTCACGGATTGATTGCTGATATTCAGGACCTTCTTACAGCCGCCAATGCCGATTCCATTGACGCGCTTCGCACAGAATTGAACCTTCCAGAAGCAACTGTTCATCGTGTTGGAGTAGCCGCCAACGGAGCGCAATCGGGCACAACGTCATTTCGGTTCGAGCGCAACTACATGGATACCATCAGCGAGTGGAAACGGAGCTACACGCTGACAACCACCAAGCCGTCAAGCAAGCAACATGGCGTATTCCGGCCAACCATAGTGGCCACAGCAACGGGGCAGGGGATCTACCGCAACGGCGATTTAAAATTGCAAGCCGAATCCGAAGAAGCGTTGCGGATTGACCGGACAAACGATGGCTATCAGATTTCTGGCAAGCACTTGCTGGATGGTGATGCAACAATCCTAACAAGCAACGCCGCCAGCTACCACGACGTAACAGTAAAACTGAACTTGGCATCGCTTACCGCTGGCGTCTACACTCCGTCTGAACTGCCAACACTGTATGGCCGCTGTGATGTTGCAATTCTGGCAGGAAGCACCCAGGGTACATTGTCGGTCACGGGAACCCTGGTATTTGATGGATCGGCAACCGCACGATTGATGTTGGATGGAAGGGAGTATCTGATAGACTTGGAAGGGGCGCAAATCATCACCGGAGCATAAGCACACACAAGCCTTAGGCGAGGTAGCTGGTATGCTACCTCTGAATCATAGATCGCATGAAGGAAGCAGGTTGCCGGCAACGACCTGCTTCCTTCATTTTATACCTGTGCCAGCAGTAAAAAACGGCGTAGATTCAGCCAAGAATTACCGACCTAACTGCATGAGCTTGCACCGTTTCCTTTGGCTGCTGCGGAACGACCCGCCGATATTTGCTGTTGCAGCATTTCTTTCATGGCTTGGCTACCGCCGCCCGATTCCGCCGAACCCACAACGCATTCTTATCTACAAGCCGGATCATCTGGGAGATGTGTTGTTGGCTACACCAGCAGTGCGGGCAATACGCCAACGCTATCCGTCAGCCGAAATCAACATGATGGTTGGTGCGTGGGCCGAACCGTTGCTGCAGAACAATCCCGACGTTGATGGTGTGATCCTCTACAACAGCAAAAAATTTGTTCGCGGAACCACATCACCGACTTCGTTACGCCAAGCGCTGAATGATCTGGAAGGGTGGAAGCCCGATCTGGTAATTTCGTTGCGTGATGACTGGGCAATGCTACGGGCATCCATTGGCAGCCGCACCGCACGGGTGGATCGTGGAACTGTTCAGTGGCGCGAGTGGCTCAATCGAAAAAAAACAGGGCGGGCAAAACGCCACGAAACTGAGTTGCTGTGGGAAACGCTTGCTCCGATTGGCATCGCTCCGCAACGTGTTGAACAGCTACTCTATTTCGTCAGTCGGGAAGAACGTATCTGGGCAAATGCCTTTCTTCCGAAGTCTGGAGTCCACACTCATTTTATGGCACTTCACCCAGGGGCATCTACAGAACTGAAGAAGTGGGAGCCAGAGCGATTTGCGGAAGTGGCGCGGCAGTTAACCAACCAATGGGGAATGCAAATTGTGCTGATAGGTTCACCTGACGAGCAAGCAGAAGGGGCATATTTGGCGGAATTACTGAGCGATCTGCAACCAGTGAACCTTTCGGGAAAATTGCAGCTACGCCAAACCGCAGCGGTGATTGAGCAAGCCAGCATCTACATTGCTTCCGATGGTGGGATGATGCACATTGCATCGGCAGTAGGGGTAGCAACGGTTGGCCTATTCGGTCCCGGCTATGGTGATGTTTTTCGTCCGGTTGGGAATAACGTCCGCACCATCAACCACTATTTCCCATGCAGCCCATGCAGCCAGCAACGCTGTGTCCGCCCCAACAATACCTGCATGATGGCAATCACCCCAGAAGAAGTTATTGCAGCTTCCAATGAACTATTGGGTGATACGCTGCGGATGTGACAGAGAGATTTCAGGCCGCAATTTTGATAACTTTCACCGATTTCACCGCTACATTCTCCGAGAATAGAACGCAGATATACATTCCAGGGATTACCGGTTTTCCAGTTTCGTCGTTTCCATCCCACGGAACATCATAATTCCCTTTTGGGTGTATTCCCTCGAACAGCATTCGGATTGGCTTCCCCAACAGATCGTAAACGCTGATGCGAATACGAGCATCGTTCGGCATCGAAAGCTGAAACACTGTCCCTTCGGTAAAAGGATTGGGATAGACTGCCGCAGTGCTATTTCCTCCGCCAGCCGCAACAATAGTCCCGGTCAATGCGGCTGTGCATAGCCCAGATAGCAGTGCCGTGGTGACGTAACGTGGTATTCTCATCATTATCCTCTCGCTCTCTGTTGTTAATAGGAAGTACCCTCGAAATCACGTGATTTGCAAGAACTCTATCGTTATCATTCCCGCAAAAGCGGAAGCCGACAGCCCTGCGTAGGGCATCTACTTCACCGCATTCAATGCGAAAAATTAGGGGTGGTAGGGGAAATTTTGCAAGCAAATTATTTGGTACACTGTTGACGCTGCTGGTTCCGAATGATTGCAGATGGGATCACTTGCAATTACCTTGCGCTGGCCGCCTCCCCAATGCTTGTGGATAAACGATGAACCATTTACAACAATCACGAATTCGACGTATCACTGATGATTATGATCCTTATCGTTGAAAACACCTATTCTCTTTGCTTGCATATTCCCCACGATGAAAGTATCCCCTTGACGACGGGATAGGAAGTTGGCTGTGACAACCACCTTAGTATTGGTAAGGATACTGACATCACTTACAGGCATTTCTACTATGATGAAAGGAATTTGCGATAACACTCGCATTATCATTCCCGCGAACGCGGGAATCCATGCTTCGTAGAATCCGCAAACTCCATTATCCCAAGTAGAACACTATGCTGATATTTTCCCGCGCTCATGGCCAGTAATGACAAATAAGGATTTGACTGTCACAAATTTCATACGAATAAAATTTCCCTGATAATTTCTGAAATTCCTTTCTGTATATTTGTACCCGTTCAATGCGAAAGGATTTTCGCAGCACATTCATCTATCCAGTAGGACATTGCATATGCCATCACTGAACGGGAGTCAGGCAACGCTCGTAACTGAGCTTGGAACCCAAATGATCTCGATGATCGGATCATTTATGGAAACGATTCACGCCACCCCCGCATCGCCTATTTCCTCATTCCCCACAAAAAACTCCGGTAACTATGTTTTTGTGATCTACACCAACGGTGGGCATCCACTAACGATTGGTGTGATTACTGAATCCATGAGGGCTGAAGAAATTGCGCAGATAGTTAGCAATGTCCGCAGCCTTGGTGCTGCTGGCGTAGCGGCATCACAACGAATTATTGATGCAGGAACAGCTTCGGTAGCAGTCAACCTCCATAGAATTATCCAAGGTCTATTGACGGTTGAGACCCGAGTGTCAACACCGGCTCCTACAGCTTCAGCAGCCGCGCCAGCAGCCACGAAGAAACGGCGCGGCCCAAAGAAAAAAGCAACGTCTGCTCCCCAAAAAGGGCAGCGCGGTCGTCCAAAGAAAAATGCTGATGCCGCCCCTGCTGCTCCCGCCGCTGACGCTCCCAAAAAAGGGCAGCGCGGTCGCCCAAAGAAAAATGCTGATGCCGCTCCAGCCGCTGACGCTCCCCAAAAAGGGCAGCGCGGTCGCCCAAAGAAAAATGCTGATGCTGCCCCAGCTGCTCCCGCCGCTGACGCTCCCAAAAAAGGGCAGCGCGGTCGCCCAAAGAAAAATGCTGATGCCGCCCCAGCTGCTCCCGCCACTGACGCTCCCAAAAAAGGGCAGCGTGGTCGCCCAAAGAAAAATGCTGATGCCGCCCCAGCTGCTCCCGCCGCTGACGCTGCTGCTCCAGTAGCAGTTGAGACTCCAGTGGCTGAGACCGCACCCGCCACACGCCCTGCACCAAAGCCACGTGGCGGCGGAAAGAAGCGGAAAGTGACAACTGCGAAAGGCAAAGGAGGGAAGCGTGGAGCAAAGAAAAAATCAGCTACGCCAGCATCCGCTGAGCCGCCAACAGAAGGCTAAGAGGTAGCAAATTCGATGAACCGTGGGTATCTTGGCAAATTGCTAAGATGCCCATTTTGTTGTGGGCTTCGCGGTATCTTAGGATTACACTCTATCAGCACAACGCCATGCCAATCGTTACTTCCGAAAGTTTGATGACCCAGTTACGGCACGGGAAAATTGAGCCGCTATACTTTTTATTTGGTGACGAAGAGTTTTTGATTGATGAAGCCGTAGAGCAGATTATTGACCGAGCAGTAGATAAATCTACCGTTAGCTTCAATTTTGACCTACTGCATGGAACTGAAGTAACCTTACAAGAAATTGTGGAGCGAGCATCGGCCTACCCGCTGATGGCAGATCGGCGGGTTGTTGTTGTGCGCGATATTGACCGAACATTCAGCCTGCGTGGAAAACCCGATCCGGCTTCGCCGTTTGCTAGGTATATCACTTCCGCATCCCCTTCCACCACACTTGTGCTTACCGCCGTTGCTGGGGATATTCTGAAAGGGAAAAGCCCCAAAGCTCCATACAACATCATTACCGAGCATGCAGCAAGCATTCAATTCAAAAAAATTTACGACCGCGAATTGCCTTCATGGACAGCTGATAGGATTCGCAAGCGCGGAAAAGAGATCACCCCGGACGCAGTGGAATTATTCGTGAGCTATGCTGGTGGGTCGCTGCGTATCATCAGTAATGAAATCGAAAAGCTGTTCACCTACGTTGAAGGGAAGAAAAACATCACTTTGGAGGACGTGCGGACTGTAGTTGGAGCTTCCAAAACATGGAATATCTTTGAGCTTCAGAAAGCATTGGGAACCAAAAACGCAAGTTTGGCATCGGAGATTACCGAGCGGATGCTTCGCGCAGGCGAACCGGAGCAACTTATTCTGACAATGCTGACACGCTATTTCACCATCCTTTGGCGGTTAACCGAACTACGCGCACGCACCCGCGACAACAACGAAATGGCACGGGCAGTCGGCATTACTTCGTTTTTCTTGAATGAGTATCTGGCCGCAGTGCAACGCTACCCGATTGACCATTTACGCAATACGTTCGAGGTTCTGCTGCAAGCTGATATCCTGCTGAAATCATCCAGCCTTTCAGGGAGCATTATCATGCAGATGATGCTGGCTTCAATCACGCAAGGAAGAAATGTGATGCCATATCGTGAGCGGCGATAGCGGTTTGCTGGCGGCAGAACACACCGCGACAGTGCAGAAATCCAGAACCAGCGTAACAACAGCTTGGGGCAGGGGTAATAGGTAATAGAGGTATGGCCAGCAAGAATTTACTTGAGAAGAGAATACTTCCTTTTCGTGAACATCCATCATGATTCGTGCAAAACACTCACGGCTCTGTTGATAGCAAGCAGTTGAACAATTCTATGCTGCCAACCACTTCATTATTCAACCTTGTAAGCTGTTGGGCTACTGATTCGGTTACAAGAATGTAATAATGCTGTCAACTACTTTGCAGCCTATCTCGTATATCTACGTAGGCAAGACAAAGATGAACACACCAGAGCCTACAACTGGCACATAAATAGTAGGAATAATGTAGCGATAGAACCTACTGAATGAATAAGGGCTGACGAAACGACGAAACACTGCTAACAGGCACGTTGGGCAAAGGAGAAGTACAATCATGGAATACACATATAAGTACCCGAGTAAGGTTCAGGACATCAATGGCCGCCGCTATGGCCAGATTAGCGTCAACGAAGAACACATGGCGCAAACCCTGAACGAGCTGATGAACCGGCTGGATATGCCGGAAAAAACAATTGCCGTTCAAGTAGAGATTAACGCCTCGCGGGAAAAAATTTGGGAGGTTGCCGGTGGAACCGTAGCAAAATTCTTCACTCACCATCCAATTTTTGCTGGGCTTTCCTATCTGAACTCATTTGGCTCCGATGAAGGTGGACGATTTATCATCCACAGAGTAATGAATGGCGTGGTGTTCGACCGCATCGGTGAAGTAATGGTCAATATGCCATTGGCCGAATTCACCGCCAGCGATTTGGAGATCGCAGACCCCAGCGTTAGCGGCTTCTTCCCATCGCTCTACACCATGAAGCTAACCGACCACCCCGATGATCCATCCAAGACCATCGCGCTGCTTACCTACACGATGCTTGGTGTTGCCCATCCCTGGGCATTGGGGGTGCTGGCGTACCAGGCCAACAGCATCAAGTATCATGCGGAGCTGCAGAACGCATAATCGCCGACTGCTACCACAAATAATCAACGGCCAGATAGAGTAGATTTCTATCTGGCCGTTCTCTTTTCATCCCTGCTGTAAGTTCATGTTTCGTCACGCCATGCCGGATAGTGCAATGGTTAAGTTTGCTTCTATATCAATCATCGAGAGCGTTATCTATGGGACTGTTCAACTCAACAAGCAGCAAGCAAACCCTTACCGAAGAAGCTGTCCGCCAAAGCCTTTCGGTTATCAACGACCCCGACCTTCGGCGCGACATCGTCTCGCTTGGGTTCGTGAAAAACATCCAGATTACCGGAACCACCGTTGCGGTTGTGATAGAGCTTACCACCCCAGCTTGCCCCGTGAAAGACCAAATGAAAGAAGAAGCTGAACAGGCCCTTCGCAAGTTAGGAGCCGAAGAAGTGCAGGTTGAGATGACCAGCCGTGTCACTTCACCTGGGGCAGCGCGCCGGTCGGCGATGCTTCCGGCAGTGAAAAACACGGTTGCCGTGGCTTCGGGGAAAGGGGGCGTGGGGAAATCAAGCGTTGCGGTGAACCTTGCCGTTGCGCTGGCAGAAGAGGGAAGCACCGTGGGATTGATTGATGCCGACATCTACGGCCCTTCCGCCCCACTGATGTTTGGACTGAACGGCAAGCAAACCTACGTGTACGAAAACGCCAACGGCGAGCGAAAAATTGCCCCACTGGAAGCCTACGGCGTAAAGGTGATCTCGCTAGGATTTCTTGTTGACCCCGACCAAGCCGTCATCTGGCGCGGCCCAATGGCCGCCGGCGCGCTGAAGCAACTGATGAGCGATGTTGAATGGGGCGAACTTGATTACCTCATCTTCGATCTTCCCCCCGGAACTGGCGACATTCAGCTGACACTGACCCAATCCATCCCGCTCACCGGAGCGGTGATTGTCACCACACCGCAAGATGTTGCACTTGCCGATGCACGCAAAGGCTTGCGGATGTTTGAACGGGTGCAAGTCCCTGTGTTGGGGATCATCGAAAACATGAGCTACTTCATTGCCCCCGATACCGGAAAGCGATACGACATCTTCTCGCATGGTGGTGGCCAACGCGCCGCAGCCGAGATGAACGTTCCTTTTCTTGGAGAAATTCCGCTGGTGATGGAAATGCGGGAGGGAGGGGACGAAGGGAAGCCTCTGGTTGTCCGCAATCCTGATTCCGAAACGGCGCACAGCATCCGCCAGATTGCACGCCAGATGGCCGCCCAGATTTCCATCGCCAATATCGGCGGCCAAGCACAGCCATTGACGATTGAATTGCTGCAACAAAACTGAGTCCGAGATCATTGTTAGCCGGAAATGAAGTAACCGTTACCGGCTCACAACGCTAATTTCAACGCCCCCCGAAGCTACCACTGCCGCTTTGGTAGCAATGGAGCAACGCTTCGCCGCCGCCGCACATTTGGCATGTAGCGCGGTTGCTACATCAGTTCCCCATGCCGATGCCATTGGATCCCTTTGCATCGTCACCACTTCCACCTTGCTTCCCGACTCCACTGCCGCAACTACTTCCTCAAGAATACGCCCCTGAAAGTGTGCGCTGTTTTGGTGGTTGGCAATCACACTCCCCGGCAGAATCCAACGGGCTTGCATCACTTCTCCCGAAAAATTCAACGTCTGCTGCGTGATTCGCTCGCCCCGCATGACTTGCAAGGGTAGTTGTGCGACGGCCCTGGTGGATGCTCCGCTGGAATCGCGCACACTCAGTTCAGCCAACAACGTCGTCATCTTCCCCGATGCCCCGGTGGATGCAATTCGCCAGTTGATTTGTGCCGCTCCGCTTGATGCTGATTGGCTAGAGTACTCACCCACGGATTGGCCGTCGTGTGCAATCCGAATCTTCCAATCCTGAATCCCCACTCCCGACTGAAACGCCGGAGATATCTGAATTCGGGGCGGATCCACCGTTGCTGATTGAGCTGAAAGAACCACAGGATCAAACAACGGTGGAACATCGGTCATTAGCACCACCTGCTTTTTCCGATCCTTGTGCTGGTTGGCTCCTCCTTCGCTTTCGTTATTTGACCTCACCTCCATCCGCTCCAGATCAATCCCCCACGTATGGTGAAGGTAGTCCCGCACCTCCCCAGCCAGCTGATTCGGGCCACGCAACGTCAACCCTGCCGTTGGGTGAAGCGTGGCCATGCGCCATCCGATGATGTTCAGCAACTGCGCTTGTAGCTCGGGGATCAAAGCACTTCCTAACGAATCAGGAGCGAACTGAGCAGCAGCAGCGGAGTTCAGCTGGGACTGCCGTTGCAGCAGGTGTTCATCAATCACCACAACGCTTCCGGTGCGAAGCTCCCACCAACGTTGCAACCAAGCATCATCCACGTTTACCACCGCCACCGGGGTTGGCTGCCCCATGGCATCAAACGCGATTAACTCCAACTGGGCAATGAAGGGTTGCGATGCCACACGATTACGCACCAAGCTACTGGAATCAACTGGAGTAGCGGAAGGTGAGGTGGATGGCGGCAAGGCTGATATGGCTGGAGTATCTGATGTCGCCTCTAATTTCTGCGGACGATTTGCCAGTGGGGAGGGGAGCGGCGGCGGAGCCGTATGGCTTCCTCCGAACTCAATCATCACCCCCACCCGTGCTTGCATTGTTAAATCTTGCCATGCCCATCGCTCCACCATCGAAACCAGATCAACCTGGCCTGAAATCCCCACCAATCCCGACAGATGCGGACCAAACGGGAACGTGTAGTCGGCAGATGGAGCAAGGGCAAGGGAAATTCCGGCACCGGAAAGCCGTTCGCCATCGTTCATCGTGCGACTGCGTTGGCCGTTTTCAAAACTGTGGTCGCCGGGACCGCTCACGTTGTCGGTTTGGGTGATGGTGGAGTTCAGCCGGTAGGTTAGCGCTGCGCCAAGCCCAACGGTCAATCGTGGGGTAAGCTGATACTCCACGTTGCTGCCGAACAGTGCGCGTTGGTCGTCGCGTTGCAGTTGCAACGTCCGATCCAGTGTCACGGGGGCAATCGTTGCCGAATCGAAAATGACGGTCGGATCAATCGGTGAAGTCTGAAGGGTGCTGCTTCCCGACCTCCATCCAAGCACAAACGACAGTCCCCATTCCCCGCCAAATAATTTTGGCATCCGCACGATTCCCATCAGCCCAGTTCCCCCTGCCGTTCCCGACTCAAACAGCCCGCAATCGGGTGTTCCCGCATACACCGGAATGCTCCCTTGTGACACTCCCAACCTAAACTCACCCAGGATCCCAAGTTGGGTTACGCTCATGTTGCTATCCGAACCCTCCTGCCCCCACGCCAACGCCGGAAGCATGGTCGCTGCGATTGCAACCAGAACACACCCCCGAGCCGCAAACAACAACAAGCAAGAAAAACAGGGGGGAAACAGCAGGGGGAAGAAGGCACTGCTCATCCCGCTCCCCCCGCTGTTATGATGACCGGCATGGCAGTCCTTTCGGAGCCGACGTGTAGCTCCAGAAGGTAGAGGCCCGGGGCCACACCATGCAGGTCGGGGTGATATTGCTCCTCACGTCCGGTGCCGGTCGGGAGGTCAATGGTGCGTGTTGTTCCGCCAAGAATATCGATCAGCCGGAGCCGTGGCAAGGTTCCGTCGGGGGCGATGTAGTGGATGGTGGTGGCTTCGGTGATGGGGCTGGGGCGGATGCTGGTAACGTGCGCGCGCTTCGTGAAACTGATCCCCTTGCCAATCTCACATCCTTCCAACTCCACAATTCCGTTGGCGGTATCAATCGCCACAAATGGGGAACCAACCGCAACGCTATCAATAAAAACCACAGTTTCTGGATACCCGGTTGTAAGTCCCATGAACTCTATTCTGGCCACGATCTGCCCAGTGATTGAACCGATGAACTTCGCGGTCAGCGTTCCAACCGCAGTGTCGGCATCATAGGCTACGGTATAGTTGTGGGGGATACTTGCCCCCGAAGCAGTAGCAACGCCAACCGGATAGAGTGCCCGCGCTGGCATCCGCATCCTGAAGAAAAGGCTCTGCACACTTTGATCGGCACGGAGCGGCGCAGAAAGGGTGAGCGGCAGCTGGAATGTGGTTCCGGCTTGCCCTGTGGTTCCGCTTAGCCTGACGCTGGCCCGCTCAACCGGTGAAACTGGATTTGAGACCCCATGCCCAGTAAGCGGAATCGCCACTGGCGTGTTGCTCCAGTTGGTGGATAAAAAGAGTGTTGCAGCACTATCGGTGATGCTGCTATCGGGGCAGAAACGGACAACAAGGCGAATGCCGTTTGGGGTGAGCGTTATCGGGAACGATTGTGGCTCCACCAAGGTGAACCGCGTGTCGGTCTGTTGATTGGAACGCCAACATTCGGCACGAGTAATTTGGTGAATCGTATCGCCGGCGATGATGATGGTGTCGGCCACACAAGTGTCCCAACGCACCGCTCCAAAATCCAATCTTGTTGGGGTGATGGTCGGTGGAGGAAGGAGCGTGTCTGCTTCCACACGCCCATACAGCTGCACCACCAACTCCTGAGGGTTTTGCCCGCTGATTCGATATCGCAGCGTCAATCGCGCAGCAGTGTCGGTGATGCGGCCAGTGGGATCGGGACAGAAACGGATACCGAACCGAACCGCAAAAACGTTTTGAACAGGAAATTGTGTGGGGCTGACTATCTGATAGCGGGGATCATCCAAGCTGTTAGCTCCTGAAATCCATGCCGTGTCTATCGTGAACGATGTGTTCCCACCATTCACCGTAACGCTATCCGTTCTGCAATCCCCAACCGCAACCGTTCCAAAATCAAGAATCGTATCGCTAAGCCGGGGTGGAGCAGCGGGAGCGATAGGCTGCGCTTGGATGCCGATACGAAGTTCGGTGGAGTTTCTATCATTAATGAGAATGGTGTTCTGGATCGGCGATTGAGATTGGATGTTTGGGCGGAACCGCACCCGAACCGGAAGGGCTTGCAGTGGATCAACCGTTGTTTGGCCCGATGGCGAAAGCATTGTAAACCCTTGATATCCGAACGGATCATCAAGCCGTGCAGTGGTTATCGTGATTGGGCTGTTTGTTCGGTTTACGGCAAGTATTGTTAGCGAATCCTCCCCCCCAATCGCTACCGGATTGGGGAACGCTGTATCGGCAGGGGCAGCCCAAGCGGAAGTAACGGTGGCCCGCAACGGAACGGTGCGCGTTTGGGTGGAGCCAGCATTTCCCCAACGGATAATCAGCGTGTCGCGCACGGTAGTCCCAGCGGCGGCCATGCCGCAAAAGCGGATACCGCAAGAGGTTGGGACACGGGTTGGGATATCCAACACACCACGCCGTAGGCTATCCAAAGCGATCCCCTCCAAACTCCACGAAGAAGGGGTGTTGCTGGCAGCCGACGCAAGCGAAACCGTTACCGAGATAGTGACTTGTGATGTGTTGGCAACGGAAACCACATCACTGATGCAGTTCGTGCGGGGGATATCAGCATAGAGGATTGCCGCTGGCTGAATAGAGATTGAAGAGTCCGGCTGCTGGGCAATCATCAGCGGGTTGCCCCACGCCGCAACCAGCAACCAAGCAATGGCTGCCGCAGCCCAACAAACTCTATTGAATAGCAAGAAACGAAGCTGCATAACTGTGATAGAGGTACAGCACAAAAAGAACAACGGAACCAGTCGAATGAACAAACACACAAACCGCCAAAAAATCACAGGGGTGAGGCTGGGTGGGCATTGTGAATATCCCAACAGCATGGCGCGGCTGTGGCTGAGGTTCCCTAACTTCGCCACCGAACACCATGCAATCCCGCTTGGCGCAACCGAGACACCGATTCCTTTTTTCTGAGATAAAGCCCGTGACATCAACCAACTCCCGTACCAACCCGCTTGACCGCCTGCCAACATCGGCATTCCTTGCTGCCACCGGACTGATACTTGGCTTGGCATATCCCCCAAACCCCGTTGGCTTGTTCGGCGCGGTTGGGCTTGCCCCCTTGCTGTACGCACTGCACCGGGCCGCTAACTGGAAGCAAACGTTCCGCTGGAGCTACCTCTCCTTCCTCCTTTTTTCCGCATTAACCACCTGGTGGGTGGGAAGCTGGCAATCGAAGACCGAGCCGTATTTGATGATTAGCTGCATCCTGCTCATCATTATTCACCCACTGTTTTTTGTGGTTCCGATGCTGCTGTACCGCTGGGTGATGAAGCGGGCATCGCCGTTGTATGCCCTCATGTTTCTTCCGTTCCTCTGGACCGGCGGCGAATACCTTCACGCGCTGACCGATGCCAGCTACCCCTGGCTGACGCTGGGGAACACCCAAACCTATAACCACTATTTCATTCAGTTCATTGAGTTTACCGGGGTGTGGGGCCTAAGTTTTGTTTTGGTGATGCTGAATTGCGCGGTTGCTGCATTGCTGTTTGCTGCCGGGGGGAAACTTCCCGAACACCAGCAGAAGCAGATTCGGCGCGGCGCGTGGATAGTGATTTCCATTGGGGTAATACTCCCCTACCTCCACGGCTTGCTTCGTGATGAGTCCCCAACAAAAGGGGGGGGAATGATCATTACTATCATCCAACCGAATGTTGATCCCTGGGATAAATGGAAGCAAGCGGATACCGTGAACCAAATTGCGCTGAACGGCGCGATGACACGCAACGCAATCGCCCCGCTTCAGCAGAAACCAGATATGGCCTTGTGGGTGGAGACGGCAATTCCCCGCACGCTGACAACGCCCGGAGCCGAAGGAAGAATGGCGGAAGTGATGGAGATAGTCAACAGCCTTGATGTCGCGCTGATGAGCGGTTTTCCCGATTATCGCCGCTACCCCACCGCCGCGGAAGCCCCCCCCAGTGCCAAGATAGGGGTTGAGTATGATGCTGCTGGTGATCTGGACAGTTTCCGCTACGATCACTTCAATGCTGTTGGCCTGTTTGTTCCCGGTAAAGGGTTGACGGGATCATACCACAAGATGCAGTTAGTACCGTTCGGGGAACGGATTCCTTTTGCTGATGAGGTTCCATTTTTGATAACAATGCTGACGTGGGATATGGGGATTTCGGCATGGGGAAGAGGGCAATCTATCACCGTGTTCGACGTGCCGCTACGGCGGGGGGGGATGGCCAAGGGGGGCGCCGTGGTCTGCTTTGAAAGCGTATACCCAAACGTAGTCCGGAAGTTTGTTGATTCCGGTGCGAACTTCCTAACCGTGGTGACCAACGATGGCTGGTATCTGGGAACCACAGGGCCGTTGCAGCACCAACGCTTTGCGTTGCTTCGCGCAATCGAAAATCGCCGCCCGATTGCACGCGCAGCCAACACCGGCATTAGCTGCTTCATCTCGCCAAACGGAGAGATGTACAACGAGACGGAGCAGAACGTGGCCGCAGCCATCACCGACCAGCTTGAGCTACGAAGCGACCTCACACTGTACACCCGCTGGGGCGACTGGTGGCCGCAGCTATGCTTGGCGATTGCTGCAATACTTGGTGTGGTGGTCGGGGTGCGGGAAAAAAAGTAATGGCTTATCGGTGCAGATGATGGGAGGGTCCGACCTCTCTTCTTCCCTCTGTGTCCTCTGTGCCTCTGTGGTTTTTCCCTCTTCCCAAGAAGAAAATGAACCACAGAGACACAGAGGGCACAGAGGGAAGAAAGAGAGGGGCTATCCGAGGGTTATCATAGATTCGTAATAATCTACTTTTTTGCCATCGCCTTTAGCAGCGCGCTGGCGTACCCGTTGGCACTCCGTTCGGGGGTTAGTGCTGTTGCGGCGTGGTGGCGTGCGGCGCTGCCCATTTGTTGGCGCAGCCCCGGAGAATCAATCAGCCGGCGAAGCGCGGCGGTGAATTCGGGGATGTTGTTGGGGTCAACAACAATCCCCGTTACTCCATCTATCACTGCGTCCACGGTTGCGCCGGCAAACCGCGTTGCCACTATCGGCAACCCCGCCGCCGCCGCCTCCACCATCACCAGCCCAAAAACCTCGGTCAAAGAAGGGAAGAGCAAAACATCGGCAATGGCATAGTAGCGGGGCAACTCCGTTTTCTGCTGATAACCGTGCAGAAAGGCTTGCGGCTGCAATCCATGCCGCTGGATAGCTTGGCGCAACTCAGCTTCGGCTTCCCCCGCCCCCACAATGTGCAAGGCTACATCGGGGCGATTCAGCGCAGCAACGGCTTCCACCATTTCCAAGATACCTTTCCAACGGAGCAGATAGCCCACAAACAGCAGATGCACCGCAAATGCCCCCCCCGATTCCGTGCGGAACTGAGCTTGCAGCTGGGTGGCTTCGCCGTCGGATTGTGCCGCACCAGCTTGGGTAGCAAAGAACTGCGTATCCACAACGTTAATCGCTACATCAATCCGTCCCGGCGGAACCCCGCGCCCCTGCAAGTAGCGTTGCGCTGCGGTCCCGTAGGCAATGAACCCGCTGGCCAATTTGTAGAAAGGAATGCGCACCAGATCCCGCAGCCATTGATGCCGTCGCTGCGCCGAGATTTCGGTCTCGCCGCTGTAGATAAGCACTGGGATTTTTTTCCGGCGGCAATGCAGCATCAGCCGTAAAGCGATACCATCCATGGCCCAGGCAAGCACTACCGCCCCGGGACGCAGTTGCTGTATCTGCAGCATCGCCCCTTGCAGCATGGCATTTGCGCTCCCCATTGACCACGATAATTCGGCAAAATCTTCATCGCTAAACTCCCAATTGCGCTGGCGGCTGCGCCCCCCTAAAAAATGGATATGCAGCCGCCCCCCCGCTTTCAGCAACTCCTTCTGGAACGCCCGATACTGCGGCAATCGGTATGGCGTTGGGGCGTTGGTGATGTGAAGAACGATAGGCTGGGACATGGTGGAATGGTTCAAGCAAACAGCCGATGAAATAGCAAGAAGTGGATAGCAGAAACGGGCTGAGAAATTCACGTCAGAAGTTTCACCGCAGCAACTTACTGCCCCGCCCCATGCCACCAAAAATTCTTAACGGCAACAACGCAACCGCGCTGGCGCAGCACTGCATAATATGCCCCCGATGGAATGGTGGATAATTCCACACTCACGTAGCCATCAACCGTTGGCGTTGCTTGCTGCACACCCGCAACTTCACCAAGCAGGTTGAGCAGCGTGATGGTTGCCCCCGAATGATCCACCGCTGGCAAGGGGAGATAGCCAGTGCTGCCAACAATCTTCATCACTCCAGATTTGGCTCCTTCTTCTTTGCTTACCCCCGAGGATTGCCGCTCCAACTGAATCACAAATGTTGAGCCACGGGAAAGCCGAACAACGACAGTTCCCGCCCCCCATTGGTATTGCCATCCCGCCACCCCATCGCCAACAACATCACGGACTGTGGCCCCCTCATCGGGCAGCACAACAACGGTTCCGCTGTCGGAAGCGTAGCAGTGATAGGCATCGCGCCCCCGCACCACCGCCATGGTCATCCGGTTTCCGAAACTGGCCATTAGGGTGCGGTTCCCATGCTGAAATTCGGTTCCGGCGCGCATCAGGTATCCTTGTAATCCAATCGCGTTGGTGGTGGCAACAATCACCGTCGCATCACAGCGGATTGGGCTGGGGATATCTGTCAGCGATGATGGATATTCCCGATACGTAGTGTCAGGCGCGGTAAGCAGCAGGTCGCGCTGGCTTTCGGCAGCAACCTTCAGCACCGTCACTCCATCGGGGGTGGCCTCGCTGGCAAAAACCAGATTCGGGGCCCTCACTTTTTGGGGAATGCAGGCCGCAAGAAATTCGGTAGAAATAGTTTGCTTGCTGGTTGCCAGCATCACAGTGTGGTGGGCTGCCGAGTCGTAGCGTAGCTCGTGAACCCCCACCGAACTCTGCAGCATCACAGAATCCCCACGCCATTCTTTTGCCACCGCCCCATGTTGTTGCCAAAATCTTCGGTGAACAATCCGGTTTCATTGTCTCCCCCCGCCAAGCCATTGCCATGCAGCTGCCACGTGAACCGGTGCGGCGTGGCAGAGCTAACAGCATCGGCCAACAGAACGTAGCTACCCCCCAGCAGAAATGCGTGACGCTGGATGGTTGCCCCTTCGTAGGCGGTCTCCACCAATCCATACATCAGCCCCGGCAGCGATGCGGCCTGGCGCAGATAGCTATTGGCTCCACCAGGTAAGCCCGGGCTTCCGATTGCTGGCCCGCGACCGTCCACCAGAATCATGTTGTGGTTGGCGGCGTTCCCAACCTCACCTCTGCGGTCGTACTTCAAGTATCCAGGATCCAACGCCAGATGTTCCCCATGGCTGAACAGCATGAAGCTGCCATCGTCGGCTTGGTTATGCCCTGCGCCGGAAGTCATTGCCCGGCCATGTTCGGCAGAAATGTGGAGATACGTGGCCGCCGAATCCCATCCGGAGCGGAGCACCAGATTGCCAGATTCGGGAAGCACGACCATTGGCGGAAGCGTTGGTTGGATTGGTTCAATCCCGGCAGCAATAAAATTTGCACGCATATCTACGGTGGAATTCAATTGGGCTGCCAACCGAGCCGAGCCATCGGTAATCGGCCACACAAGCTCTGGTTTCCCAGCAATCGCAAGCTCTGGGAAGCCCTCATCCAAGAATGTATCATCCAGCGGTGGCAAGGTCCCATCCGGCAGCCGGATGCTGGCCGCCCAGCGGTACAGTTGATCGTAATCGAGATCGTGAAACGGGTGGCGAATGGAGCGGTGGATGCCATTGAAGGAAACATCCAGCGTGGTGTCGGGAAGGAAATTCCCGAGGGCGCGGAAGAAGGGGAGCAGATTCAAGAAGGCGTAACGGAAGTAATGTGGCCCCTCGGCATAGCCGGCAACAATACCCGGCTCCGATTGCCTTGCAGCATCGCGCCAAAGAACGTTATCGCTGTTCCAAAGCGCGGTGGAAATCCAAGCGATAGGGTGTGCATCGGGATTGCTGCTGGTTGCGTTGTTCAGCACAACAGCGGCAGTTCCCAACGCCCCGGCCGTCATCAGCGCATGATTATTTTTCACCACGCCAAAAAACGTCAGGCCAAGAATGCTTTTGGTGGATTCGTGATGCAGGTTGGCGGCAAACTCTTGCAGCCGTATCTGTGCTGTTGCCAGCAAGCTGCGTGGGACGCTGGTCCCCATCAGCAGGTCGTAGGCGCAGAGCATATCTATCAGTTCTTTCGACCTCCATTGCCAATCATCGTATGCGGTTGGCGTAGCAACGGAAAGGGGGGGAACATCAACCTTCAACTCATTCAGCAATTGCAGTGCGCGGCCAGCAAGCGTGGCGTGCAGTGCTGGGGTTATCGGCTGAAACCCGCTGCCCGATGGCATCCGATCCAGCAACAGCACAAAGGCGATATTTTTTGCCAACCCCGCCCGCGCGCGCCGCCCGCTACTGCTGGCGTTATCGCTGGGAATGGCAGCTTGGGCCGATTGCCAAACGCCACGGTAGAGTTCGGCAAACAGCGGGTGATCCAGTCGTTGTTGTGTTGATGGAATGTCGCGGCCACGCAGCAGCGTTCGCGGGTGCGACGTGTCGGCGTTTTGGGGATTCCAATCACCAGTCTGCGCCCAGGCAAGGGGAGCAGAAAAAAAGCAAAGGAGGCCATAGCGCAACAGCAAGATGGATGTACTCATCGGTTCATCAAAGGTGTAGAAATAAAGAGGGAAACAACGTAGGAGTGAAACAAGCCGGAGTGCTGATGCTGCGTGTGATAGATGCGGCAGGGACGAAACTATCATTCCCCCTGTGAAAAGTTGTTCCCCCTTCCCACTTGGTTTGCGGGCTTTGGTAATTTCATTGGCCTTGCGTTCGGTTATGCCATTGTGTCGGCAACATTGTTCCCTTGCGGAGGGTCTTATTACGGTAATCGTTACGTAAACCATAATCTAACAATGGCTTTCCCAACTGCTTCCATTTCTGTGTTGCGCCACATCATTGCGCTGATTGCTGCCCCCCTTCAGGCTTCATTGCTTGCTGGCATTTGTCTGTTGTTGCTGATGGCAAGCCACAACGCCACTGCTCAACCTACCCCCAATGATTCCGAGCAACCTACACTGCGGGATAATCCCGGCCCTGGGGTAAACTCCACCGCCATTGAAATCCTCCCTTTAGTCTCCCCCGATGGCCGCAGCTTGTACTTCGACCGGAAATATGCCCCTGCAAACATTGGCGGCGTGGATGATGATGACGATATCTACATGTCCACGCTGCAACCAGACAGCAGCTGGGGAAACGCCGTTAATCTTGGCTCTCCAATGAATTCGCGTAGCTCCGATGTCCTATTCTGGATTAGTGCCGATGGCACCACCGCGCTGATGCACAGCGGCGCAACCATCAAACACACCGTCGGCAAAGGGAAGAAAGCAAAAACCACCGAACACACCATTGGACTATCGCTGATCCGACGGGCCAATAATGCTTGGACGAAACCAACCCCGATTATCATTGAAGGACTGGCCTCGCTGGGCGATAGCTACTACGCCACAATCTCCCCCGATGGCCGCAAACTGATCCTTGCTTACCATCCTAAAAGCACCATATCCCAGAATCCTAATCCAGAAAATCTTGACCTATTTGTGTGCACCGCCATCACCAGCGATATGACCCGTTGGTCCGAACCAACTTCGCTGGGGAGCGCGGTCAACACCGAAATGTTTGAAGGCGCGCCGTTTATGGCCGCCGATAACCGCACACTCTACTTTGCCTCGGCTGGGCATGGCGGGTTTGGCGAAAGCGACCTATTCATGACACGCCGCATCGGAAATTCATGGAATGCTTGGACTACCCCTGTCAATCTTGGAGTCACGATTAACACCCCGATGTTCGAGGCATCGCTATCAATTCCAGCCAAAGGTGACTACATCTACCTGAGCGGCAGCGGATTCCCGGGTGAAGTGAATTTTGGGCGGTCGGATATTTATCGCTTGCAGCTTCCCCAAGAATTTCGCCCGATTCCAACAACGCTGGTGCAAGGCCATTTGGTGGCGGCGGGGAAACCAGTGGAAGGGTTGGTTCGCGTGGAACGGAAGCAGGATGGCGCAGAGATGTTCTCCACCACCAGCGATCACAACGGGCGGTTCATCCTGATCCTTCCCCCCGACACCGATGTGACAATTATTGGATGGGGGAATGGATACAACGAGCAATCGCTGGCCGTGCGAACCTCGGCCCAGCCAATCTCAGGGATCACTCTGGAGCTAACCACCGCTTCGGCAAACGAGCCAACCACACCGGAAACTGCTACCGAAACAGCTACTACTCCTGTGATCTATTTTCCCACAGGGTCGGCAATAATTACCACCGATTCGGAGCGACGATTGCAATCGCTGGCACGGCAGTACAGCCGCAAACGGCTTCATTCCCTCACCCTTATCGGCTTCACCGATGACGAAGGGGAAGAGGCAATGAACGACAGCCTTAGCCTGCGCCGTGCAAACGCAGTAAAAGAATGGCTGCAACAGAACGGAGGGGTAATCAACCTACCGATCCAGACGATTGGGAAGGGAGAGAGCAACCCCCAAAAAGGGAACAACACTTCCGCTGGGAAAGCTATGAATCGCCGCGTAGAGGTTGTGGAAAACGAACCACGGTAGATTGTTTCGGCACTGATACCGTGACGAAGCGTGGCGAAGATTGAACACAACCCCGATGTTTCGCTAACTTGGCATTGCCGCCGCGCTTGCCAAGCAATCGCCAAGCAAGAATCCATAGAACAACAGCATAGGCAGATACAGAATTTTCAGGGAGACCACAGAACAATGGCAACAGACATTCTGATGCCCAAAATGGGCGAATCGGTGCAGGAAGGGACTATTCTTCGCTGGACCAAACAGGTGGGCGACACGATCGAACGGGATGAAGTGATCGCTGAAATCTCCACCGATAAGGTTGATACCGAAATCCCTTCCCCGGCTGCCGGAGTGCTGCTGGAAATTGTTGCCCCAGAAGGGGAAACCGTCGCTGTCGGGAACGTGATTGCCCGCATCGGTGCCGAAGGTGAAGTTGCCGCCAGCGGCGCAACGCCACCACCAGCACCCGCCGCAGAAGCTCCCACACCAGCACCAGTTGCCACACCAACACCCGAACCAGTGGCCGCACCAGCCGCCGCCGCCGCCGCTGCACCAGCCGCCGCCGCACGCGAAGCAATCCTGATGCCGAAAATGGGAGAATCAGTTCAGGAAGGGACTATCCTGCGGTGGACAAAAAAGGTGGGGGATGCTATCGAGCGCGATGAGGTGATCGCCGAAATCTCCACCGACAAAGTTGATACCGAAATCCCTTCCCCCGTTGCCGGAACATTGGTTGAGATTGCCGCGCAAGAAGGGGAAACCGTTGCCGTCGGGAATGTGATTGCATTTATCGGCACCGGCGCGGCTGTTGCTGCTTCGGCACCGGCTCCGGCAGCTGCACCGCCGCCAGTTGCAGCACCAGCACCGGTTGCGCCAGCACCTCCGGCTCCGGTGGTTGCTGCGCCAGTTTCCACCAATGGAAGCGCGGCACCAGCACCAGTTGTGGCGATTGCCGCAGCAGTTCCGGCTGGACCAATTCCGCGCAGTGTTGGCGGCCGATTCTACTCACCTCTGGTTCGCTCCATTGCCGAGCTGGAAGGGGTGGGGGTGAATGAGCTGAACGCCATTAACGGCAGCGGTGTTGGGGGTCGCGTGACCAAGAGCGATTTGGTGGGCTACTTGCAGAATCGAACGGCTGCACCTGTGGCAGCACCAACGGCTCCGGCAATCGCCGCGCCGGCCCCAGCAGCCCCTGTGGCTCCACCAAAACCGGCAGCCCCGGCAGTAATTTCATCCACCGGAACAAAGGATTACGGCCCAGACACCGAAGTAGTCCCGATGGATCGGATGCGCCAGCTGATTGCCGAGCACATGGTTCGCAGCAAGCACACCTCACCACATGTCACCGAGGTTGGCGAGGCGGACGTGACAGGCCTTGTGCGGCTGCGCGAAGGACAGAAAGAGAGCTTCAAAAAACAACAAGGGGTTGCGCTCACCTACACCCCGTTCTTCATTGCCGCAGTGGCCCGCGCCCTGCGCGAAAACCCCTGGGTGAACGCATCGGTTGATGGAACCAACATCATCCTGAAAAAGCGGGTGAACGTTGGAATGGCAACCGCACTCCCCGACGGCAATTTGATTGTGCCGGTGATTAAAGATGCCGACCGGATGAACATCACCGGCCTTGCCCACGCCGTCAACGACCTTGCTGCCCGCGCCCGTAGCAAACAGCTTGCGCCCGACGACATTGCCGGCGGAACATTCACCGTCACCAACTACGGCGTGTTCGGATTGCTGCATGGCGCGCCGATTATCAGCCAGCCACAGGTTGCGATTTTGGGCACCGGAGCAATCCAGAAACGGCCAGTAGTGCGGGAAGTGGAAGGGCAGGACCTGATTGTGATTCGCTCGATGGTCTATCTCTCACTCTCGCACGATCACCGCGCGATTGATGGATTGCTTGGCGGCAAATTCCTCTCCGATATCATCCGCCACTTGGAGAGCTTCAACGAAACAACTGTCTTGTAACATGGATATTTCTCTTCCAGTCGTTCAGCCTTCGGAACAGGCCGTGCCGCCGGTGCTTAAAGATGTTGAGCGGCGGCCTGATTGGCTGAAGGTGCGTATCCCAACCGGCGAAACCGTGACCTGGTTGCGGGAGATGATGCGCTCCAAAAAACTGCATACCGTGTGCGAGGAAGCACGCTGCCCAAACATGGCCGAGTGCTGGTCCGCCGGAACCGCAACGTTTATGATACTTGGCGACACCTGCACCCGAAGCTGCGGATTCTGCGCGGTGAAAACAGGGCGCCCCGGAACGGTTGATCTTGATGAACCCACCCACGTTGCCGAAGCAGTGATGCAGATGGGGGTGAAGCACGCCGTGATCACATCGGTGAACCGCGATGAGCTTGCCGACGGCGGATCGGGAATCTTTGCTGAGACCATTCGGCAGGTTCGCCAAACCAGCCCTGGCGTTCGGGTGGAGGTGCTGATCCCAGATTTTAAGGGGAACGCCGAATCGTTGCAGCGGATCATTGATGCCGGCCCCGACATCCTGAACCACAACACCGAAACGGTTCCGTCGCTGTACCGAAAAGTCCGCCCGCAAGGGAAGTATCAGTGGACTTTGGACCTTCTGAAAGAGGCCAAGCGGCAAGGGATGACAACCAAAACAGGGATCATGCTGGGGCTTGGGGAATCACGCCAAGAACTGCTGCAAACAATGCAGGACCTTGCCGAACGGAACGTTGACATCCTGACGCTTGGCCAATACTTGCAACCAACAAAGAAACACCTTCCGGTGGAGCGGTTTGTCACGCCGGAAGAGTTCGATGAGCTTCGGATTATCGGCCTAAACATGGGTTTCCGGTATGTTGAATCCGGGCCACTGGTTCGGTCTAGCTACCATGCCGAACGGCATATCTAAGCGTCCTGATTCTCACCGATTTCACGCACTACATTTCAATGGCCAACTGCAACCACAGTTGGCCATTGTTTGTTGTTGGGGTATTTACTGTTGTGCTGCTTCTGATTTTTCTCTTTCCCCCCCATTCCAACCATTCTTCTTCGGGCGGCATCAAACCAATCGTGAATCCACAATCCGGCATCATAACCTTGTACTCCGGCGCGCTGCCAAATCAGGCTGAACCAACATCGGCGATTGAGCCGTTGGTTGAACGCGCCCAGCATGGCGAGGTGGCAGCGTTCGAGCAGTTGTACCACCGCCATGTTGGGCGGGTGAATATGCTTTGCTACCGATTGAGCGGCGATAAAAATTTAGCCGAGGATCTGACCCAGGAAGCGTTCATCAAAGCATGGGAGCGGCTGCCGCAGTTCCGTGGCGAAAGCACGTTCGGAACTTGGCTGCATCGGCTTGCAGTGAATGTGGCATTGGGGGAGCGGCGGCAATCCGAACGACGGCAGGCGCGGGTTATCGCGCTGGATGACCTTTCCACACTTCCCGATCCGGCCCACACCCCACAACTGGAAACGGCGTTGGACCTTGAACAAGCCATTGCTGGGCTTCCGCCAGGGGCGCGCGCGGTGTTTGTGCTGCATGACGTTGAAGGATACCGCCACGAAGAAATTGCCCAGATGACAGGGATCGCAATTGGAACATCAAAATCGCAACTAAGCCGTGCACGGACGTTGCTGAAGGAGGCATTACAACAAGATGACTTGCCAAGAAACGAACAACCAACTGGACGAATACATCGCTGGTGAACTGCCCCCAGAGCAGCGAACCGCCATTGAGCAGCACATCAGTAGCTGCCCAGAATGCCGTTCGGAGCTTGCGCTGCGCCGTGCCGTGATTGCGCGCGCACGAATGCTGCCCCGTGAGTTTGCCCCGCAACGTGAACTTTGGCCCGGAATTGCAGAGCAGATCAGCAAGAAAAAAATTCACCCACTCTATCCGAGCCAGCCCTCCTGGTTGCGGCGGTGGGAGGCATGGGCTGCCGTTGCGTGTGTGGCAATTATCGCTACGGTTTGGGTCACAGCAAACCGAACTGAAGATGGCATCAACCAGCCAATCATCATCCCACCAATGGCGGCGGGGAATCCTCCGCACGTATCGGCAGCCATTGGCGAAAACCAGCACTACCAACACGTGCGCCAACGCATCCAGCAGACGCTCCACCTCAGTAAAGAGGAGCTTTCCCCAGAAACCATCTCCGTCATCGAACGGAATATGGAGGTGATTGATGATGCCGTGGCCCAGATCAACAAAGCATTATCTGAGGATCCCGAAAACCCCAACCTAAAACTGATGCTTGTTGCTACCCAACAGCAAGCAACAACCCTACTGGAAAGCATCGCCGAAGTCAGCACCCAACAACCAACCACCAACCAACTGGAGGAACAACCACAATGAGGAGAATTATGCCAAGCATACTGGCTGCGGTTGCGCTGGCCACAGTAGGAACCACCACCGTGGCAACTGCCGATGGGGCAAAACCGATCAACGAACGCCGCAGCGCAAAACCGGATGAGAACGTGGTGATTAACAATGTCGCTGGCAGCGTTCTTGTTACCGGAACCAACCAACCAGAGATTGTGGTGACAGGAACCATAGGCGACGGGGTGAAACTAGAGATCAAACAATGGGAAGGACGCACAGCGATTCGGGTGGTGCAAGACCAGGAGACAGCCCAACGATGGGAACACAACGGCGGAGCTGAGCTTCAGATAAAATTGCCACGTGGAAGCAACGTGGAGATATCCACCATCAGTGCTGATATCACCGCAAGCAACATCACAGGATCCACCGCGCTGCAATCGGTCAGCGGTGACATTACCACCACCGAAGGGATTGAGAAGCTGCGAGCGAAAACCATCAGCGGCACTATTGCTATCGGCCATACCACAGCATCGTTGGAGGCCGAGGCGGTAAGCGGGGATATCAAGATCACACGCGCAAAAAATCTGGTGAACGCCCAAACCGTAAGCGGCGATGTGACGGTGCAGGGGGCCGAGCTTGAGCAGCTTTCGGTTCGCAGCGTCTCCGGTACAGTTCGCGTTGAAAGCTCGCTAACTGGCGATGCCAAAGTCCGCATCAGCAACCACAGCGGCGATGTTACCCTAACGATTCCGGCGGCCACCGCTGGCAAATTCCACCTGATTACCCGATCGGGGGAAATCCACAACACCCTAACAAGCGACCGCAGCAAAGCACTGTTTATGGGGGGGGAGAAAATGGAGTTTACCACCGGCAACGGCACAAGCTCCATCAACGTGGAAGCGTTTACGGGTGAGATTACATTGATGAAGCAGTAAGCCAAGTCAACCATGAACCACAACGGCTCCGGCAGGTAGTTCTGCCGGAGCCGTTGCTTGTTGTGCCATCGCCACAGCAAACCACGTCAAATTCTTTGCTTTGTTTTTTGTGCTGATTGTTGTTTTTTGATGAAGGTGCTTCCATTGCAGTCTCGCATTCGTTTGCTGTATCGCTATGCTATTACCTCGCTTCTTTTGTGCGCTGATTCTTGGTGTTGTGCTGGCTGGTTGCAGCAATGTTCCGATTCCCACACGACCGATTCCACCAACAACGGCATCTTGGATAGGGTGGAACGTGCGATTAAGCGATTCCACATCTCCAGAATTTGTTGTTACTGCCACGCTCCACAACATTGCCCACGATACCATACTCTTCCGGTTTCCGAACTGGGCACCTGGGGCATATCAGCGGGTGGAGTATGGTTCCTACATCACCGGATTTGGTGCAACGTCTTCCGCCGGCAACGCACTGCGCGTGGTGCGTGACTCTGCATCAACCTTCCGTGTTGTGGGGGCCGGTAATGGGACGGTGTTCCGGTACGCTGTGCAGCCAATACCATCCCATCCGCTTAGCCCATTCACGGCATTGTCCAGCATCACCACCAGCTATGCTTTTGCCAACGGAACAGCACTGCATGGCTATGTTGAAGGGGAAGAAAGTGTCCCCCAAGTTATCACGTATTCTTTCCCCAAAGGGTGGCAGATATCCACTGGGTTACCCCCTGCTGATTCCCTTGTAAACAGCGTTGTTGCTTCCGATTACGACGAGCTGGCCGATGCCCCAATCCTTGCCGGGCGGCTTCAGGAGTTTGACATCACTGCAGGGGGGAAACCACACCTTTTTGCCGTTGTGGCACCAGAGCAATTGGGGAACAAAAAGCGCGAAAATCTACGCAATGGGACCAAGCAAATTGTAGAGGCTATCAGCGCGTTTTTTGGGGAGATGCCATATTCCCACTACGCTTTTCAATGCTTGTTTATGAATCGCTGGGGGGGGGAAGGATACGGAGCATTGGAGCACAGGAATAGCTCCACCTACCTGATGCCGTGGGATCCATTCGCCGATCAATCATTGGATAGGATGGAAGAAGTGATTGCCCACGAGTACTGGCACGTTTGGTTCCCAAAACGGGTGCATCCCCACCAGCTTGGACCGTTTGATTACCAGAACCCGCCAGCAACATCAGCACTCTGGTTTATTGAAGGGGTGACCGAGTACTATTCCCAAATAATGCTGGTGCGTGCAAAACGCCAGCCTGGCAAACGTGCGCTGTGGAACCTTATGCATCTGCTGGATGAACCGGGGATATACAACGGTCGCTCGTTGGAAGAACTAAGCCGTGCAGCAGCAACCATTCCAATCGCTTCGCTTCGCCCAATCTATACCCGTGGCGCGGTGACTGCGATGCTGCTGGATGGCGAAATCCGCGCCCAAACAAACAATGCCCGATCGCTTGATGATGCCATGCGTTGGATGAATGAAACGTATGGGAAAACAAACAAAACGTTCGGTGAGGATCAGATCATTCCCCTTATTGAGCAAGCAACAGGAACCCGGCTACAGGCATTGTACAACCAGTGTGTTGCTTCGGCTGCGCCATTACCGCTGGCTGAAATTGGTCCCAAAATTGGGCTTCGATTCGTTCCTGATCATCGCTTCTCGGTGTACGCTTTGCAGGGGATCAACCTCTTCCTCGATTCGTTGCATCGCTGGCAAATTGACAGCCTTGCCCCCGGCAGCATTGCCGACCGTATGGGGCTACAGCTTGGGGATGCAATCGTTAGCGTTTCACGCACAATTGCATCGGCTGATAGTTCGATGGTGCTGCACAATCTTTCGGCAACCGAGCTTGGCTCGTTCATTCACTTTCTTCCGGCAAACGTTACGGCACTCACTGTTGAACGCAAGGGTGAGATGGTTCGCCTACCGGTGTTGTTGCAGGCCGTGCGCCCCCCAGTTGGCCTTTTTGAGCCAGACCCCGATGCAACTGGCGTAGCATTGCAGATTCGGGAAAGTATGTTTGGAATGTGACGACTGATGCGAGGATGCGGTGCGCCCACGATACACAACCGCGTTGCACAATTGTATTGAACAACTGAAGCTGCTTACTTCTTCAAAAATCGGAACTCCACGCGGCGATTCAGCGAGCGGCCCTCCTCGGTATCATTGCTTGCCACCGGATTCTTTTCACCGTTCCCTTTCGGGACAAGCCGTGTACGTTCGATTCCAACGGAGCTAAGGTAATCCACCACCGATTGGGCGCGGCGTTGCGAAAGCTGTTGATTGTAGGCATCGCCAGAAACGTTATCGGTGTAGCCGGCAATCTCCACCCGTGCTTTTGGGTAGCCTTTAATCAGCTCGGCAAGTCGGTCAAGCTCCACTCGGGATTCCGGCTTCAGATCCGACTTATCCGTGTCGAAAAAAACGTTATTGATCCGCACCGCCATTCCTTCTTCAGCAACTTCTTTAATCGGCACAAGGGTGATATTGACGGTGAGGTTCACCGCCTCGGTTGTCTTGCGTAGATCTACGTTGTTCGTCACCGGATAGTAGCCGCTTTTCTCGGCATAGTAGCCGTAGTTTTTCCCTAGCGGAACGGTGATAAAGTAGGAGCCTTTCTGTGGGTCGGTTTTCAGCTGGCCGATGCTTTTGCGCGTATCCAAATCTTCCCACTTGATATCCGCAATCAGTGGCTTCCCTTTCGGGTCGGTGACAACGCCACGGATGGTGGCAACGGGGTTGGGCCGCAACGATTTGGGGAGCGGAATCCAAAAGATGTCCTCCGATGTTGAAGTCCCAATTTTATTTCCCGCAGCAAAGAATGCCTGCTGGCCATCGGTTGTCACCTTGTAGCCCCAATCGGAGCCAATGGTGTTGAAGGCTTTCCCAAGATGTACTGGCTCGCTCCACTCGGTCCAAGAATCTTCCCGCAGACGGGTGGTTTTGAACACATCCAACGTGCCGAACCCTTCCCGCCCCGACGTGCTGAAGTACAGCGTTTTTCCGTCGGGGTGAAGGAATGGGGTGCGTTCGGCATAGGGGGTGTTGATGCTTGGGCCAAGATTGATTGGATTGCTCCATCCGGTTGCTGTTTTCAAGCAAACGTAGATGTCGGTATTCCCCCAAGTCTCGCCATGGAAGTAGCGATCCTTTGGCTGAAACTGCCCCACGCCGCCGGGGCGTTCGGAGGTAAAAATGATGGCTTTGCCGTCGCTGGTAATCATTCCGTCACTGTCCCAATACTCACTGTTGATTGGTTTGGGAAGAAGCTGCAATGGCCCCCAGCCGTTTGGTGTTCGTTCGGTAAGGTACAGGTCGCCGCCACCAAAACGGCGTGGCGCGCTTGCGCTGAACACAATCAGTTGGTTGGCATCAGCCGAAACGGCAGTGGTGGCCTCGCTGTTGCCGGTGCTAAGTTCTTTCACCAACTGAGCTTTTCCCCAAGTTCCATTCTGCAATGTGGAAAAGTAGATATCCTCACCGCCAACTCCATCGGGGCGTTCTCTTCCGGTGAAGAACAGCCCGTTCCCATCGGCAGTTGGAACCGGCACATACTCGCCGCCACGCTCGGTGTTCACGCCGCCCCCTGCATCTTGAATTTTTGAGACCTCTTCCGGTGCTTCCAATGTTTGGATTGAGCGGCGGAAGCGATCCTCCATCAGCGGAAACAAGGGCTGATATTTCCGATAAACATCGGCAGCTTCTTTCCATTGTTTTTGCCCGATGTGCATCCCGGCAATCCGCTGCACTGCAATGAACGCATCCTCCAGTGGGGCATTGATTCGGATAAACGAATCATACCAGTTAAGCTCGGCTGGGGTGGCTTGTTGGGTCAGATGAACTTGTATCCCTTGGTTGTTCCCCGAACCAAATGATGGCCACAATGTGGTATTGACAATCGTGGTGATGTGGAAGCTGCGACTCCAGTAGTTGTTGATGAATTTGACGGTTCCTTCATCGGTCCAACTGCTATCCACCTGATAGACTTGGCGACCATAATCCCCACCTTTGGAGAGGAGGATCACCCATTTCCCACCGCCAAACCCGGCACCAGTAATGCGGTATCCTTCTTGCATTCGCTGTTGGATTTCCGTGTCGGGAAAATCGCCAACACTGGTGACGAACAGCTGGTTAGTGAAAGGGGTATTGCGGGTAAGCACAGCCGCCCAAAGGGTGTCGCCGTGGGTGATGGAGGTAACGGCAAACCCCTGGCTCAGCTTTGCTTTAATATCTGCTTCAGGAAACTCCTTTGCTGCAAGAACGGTTTGCTCACCATATCCCACCGCACCGCTTGCCACGGCAGTCCAGTTCCCCCCCGACCACCCGATATCGGTGATGCTGTACCCCTGGGACCACAATCCCTGCATTCCCAGCCCCGCTGGCTGGGGCGACATCCGAATTTGCTGAGATCCAACAAAAGGGCTTCCGGAAGAAAGGACGGTAAGCCACGAACCCTGCATACCAGTAAGCAACGTGATGTAGGCTCCGGCATCGTTTTGCTGCTGAACAAACGTTGGTGGCGTGGAAACCGCACTCCAAAATTGTGTAGTGAGGCCGGTCCCTTGTGTCATCACCACTAAAACAGGGCGCGGTTGCGCGGTTGCAACGGTGGCAATTAGGAAGAAGATGGCTGAAAGGAGAGAGCGTACAAGCATCATAGTGAAGAAATTTGCGTGCTGTTCAGACGAACAACAACTACAGCTGTGTCATCCGGGGTGCAAGTTGTGGGAAAGCAAGGTGTATCAAACTCAAAGTTATTCGCATTTGTGGAAAAAATGTGGATAACTCACTTGTAATCCACATTCTCTCTGTTGAGAGGGGAGCGGCAATTACTCAGCCGCCATTATTCACCATCATTTCTTCCAAGCAGGCTTCCACACTGGCCGAAAGCCCAATCAAGTCATAGCCCCCTTCCAGCAGCATCACCAAGCGATTGCTGCAATGCTGATTTGCCAGATGCAACGCCCTTTTCGTCATCTGACGGAACCCATCGGCGGTTAACCGCATGGATGCCAACGGGTCGCGGTGGTGGGCATCGAACCCCGCCGAAATCAGCAAAAACTCCGGCTGAAACTGGCTAACCACTTCTTCAATTTCATTGAATGCTACGGCATACTCGGAATCGCCGCAACCCCCAGGAAGTGGGATATTGAGGGTTGCCCCAATGCCAGAACCAACCCCTTGTTCCTCCCGCAATCCGGTTCCGGGATAGAGTGGATGCTGGTGAATGCTGATGTACAGGATGCTGGGATCAGCTTCCAGGATGTGTTGGGTTCCGTTGCCGTGATGAACGTCCCAATCCAGAATTGCCACCCTTTCCAAGCCATGAAATTGCTGCAAGTAGCGCGCAGCAATCGCCACATTGTTGAACAAACAGAACCCCATCGCTGCCGATGTTTCAGCATGATGCCCCGGCGGGCGAACAGCCGCAAAAGCGTTGCGACACCGCCCCTCCATCGCCGCATCGCAGGCAGCAAGCCCACCACCAACCGCCAGCAACGCAACATCAAATGACTCACGGCTGACGTGTGTGTCGGGGTCCAGATACGCTGGAGCCGATTCAGCCGCATCCTCTACCATGTTGATATGCTCTGCCGAATGAGCCAGTTCAATCCATTGACGCTCGGCTGGTTCCGGTTGGATGTGATGCAGTTTCCCCCACAACCCCGATTCCTGCAACCGCGCCACGATTGCCCGCAATCGGTCGGGGCGTTCGGGGTGGCTGATGCTGGCATTGTGCAGCAAGTAGTCGGGGTGATAGATGAAGCCTGTGGCCATCAGCACTCTTGTGGAATTGGGGAGGTTAATTTTTTGGCATGATGCGCTCGCGCCCTCCCATGAATGGGCGAAGAACCTCGGGGATCAGAACGGTTCCATCTTCCTGCTGGAAATTCTCCAGGATTGCCAGAATTGCACGCGGAACCGCCACCGCAGTGCCGTTCAGCGTGTGAACAAAACGTGTGCTGTTCTGCTCATCGCGGTAGCGGACCATCAATCGGCGCGATTGGAAATCGGTGCAGTTGCTGGTGCTGGTTACTTCGCCATATCCGTTTTTGGAAGGCATCCATGCTTCAATATCGAACTTCCGGTAGGTCGGTCCGCCCAGGTCGCCAGCGGCAACATCTAACACGTGGAAGGGGAGCCCAAGCTCGGTGAAAATTTCTACCTCAATATCCAGCATCTGCTGGTGCATTGCTTCGCTTTGCTCGGGCGTGGTGAAGGCGAACATCTCCACTTTGCTGAATTGATGGACGCGATACAGCCCACGTTGCGCCGCGCCATGCGCTCCCGCTTCAGTACGGAAGCAGTGGCTGAAGCCGACCATCAGAATCGGGAGTTCTTCCTTGCGGAGGATGCGGTCTTTCAGCATTCCACCCAGGGTAATTTCGGCGGTTCCAATCAGACAGAGATCGGTATCGGCAATGCTATACACCTGTGTTTCTTCGCCGCGCGGATTGAAGCCAATCGCCTCAAGGATGCTTGCACGGGCAAGGTCCGGAGTAAGGTAGGGGGTCCAGCCACGGTCAACCAGTTTGCTGAGAGCATAGTTGACCAAAGCAAGCTCTAGCAATGCCCCTTCATTTTTCAGGTAGTAGAATTTTTGGCCAGTGACGGTTCCGGCGTTTTCAAAATCGAGCAGGCCTAACTCCATCCCCAGGGTCACGTGATCCTTTGGGGTGAATGTGAATTCTGTTGGTTGACCATGCACGGCAATCACTGCGCTATCGGCCTCGCCACCGGCGGGAACAGCGGGGTGGGTCATGTTGGGGATGTTACGGGCTGCGGCCATCAGCTCCTCATCCAATCGGCGTTCGTCGGCTTCAAGCCCTTCCAACTGAAATTTCAGTTGCTTGCCGCGTTCAATCAGTGCTTGGCGCTCGTCCGGTTCCAGCTTCCCCTTCATTTTTTGCGAGGTTTCGTTCCGTTCGGCGCGTACTGCTTCTAATTGCTGAATCACCCCATTGCGCTGCTGGTACAGTGCGGCTACCGCGTCGGCATCGGCATTACGAACGCCACGGAAGGCAATGTTTTGGCGAACAAGATCAAGATTGTCGCGAATGAATTTTAGGTCAAGCATGGAAGTTGACAGATTGTTTTTTTGGATGGATACAGCAGCGGAATCCAGCGATTTCTGCGGGGCGAATATACCTCGCAAGAGCGATGGGGCAGAGTTCGGGGTTGTAATTGACAAAGACCGAACACCACCAACTTTACACATCAACACCACACAAATCAAGCTACACAGGGGCGTTGTTCGTTATTTTTGCCGCTTGTTTTTTGTTCGTGCTTCTTCCCAGAGGTGGGTTGCAGGCACGGATCGTTCCCAGTGAAACCAGCGACGAACCAAGGCAAATCCGTGACACATGCCGAACGTATCCTGATCCTTGATTTTGGCTCGCAATATACCCAGCTGATTGCTCGCAAAGTCCGCGAGTGTGGGGTGTATGCGGAAATCCATCCGTTTAATATTTCGCTTGATGCAATCCGTGCGATGGCTCCGGTCGGCATTATCCTTTCTGGCGGCCCATCCTCGGTGTATGGCGAAGATGCCCCGCATTCCGACCCCGGCATTTTCGATTTAGGCACTCCAATTCTTGGTATTTGCTACGGCCTTCAACTGATTGCCTACCAACTTGGCGGGGCTGTTGACCGTTCGGCCAAACGTGAGTTTGGACGCGCCCATTTGCAGCTTGATCGCGCTGACTCCCCACTATTTGCTGGCTTGCCAGATCAATCGGTTGTTTGGATGAGCCATGGCGACTCGCTAACAGAAATCCCCACCGATTTTGAAGTAATCGCCCATACCGCTAACGCCCCAATCTGTGCCATTGCCAACGTAAGCCGTTCCATTTATGGTGTTCAGTTTCACCCGGAAGTGCATCATACACCCAACGGCGTGCAGGTGTTGAAGAATTTTGTTTATGGAGTTTGTGGTGCGGCAGGCGGGTGGAACGCCACTGCGTTTATTGAAGAAGCAAAGCGGGAGATTCGGGAGAGCGTTGGAAATGGCCGCGTAATCTGCGCGCTTTCCGGTGGCGTGGACTCCAGCGTGCTGGCGGTATTGCTGCACGAAGCACTTGGCGACCAAGTTCTTTGCATCCACATTGATAACGGGCTGATGCGGCTTGGGGAATCGCAGCAAGTGGTGGATATGTTCCGCGAACGCTATAACATCTCGCTTGATTTTGTTGATGCCAGCGACCTATTTCTCTCCCGTCTGGCCAGCATAACCGACCCCGAACGGAAGCGAAAAATTATCGGCACAACGTTCATTGAAGTATTTGAGGAGGAAGCCAAAAAATTTGCCGATGCCGAATGGCTGGGGCAAGGAACGCTTTATCCTGACGTTATCGAATCAGTTTCCTTTAAGGGGCCATCGGTCACTATCAAAACCCACCACAACGTTGGCGGGTTGCCAGAGCGAATGAAACTGAAGCTGATTGAACCATTCCGTGAGCTGTTCAAAGATGAGGTTCGAGCGGTTGGGAAGGAGCTTGGATTGCCGGATGAATTCCTCTATCGGCATCCATTTCCGGGGCCTGGGCTTGCGGTGCGTGTGCTGGGGGAGGTCACCCGCCAGCGCTGCGACATCCTGCGCCAAGCCGACGCAATTTTTATGGCAGAACTTCACCGCTCCGATTTATACCGTGAAATCTGGCAAGCGTTTACGGTGCTTCTGCCAATCTCATCAGTGGGGGTAATGGGAGATGAGCGAACCTACGAGAACGTTTGCGCCCTGCGCGCCGTAACCAGCACCGACGGCATGACGGCTGATTGGGCACATATCCCATACGAGGTGCTGGCGCGCGTCTCCAATCAAATTATTAACGAGGTTCGCGGCATCAACCGCGTCACGTATGATATAAGCTCCAAGCCCCCAGCCACCATCGAGTGGGAATAACAACAACAGCAGCAACTTCTACATTCACATATTCATAAAGACAACTAAACACCATGAACTTTACTGTTCAGCAGCTTCACGTTGAGAAGCTTACGGCCGATGCCGTTGTTGTGCTGGTTCCGCAATCGGAAGAGAGCTTCTGGGACGGTTCCGCAGAACTAAAAAAACTTGCCGAAGCCGCGAGTCCGCTTTTAACCTCCGGCGATTTCACTGGCGCACGCGACACAAGCGCAGTGGCCTACACAAGCTGGAAGAAACTTCCCCGCATTATTCTTGTGGGATATGGCGAAACAGGGCAAGCCTCGCTTGAGAAACTGCGGCGTGCAGGTGCGCTGGCAGTTCAACGTGCGGCTGGATTAAAGTGCAAAACCCTTGCGGTGGTTCAACCGACCATTGCTGGATTTGCCGCCGCCGAGCTTGCCCAAGCAATCAGCGAAGGGCTTGCCTTGGGGGTCTATTCCTACGATAAGCACATTTCTCAGAAACCGAACGGCGGTTCTCCATCGCCCGATAAAGTGGTACTGCTTGGCCTTGATGCCGAGCAAGTAAAAGGGATGAAGGCTGGCGTAGCAACAGGGAAAGCCGTGTCGGATGGGGTGATATTGGCACGCGATTTAGCCAACGCACCATCCAATGAGATTGACCCGCAAACGCTTGCTTCCCGCTCAAAAGAGTTAAGCAACGCTGGGGTGAAAGTCACAGTGTTGACCAAAGCTCAAATTGAAAAATTAGGAATGGGGGGATTGATCGCTGTCAGCCAGGGGAGCGTGAAACCGCCATCGTTTATCATTATGGAGTGGAACGGTGGGGCGCGTGGCGAACAGCCAATTGTGTTTGTGGGAAAAGGGGTGACGTTTGATTCCGGGGGCATTTCGATAAAGCCCGGCGCAGGCATGGCCGACATGAAATTGGACATGGGCGGGGCCGCCGCAGTGATTGGCGCAATGCAAGCAATCGCGACTTTGAAGCTGAAGCGGAACGTCATCGGCTTGGTGGCGGCAACGGAGAATATGCCATCGGGAACAGCATTCAAGCCGGGGGATGTTATCAAGCATCTGAACGGCAAGACCTCCGAAATTGACAACACCGATGCCGAAGGCCGACTAATCCTTGCGGATGCGCTAACCTATGCCGACCGCTACAAGCCACAGGCAGTAATTGATCTTGCAACCTTGACTGGTGCTTGCGTCGTTGCGCTGGGCAGCGTAGCTAGCGGCTTGATGGGAAACAATACCGAGCTAAACAACCGCATCCGCCAAGCTGGCGACCGGGCGTATGATCGTGTGGTAGAGCTTCCGCTGTGGGAAGAGTACGAAGAGCTTATCAAGAGTGATGTTGCCGATGTGAAAAACTCGGGCGGTCGCGCTGCCGGAACGATTACAGCGGGGTTATTCTTGAAAGCGTTTATTGGCAACTATCCATGGGCGCACATTGATATTGCCGGCACCGGGATGACTTCGCGCCCATCTGGCTACATCAACAAAGGGGGAACAGGAGCCGGGGTGCGGTTGTTAGTTGATCTGGTTCAAAACTGGAGCAATCTTTAAGCAAACACAGGACGAATGGAGTATTTGTACTCTATCAACAAAGGGCAATTCATCCAAAAATGAATTGCCCTTTGTTATTACTGGCGGTTTGCACTATCTGTTTATGTAGCAGCCAACAAGGCTTCCCCACAAAAGTACGGAAGCAAAGCAACCTCACTATGTTTCACGAAAAACCGACTTATAACCTGCGTTTTTTAGAAAATTTCGGCGGGTGTTTTCCACAACACTTTCCACAATTCCACAACATAGAGGTAGCAAAAGGGGGGATTGGGAGTGTGGAATCTCTTCAGTCTCCATCAAGCAGCCAGCGTTATCCACCGTCTTGTGGAAAGACTTAATGTTATCCACAAGTTTTCCAATTCAAAATTCCGCTGCTTTTTTGAATTTTTTAGCTAAAACGGGCGTTCCTTCATAGTTATCCACTCTTCCACATTCTTATTAACCATAACAATACTATAATTATTTCTCTTTGGAAGAATAGATAAGAAGAACAATCAAGACAAGATAGCGGTAGGTAGTGTGAAACATGAATCAACGAAGCAGGGTAGTGTAGAAAGGGTTCGGACATCTTGATAACCAACCAAGACAATTTGGCCACATTTGCTGTATGGCATAATGGTTGATAGAGTTCGGGAGCTACTGTTACCACAATCACCTATTTAACCAGCTACCTATGCGCCAGAACGACGAATGGCTAAGAACCTTTGAAGAAGTTGCAGGGCGAATCAAAGACTTTATCAAAACCAATGTTAAGGTAGATATTGACCCTCCCTCGACAGCCGCAGCATCAGCTTCATATCCTCCACTTGCGGCCTACTACGATGCCGATGGATTTCATATCGCTGCCGAGTTGCCAGGAATGACAAAACAAGAGATCGCCATTTCGTTGACTTCGGATGATGAGGTGGAGATTTCTGGTAACAAGCGCGATGCCGTGGATAGCAATCGCGCTGTTATACAAGCCAACGACCGCTACGTAGGGGGATTTTCCCGTCGGGTTAACCTTCCCAAGCGGCTTGAACTGGATACTACCAGCATCACAGCGTCTTATACCGACGGGGTGCTTCGTATCCACGTTCCTCGGCAAGCTGCATCGCGCAAAGCAGGCACAACAATCACTATTGAATAAACAGTACAGCAGAGTACACATACATAACAAGGAGACAAAAACATGGGAAAAATCATTGGAATTGACCTTGGAACCACAAACTCGGTGGTTGCAGTCATGGAAGGAACAACACCTACCGTTATTCCAAATAGCGAAGGGGCGCGCACAACCCCTTCCGTCATTGGTTTTACAAAGACAGGCGACCGAGTTGTCGGGCAGGCTGCAAAGCGTCAAGCGGTGACGAACCCGAAAAACACGGTTTATTCTATCAAACGATTCATGGGACGCACCGCTGCTGAGGTGAAAGAAGAGGAGAAGATGATCCCTTACGAAGTAGTAAGCGGTGAAGGTGGCACAACTGTTCGTGTGCGCATAGATGATCGTCTGTATTCGCCGCCAGAAATCTCGGCCATGGTTCTGCAAAAAATGAAGCAGACAGCCGAAGATTACTTGGGGCAGAAAGTGACCGAAGCAGTAATTACCGTTCCGGCATACTTTAACGACTCACAACGCCAAGCCACAAAAGATGCAGGCGAGATTGCTGGACTTCAGGTTCGCCGCATTATCAACGAGCCAACAGCCGCAGCCCTTGCATACGGGATGGATAAGAAAGGGCAAAATCAAAAGATTGCGGTGTTCGACTTAGGAGGAGGAACCTTCGATATTTCTGTTTTAGAGTTAGGAGATGGCGTTTTTGAAGTGAAATCAACGAATGGAGACACTCATCTTGGTGGAGATAACTTTGACCAACGCTTGGTTGATTTTCTTGCTGATGAGTTCAAGAAGAGTGATGGAGTGGATTTGCGGAGCGACCCAATGGCATTACAACGCCTAAAAGAAGCCTCTGAAAAGGCAAAAATTGAGCTTTCACAGTCGCTTCAAACGGATGTTAATCTTCCGTTTATTACAGCAACAGCCGATGGCCCAAAGCACTTGAACCTTATGATTACCCGAGCAAAGTTCGAGCAACTTTGCGAGGATCTATTTAAGCGGACTGTTGCACCACTGCAGCAAGCACTGAAAGATTCTGGGATGGGGCCACATCAAATTGATGAAGTGATCTTAGTTGGTGGCTCCACTCGTATTCCAAAAGTTCAGCAGATGGTTAGGGAGTTCTTTGGGAAGGAACCTAACCGTGGCGTGAACCCAGATGAAGTGGTTGCGATTGGCGCAGCGATTCAAGGTGCAGTGCTTTCAGGCGATGTTCAAGACGTTTTGCTGTTGGATGTGACACCACTAACATTGGGGATTGAGACGTTAGGTGGGGTAATGACGCCGATGATTCCATCAAATACAACGATTCCAACACGGAAATCGGAGATCTTTTCCACAGCATCTGATAGCCAGCCATCTGTGGAAATCAACGTCCTTCAGGGGGAACGCCCAATGGCTGGAGATAATAAGTCGCTTGGTAAGTTCCATCTCGATGGTATTCCACCTGCTCCACGTGGTGTTCCACAAGTTGAGGTTACCTTCGATATTGATGCCAACGGCATTTTGAACGTTTCTGCAAAAGATAAGGCAACGAACAAGGAGCAGACTATCCGCATCACGTCATCAAGCGGTTTGGCAAAAGATGAGATTGAACGGATGAAGCGTGAGGCGCAAGATAACTCAGCAGCAGACCGTAAGAAAAAAGAGGAGGTGGAACTACGCAACCAAGCTGATCAAACAGTGTTTACCACGAAGAAGCAACTTCAGGAGTTAGGCGACAAAATACCTGCCGACGGAAAAGCGCGCATCGAGGCTGCTGCTGAAAAGCTGGAAACTGCACTAAAAGGCGGGTCAATTGATGACATTCGCAGTGCTAAAGATGAGCTTGACCGTGCTTGGAGCGAAGTTTCGCAGAAGATGTACAGCGGTGGGGATACTTCAGAATCATCATCAACAAATACTTCAAATGAGGAGAAGAAAAACGTTGAAGATGCTGACTATACCATTGTTGAAGATGAAAAATAAGAAACGTGTGAACTAATCAAAAGAGCGAAACCGTCATTGGTTTCGCTCTTTTATTTTGATCCAGCACCTATCTTGCTCAGGCGAAATGCGTTGGTATCCATATTTTCTTTAGATCACGGTTTGCTTTGCTTAAGTAAGTTGAATTTTAGATGAGGTATTGCTGGGTTGTTAGTGAAAACATCAATAACTACTGGTTGGAGTGTGTCCATCTTTTCTAGTGAAACTGATACGTAAATATCTCCAGGATGCTCCTTTGTTGCCTTGTTTCTTTGAACACTCGCCAACACGCAACCACAACTGGGGTGCAGTCTTTCAATAAAGACCGCACTATCTGTTTCGTTAATTAGTCGGACATGCAGACTAGCATACCGTGCAGTATCAGCGATAATTACTGATTCTGGCTCCAAACGAATAGCTGCTGGTTGTGGAAGCAATCCTAGTATCAGCGGCCATAACTGAAATAGCGGGTAAAAGTTCATTGTGTTGAAAGATAGGAAGGCAAAATTAGACAATTTTGCCTTAAAGCTGACATCCAATTTAGTTCGTCACTACCAAGAACAACGCAATCCATTATCGGTTTAGGCACAAAATGAAGGATTTTTTACGTGATACCATCGTTGCTTTATCAACAGCCCCCGGAGAAGCAGCAATTGCTGTGATCCGTTTCAGTGGAGTAAATAGTGTTCGGATAGCCGCGTCGTTGATACAACTGCGAAGCAAGAAAGAGCTTAGTTCAGTTTCTCCAAGAACATTGGTAAACTGTACTGTTATAGATAACGGGTTGGTCTTAGACGAAGGCATGGTTGTCCGATTTGCTGCCTCGGCATCATACACAGGTGAAGATTTGGTGGAGCTTCATATCCATGGCAATCCAATCATTGTCGACAGAGTACTGGAACTTAGCATTGAGCAAGGTGCACGTGTTGCTACCGCTGGTGAATTTACCCGTCGAGCCGTTGTGAATGGCAAGATGAACCTTCTTCAAGCTGAAGCTGTTGGTGCTCTGATTAGTGCTGAGTCTCGGCAATCTGTGTTTTTAGCACATCACCAGCTACATGGCGAGCTATCTAAACAGCTGTATAACTTTCGGGAGCAATTATTATCGCTGCTTGCCAGGTTAGAGCTTGAGCTTGACTTTGTTGAGGAAGGGTATGCCTTTGCTTCAGAGAAAGAAATAGAGAAGGTGTTGACCAGTATCCGTTTATATGTTGAAGAACTTATTCGAACCTTCCCAACAGCAGAGCGGTTATCTCGTGGACCACGGATTTTGTTGTTAGGCCGTCCGAATGCTGGGAAATCAAGCCTTTTTAACTCGATTTTGGGGTATTCGCGCTCTTTAGTAAGCATTACACCTGGTACAACCAGGGATTATCTTGAAGAGCGGTTTGTTCATAACGGTGTAACGATCCGATTGATTGACACAGCCGGGCTACGCAATGCAAACGATGAAATAGAAAGAGAAGGCATATACCGAGCCTTGGAAATGGTTCCGGTCTGCGATCAGATACTCTATCTCATTGATTCTACGCAAACATCTACTATTCCTGAAGAAATGCAATTCGTTCACGGATTACGGCTACAGCATCCTTCTATTTCTATTACTTCTGTGTTAACAAAATCAGACCTTGCTTCTAGTCTTGATGATCAGCACCTCTCTATCTCTATTAAAGACGTTTCGACAGTGAAAAATCTGCTCGAAATTTTATCAAAAGGCTATGGAACAAAGCAGAGTACTGCTGCTTTAGCTGTGTTAAACATTCGACAACTGAATTTACTGAAACATATCCATGATCTTGTTTCTGAGATTCAAGCCCAGTCTGCTATACCAACTGAAGTTCTATCTGCGTTGCTCCGAGAAATTCTCATCCCTATTTCAGAGTTGGTAGGAGAGACTACCTCAGAAGATGTGCTCAATAAGGTTTTTGATTCTTTTTGCATAGGAAAATAAGTTCCACGTGAAACCTCAACAAAATAGAGACATGAATAGCTACTATGATGTCATCGTAATTGGTGGTGGTCATGCAGGAATTGAAGCAGCATCAGCAGCTGCAAGAATCGGGTGTTCTACCTGTCTAATTACAATGACGATCTCTGCAATCGGACGATTATCATGTAACCCTGCGATTGGAGGTATGGCTAAAGGGCAGATTGTTCGAGAGATAGATGCCTTAGGAGGAGAGATGGGAAGGCTTGCAGATTTATCGGGGATTCACTTTAAGATGCTGGGAAAATCAAAGGGGCCAGCCATGTGGTCACCACGTTCTCAGAATGATAAAGACCTTTATCCGCACTTTGCTCAACAACGACTTCAAGAAATTTCGAACCTAACGCTCATAGAGGGGGTTGTGGGTGATGTTGGTGTGAAAAACGGTGCTGTTTCTTCTGTTCAATTGCAAGATGGGCAGCGCATTGAGTGTAGGTCTCTTGTGGTCTGCTCGGGTACGTTCTTATCAAGTCGTCTTCACGTTGGCGAGCAATCAAGTGTTGGAGGGCGGATGGGCGAACCATCTGCTGAGTCTTTAAGCGAAATCCTACGTCACTATGGAGTCAGTACTGGAAGGTTAAAAACAGGTACTCCACCACGAATTCATAAGGATAGCATTGATTGGAAGCTATGTACTCCCGATGTTGGCGATGCTCATCCAGTCCCGTTTTCTCGCCAAACGGCAGCGGTGACTAACCAAATACAATGCTATCTAACAACAACTACCAAAGATACTCATCAAATCCTTGAATCAGGGTTTGACCGCTCTCCCATGTTCACAGGGCGAATAACAGGCGTGGGGCCACGATACTGTCCTTCAATTGAAGATAAAGTCTATCGTTTTTCAGATAAAGATGAGCATCAAATCTTCCTTGAACCTGAAGGTCTTGCAACCGATTCCGTCTATGTCAATGGATTCTCCACCTCTCTTCCGGAAGAGATACAAGAAGCTGCTTTACGCACAATTCCCAGCTTAGAGAAAGCTCAAATCTTGAGATATGGATATGCGGTAGAATATGATTACTTCCCATCCTATCAACTTCAGCACTCTCTTGAAAGCAAAGTTGTTAAGGGATTGTTCTTTGCTGGACAAGTAAATGGAACATCTGGATATGAAGAGGCTGCTGCACAAGGGTTGTTAGCCGGTATGAACGCAGCTCGTGCTATTCAAGGTAAATCTTCAGTTGTGTTGGATCGTTCACAAGCATACATTGGAGTTCTGATTGATGATTTAGTGAGCCTTACCATCAGTGAGCCATATCGTATGTTTACTTCACGGGCTGAATATCGTTTGTTGCTGCGCCAGGATAATGCAGATATACGATTAGCTCATATTGGTTATGAAGCTGGATTAGTTGATAGAAAAATTGCTCAAGAAGTTCAATCTTTGACAGAGTCAATCGAAGCAGCACAAGATTTGTTGAAAAAGCATCGAGTTAAAGAACAAGATTCGAGTGGCCAAGCCGTTTCGTTGTGGCAATTACTCAAACGTCCAGAATGCTTGGCACAAACTATCCTTCCTTACGTCCCTACTGACTCACCGTTAGCTGAATTACTAACCGATGAAAGGCTTGTGGAGCAAATAGAAATCTCCGCCCGTTATGATGGATATATTCAACGCCAATTGCAGGAAGTTGAACGATTCAAAGGTATTGAAGAAAGCCAATTACCAGCAACGATCAACTATAACGCCATAGTTGGCTTGTCATCTGAAGGTCGGGAAAAATTGATACGCATTAGCCCTCGCTCCTTAGGACAAGCATCAAGGATTAGTGGTGTTTCACGGTCAGATATTACTATACTTTCAATGTATGTGCGATAAGGGGCTGTTGCGTGTTTCACGTGAAACTATAAGTCGAAAACATGAAAAATGATCGAAAAACCAAAATGATGCTCCCGAAACCGCTCAAGTGATGCTGCAACTATGTAGATTTTATAGAGAGCAGTATAACCACCACCCAATGCTAAACAGTGGGGGGCAGTGTGCTTGCTAACCTTAACCTAATTCTTACCATGAGTACCTCTGTAGAGCAATGCGAAAGGCTTTCCGCTACCCGAAATTTAACGCGGATGGAGCTTTACAAAAGACTAAGCCAAGCACGTAATTTTATCGAAAAAAATATAGACAAACCTATTAGCTTATCACAAGTCGCAGATGTCGCTTGTCTATCTAGTCATCATTTTTTGCGGCTGTTTAAACAGGTTTTTGGGGAAACACCGCATCAGTACCTAACACGTAAGCGAATTGAGCGGGCAAAAGATCTATTGCTAACTACGCCAATTTCTGTGACTGGTATCTGTCAATCTGTAGGCTTTAAAAGCCCTGGGTCTTTCAGTTGGCTTTTCCGACGACACGTAGGCTACTCTCCTGAAGGATTCAGGGCTGTAAACAGCCAAAAGTAATCTACAAACACCGTTTCTATAGCGTGAGATAAAGTGATAACACTCTAAGTGGGCGAGTAAATAGGCAGCCAAAAACTTCATAAAAAGCAATTTTCGATAGGAACTTTTACAGTAAAACCCCGTTTGGTACAATGAAAACGGGTTGATGTATACCGTTATAACTGCATCAGTCATCATCATGGGTGCAGACTGACTGATGCACGTTAATGCGCAAAGAGAGCACAATCTCTTTGCGCATTTTTTTTGCCCATTTACTACAAACCATGCCTTACCTTCCCTTGAACCATCACTACGGGGCACCATTTGATAACCAAAACGTGAAAAAAGCAATTTTCAAGAAGTCATTTCTATGAGTTTTGTTATACATTTGCATGGTGTTCTTATGAAGACTTTTGATGAGTCTCATCAACTCAATTTTCGATAACACATCTTTGGAGCTATGGGTGAAAGGTAAAAGGGGATAGAGGAATAGAGAAAGAAGATAGAGGGGGTAAGCAACAAGCAGTTCTAAACACGCAACACAATGCCAGCTAATGGCAAATTGATATTCATTCACGTAACAGGAGAGACCAACAATGCCACGCGTTGTTCACTTTGAGATTGCCGCTGATAACACAGAGCGTGCAGCAAAATTCTACGGAGACGTTTTTGGGTGGAGCATTAACAAGTGGGATGGCCCACAAGAGTACTGGCTGGTTTCTACCGGCCAGCGGGAATCTTATGGGATTGATGGGGGACTGATGAAAAGGATGGATAATTTTCCGGGAGTCATCACCATTGTAGATGTGGAATCAGTGGATGAGTCTGCCGAGAAAATTACTGCTGCCGGAGGGGGGATCGTAATGCCAAAGATGGCTGTTCCAAGCATTGGATATTTGGCCTATTGCCGCGATACTGAGGGGAATATCTTCGGAATTATGCAAAACGACCCTACTGCAGAGTAAGCCATTCGGTAGTGCAATTTTTCAACCAACACACTGAAGGTTGTAATTGTAGGCGAAGAGCTTGAAATGGAGGTTGAGCATGGACTCCTTCTTGGAAAACAAGCTACGCAATCAGCCGAAAAACCGCACTACCAGCCATTCAATCTATATGATTGAATCATCCAACTCAATATCAATAATAGGAGAAGCCATGCAACACGCAATTACTTGGTTTGAGATACCAGTCCAGAACATAGAGCGTGCCGCTGATTTCTATGGGGCTATACTGGATGCAGAGCTGAATCGAGGGGAAATGGGAGGCTACGAAATGGCTTTTTTCCCAACGACAGGCGTTGGCGGGGCTTTGGTGCAAGGGCAAGGATATGTCCCCACCGAAAATGGAGTTATCACCTATCTGTATGTTGGAGATGATGTGAGCACTGTTCTCTCTCGTGTTGAAGAGGCAGGTGGGGATATCCTTCAACCAAAGACGCTCATTACCGAAGACATTGGATATATGGCCTTTATTCGTGACACAGAAGGTAATCGGATAGGGTTGCATGGTATCGGCTAATGCGGTACATCATAGCTATCAAAAAGGCAACAAGTATGCATAATATTCAACAAGCAGCAGACCTTCATCAGGTTGGCCAAGAACGGTTGGCAATCGCCGCAACGGCAACATCCGCAGAGGATTGGAATGCCTTAGCTGCAAGCCTTCCGCACAGCTTTCCGCTTGAATGGGGGGACTGTTGGCGGCAATCCACCGAATATCGAGTGTGTGATTTTGCCGCCGAAGTCGGCTTTTATACCGATGTCCTTGGGTGTAGCATCATGGTGTTAAGCGACACCTATGCCATGTTTACAAGCCCCGACAATGCCTTTAACGTTGCCTTTGTGCCGGTTCAACAGGGGAAGGAAACTCCATCCCACGCAATGGCCATCGAGTTCATGGTCAATAACATTGCCGAGACGGTGGCAACGCTGCAAGGCAGGGGTGTCGTCTTCGAGTCGTTGCCAAGCCCACCAACATCGCAGCCAATCCTAACAACCGCCTCTTTTCGCACTCCGAACGCTATCCAAATGCGGCTGTGGTCGGTGGTGAATCCGCAAATAGAAGCACAACAATCAATACTCATCGAGGAGCAGTGATGCCAACAGGAGCTATTGTCTGGCGCGACTTAACAGTGCCGGATGCTGAAAATATCAAGGAGTTCTACAGCCATGTCATTGGCTGGCAGACTCAGCTACACCCGGGGTGTGATGACTTCAACGTGATGCTTCCCGACACTGGCGAAATCGTTGCTGGGATTTGCCATGCGCGTGGCATCAACGCAGGGATTCCACCACAATGGTTGATGTACGTTGAAGTGAACAATATCCAGGAGAGTATAGAGCGGTGCAAAGAAACTGGTGGCACACTTGTCTATGGGCCACGCTCGATAGGAACTAACAACTTTTGCGTAATCCAAGACCCAGCAGGGGCAGTGCTTGGCCTTATTGAAACCACTGCTTCCGCAGCAGAGACACCTGCACCGTAGCTTCTTTCCCTGAATCCCAACAGCAAGCAGCCATGGCTATTGTCCGATTTACCAGCCATCTATCGAAATTCTTTCCAGGATTACGCCAAGTGGAGCTTGATGCGGCGACCGTTGCCGAGCTAATCCAGCGGCTTGATGAACGCTATCCGGGAATTGCTTCCTACTTGATTGAAGACCATGGTGGACTGCGAAAACACGTCAACATTTTCGTGGATCAGACGCTTGTTCACGATCGCATATCCCTGACCGATTCCATCCCCAGCAATGCCGAAGTGCATATCCTGCAAGCCTTGTCTGGAGGGTAACGACTACTAACCAAAGGCCAACCATGCCACGCTGCACAGCAATCGTTCCGTTTATCCCAGGTGGAGAAGATATTCTGGCAACCGCCCAGTTCTACATCAACCATTTTGGGTTTGAGCAGGGATGGGATGATGGAGCAACACCGCCACAGAACCTTGAAATCCACCGTGATGCAATCTCGCTGGTGCTTTATCGCACCGATAATCGCTTGCTTTCGGAATGGTCCACCTTCAGGGTGGAAGTTGAAGATGTTGAGGGACTGTACAACAACCTAAAGGCCACTGCTCCATCGGTCATTCATCGGAACGGTACGCTGGGCGTACGGCCATGGGGGGCTACCGAGTTCGCGGTGCTTGACCCTACTGGGGTCTGCATCACCTTCTATGAATTTCCCAAAAACGCTGGCTAAACACGCCACAGCAACTCTCCATTATCACAGAAAATAGAGGGGAAAACCGTAATGACAAGCTCACGATTGTTGGTAGGAACACGGAAAGGGCTGTTTACGCTGGAACGAGATGGATTGAATTGGCAGGTCAGCCGCCAGCAGTTTAAGGGCGCGTCTGTCTCCTATGCTGCCGACGACCATCGCAACGGTGCGGCATGGGCTTGCTTGGATCACGGGCATTGGGGAGCAAAACTCCATCGCTCCTTCGATGGTGGCGAACGTTGGGAAGAGATTCCTGCGCCGAAATATCCAGAAGGAGCCGAGATCACCCCAGGCACACCGGCAACCTTGCGCTACCTGTGGTCAATGGCTGTTGGCGGCGATGACCAGCCGGGGACTATCTACTTCGGTACCGAGCCGGGCGGGCTGTTCCGCAGCGATGATTATGGCGACAACTTCACCCTTGTTGAAGGCTTGTGGGATCACCCATCACGGCTTACCAAATGGTTCGGCGGCGGGCGCGATTATGCCGGAATTCACTCCATCATTGTGGACCCGCGCAACAGCAACCGGATGCTGGTGGCTGTAAGTTGTGCAGGGGTTTTTCAAACAACTGATGGTGGGGAAACATGGCAGCCAAAAAATCACGGAATGCGCGCCGAATTCCTCCCCAACCCTGATGATGAGGTTGGCCAAGACCCTCATCTCATGGTTGCTTGCCCCGCCAATCCCGACGCGCTTTGGCAGCAAAACCACTGCGGCATCTTCCGCAGCACCGATGGGGCCGAGCATTGGAAGCAAGTCTCGCAACCCGGCGGCCCAGCCTACTTCGGTTTTCCGGTGGCGGTTGATGAGCAGAACCCTGATGTTGCGTGGGTGGTTCCTGCTGCCAGCGATGAAGTCCGCACGGCCATTGATGGCGCGCTTCTGGTGTGCCGCACCGACGACGGCGGGCAAACTTGGACCCAGCTGCGCAACGGCCTTCCGCAGCAACATTGCTACGATGTTGTCTTCCGCCACGCGCTGGATATTTCCGGCGATACGCTGGTGTTCGGCACCACAACGGGCAACCTGTTCGTGTCGGATGATCGCGGCGAATCTTGGGGCTGCGTCGGCAATTACTTCCCACCGATTTACTCGGTTCGATTCGGACGATTCAACAGCAACTAACAACACTCACACACTCCACTATCACGCCCCAACAACCAACGTTCACATAACCAACGTTACCAAGATGATCCGCTTATCGCTACTTGCCGTTTTGTTCATGTTGTTCACAGGTGTCGCGTTGCTTGCCCAAGAGGGGGATGGAGCAATGGTTGACGAGATGATGATGGCCGCCATGCCAGGCCCCGGCCACGAGCCGTTGAAGCAGATGCTTGGTGCTTGGGATCAAAAAGTGATAGTGACGATGATGCCCGGAATGCCAGCACTGGAAGGAATCGGCACAGCCGAGAACGCAATGATCTTAGGTGGGCGGTACGTTGAGGGAAATGGAGTAATCACGGCAATGGGGATAACCGCCAAAACCAAGATGTTCACCGGCTACGATAATCGCCGCAGCAAGTATTTCCTGTTCGCGATTGATGAGTTGGGAACCTACGCCGTCACTGCCGAAGGAGATTACGATCCGGCAAAACGGACGTGGACATTTCATGGAGTTGAGGATGATGGAAAGCAGAAAATGAAGTTCCGCATCATCACCCAAATGGTTGGCGATACGCAAATGAACAGTGAGATCGTTTTTATCATGCCCGACGGAACTGAGCACCGAGCGGTCCGTGTAGAAAGTACACGTCGGGCATGATTGCTTCTGTTCCCCAACATCACCCCGAACACTATCGCCCCAGCATGGACTTGGCTTGATGCTCTATGCCGATCAAGGCGATTCGGTTGGACTCAAAAACATTCACTCCATGGAGTTCCTGGTGGGCAATCCGAATCATTGCCTGCGCTACCGTTTGGGCGGGAATGGGACGGTAGCGGCGTAGCCTTCCCAACATCACTGGCGAAAGGGCGCGGAAAAGGATTGACCCCATCCGCTCGCCAAACCGCTCCTCGGTTCGTTCCCCCACCAACAACGCAGGGCGAAACACCTGAAGCCCTTGGAAGGGGAGAGAGCGAAGTGCCTGCTCAAGCTCACCTTTCACCCTGCTGTAGAACACCCGCGAGCGTGCGCTGGCCCCAAGTGAACTCACCAGTAAAAACTGCTTGGCTCCGCGTTCGGCAGCGCGTTTTGCAAACTCGTGAACGTAGGTGAAATCTACCTTGTAGAACTCTTCACGGGTTCGGGCTTTGTTGATGGTGGTTCCCAGCGAACAAAAGACATCATCGGCGGCGGGGAAATCGGGAAGGCGGGGGATAAGATCGAAGTTGATGACGCGCTGCACCAATTTGGGGTGAAATGCCGATGCCGACATCTGCCGACGAACAAGAACGATGACCCGCTCGTATCGGTCATCGGCAAGAAGTTGCTGAAGGCAATGCCCCCCCACAAGCCCACTTGCGCCCACAAGAAGTGCCGTGCGTTTGGTCATCTGTGTTCCCGATGTGTCACGTGTGCAGTTGGCTAAATCTGGGGGGGCTGCAAAATCGTTCATCGTTGAGAAACGCCGAAGTATTTGCGGAAAGTTCCGGAGATACTATCGCTATCGTTTGCCACGTTGCTGGTAAGCCAAGTGGCTACGCAACCAAGGGTTATCCCTTCTATCGTTTTTTTTCACGGGTGCTGTCTTTCCTGAATACCCTCTCGGTATCAACCGTGTCGCCCTGAACGTTGATAAACCGAAACCATATTTCCGTCGCACTGGCTTCCACCAGCATTGCCCCGTGCGTCGCGTTGTAGCGGAATTGGCTTTGCGGAATCGCCACCCCCTCTGGATAGATATTGCTGCCACCCAACCCATTAACGAAGTACGGAATCCCATCCACGCTTAATCGCTCGTAGATGTGCTCGTGCCCGGCCAGCACTGCCGTTGCTCCCCATTCCGCAAATGGCCACCGCATCGCTGTGTCGGGGCGATGGTGTGCCCCTGACAGATATGGCGGATGGTGGAAATAGACGATCTTCCACGGCTCGGTTGCGGCTTGCAATCGCTCCTTTAACCAACGGGCTTGGATAGATGTGTCGCTTGTTCCATCAGGTTCGTGCTTGTCGCTATCCAGGGCAAAGAATCGCACGGAGCCTTGTGCAACTTCGTAGTAGCGTTCGTTCCCGGGAAGTGTGAAGTATTCCAAGTAGGGCTTTGCCCCGGGTGTGTACCAATCGTGGTTGCCAAGCGATGGATAGAACCGGTTGACCGTTCCCCCTGCGCCAAATGCACCACGATAGGGGGCTATAAATTCGTGGTAGTACTGCCCGATATTCCGATCAATCGTTGTGTCCGATCCGCGAGGGTAGTTGTTATCGCCAACCGTGAGGATAAGGTCAGGGTTCCAGCTTTTCACCAACGCTGCAACGGCGGCTTCGTTGGCTCCAGCTTTGCCGTAATCGCCGATGACGGCACAACGGAGAATGCTATCCTGACAGTACAGATACTGACAGCCGAACGGGACAGACCAGAAGAGCAATGCAAGAAGAAATCGCATAGCGGAAGAGTGAGTAAGGGATTATCCTTGCGTGACTTCTCCGATCACCACCGGCTGTTCCCCCATTTCTTTCAGTCGCAAGATCACTGCATCGGCGGCGGTTGGCGCAACCACCATCACCAGCCCAATTCCCAAGTTCATTGCTTGTTGGATGTCCTCCTCCGGCACGTTCCCCTCGCGCTGAATCATCCTAAAAATTGCTGGGCGTTCCCACGCATTCCAATCAACCGATAGCTGCAGCGGTTGCCGGACCACCCGCGACGTGTTCCCAACAAGCCCGCCGCCGGTGATGTGCGAGTAGGCGTGAACTCCATCAATATCACACGTCCCCTGAATGGCATTCAGGTAGGAGCGGTGGACTGCAAGCAATGCTTCGCCGATTGTTTGGTCGCTATCCTGCACGCGATCATCAAGGGTGAATCGGGGGAAGAGTACGGCCCGCGCAAGGGAGTATCCGTTGGTGTGAAGGCCGGTGCTGGGCAAGCCAATCAACACATCCCCCGCCGCCGAATGCTCGCCAACGATCATCTTGGAACGCTCAACAACGCCAACAATCGTTCCCGCCAAATCGAACTCGCCATCGTGGTACATCGAGGGCATCTCGGCAGTTTCCCCGCCGATCAGTGCCGCGTTGTTTTGGCGGCAAGCAACCGCAAAGCCGCCGATCACATCGGCAGCAACCGCCGGGTTCAGCCGCCCGGTGGCGAAGTAATCCATGAAGAAGAGGGGAACCGCGCCGCAGACGGCGATGTCGTTCACGCAGTGGTTCACAAGGTCCTGGCCAACGGTGTCGTAGCGTTGGGCCATGAAGGCAACCTTCAGTTTGGTTCCAACTCCATCCACCGAGGAGACCAGCACTGGTTGGTCGTATTCCTTCAGGAAACTGACATCGTACAGCCCTCCAAATCCGCCAATGTCGGCAAGCACACGGCTGTTAAATGTGGAGCGAACCATCGGCTTGATCCGGTTGACGGTTTCTTCTCCAGCCTCAATATCAACCCCGGCGGTCTTGTAGGTGATGGCTGATTCGGTGGTCATGGTTGTTGCGGGCTTATGTTGATTAGATAACTGTGATATGCTTTCTGTTGGCTCCATTCAAAGCAGTTGCGTGCTGCAAGATAACTCATCCTTCGGTTGCCTTCAGCCGGATGCGGAAGGTTGTTCCGGCAGGGGAGGAATCTTTGATGGCGATTTTCCCCTTGTGATACTCCTCCACAATCCGCCGTGCAAGCGACAGCCCCAGCCCCCAGCCACGTTGCTTTGTTGAAAACCCGGGACGGAAAATATCCTTGCGGATTTTGGGATCAATGCCGCGCCCGTTGTCCTGGACATCTATCACCGCAAGGTCCCGAACGCGGCGCAGATGGAAATGGATGGTCCCTTCGGGGCGGTCAATCGCGTCGGCGGCGTTGCGGACAAGGTTCTCCAGCACCCACTCGAACAACTCCACATTGATTGCAGCATACACCGGTTCCGGGGCATCAAGGCTGATGGTGACTTTGCGTCCGATGTTCGGCAGCCGCCGCTCGAAGTACGCCATGATGTTCGCCAACACCTCGTTCAGTTTCACCGGCTTTAGTTCGGCAGCCGAGCCAATTTTGCTGAAGCGATGCGCCACGCGGTTCAATCGCTCGATGTCCCGTTCCATTTCACCGGCGGCTTCCAGCACTTGCTGCGGATCGTCGGGCATGTAGCGTAGCAGCTCGGTCCATCCCATCAGCGAGCTGAGTGGTGTGCCAAGCTGGTGGGCAGTTTCCTTTGCCATTCCCACCCAGATGTTCGATTGCTCATTCCGCTTCACGTGGCTGAACCCGATGTAACCAACCAGAATGAACATTGCCACAATGGTAAGCTCCACATAAGGGAGCATACTTAGCTGCTGCAACGCCTTGGAGTCATCGTAGAAGATGTAGTTGCTGATAATCGAGTCGCGCAGCTGGATGGTTTTGGTGATGAACGGAGCCGCTGGTGGGGCCGGCATCGAATCGCTGGTGGTGTCGGTGGCAAGCGATGGGGGGGCGGGAACCCGAATCACCGTGTCGCGCGGGATGAAGGTGTAAACGATGATCGGGTCGTAGGTCTCCTCCATCTCTTTCACTAACTCTTCTGCCTGCTTTAGCTGTTGTTCTGGGGTGGCGGTGGTGTCGTAGTCAAGGTACTTCCCAACAACCTCACTTCTTCCGTCGGGGAGCGTTTGGATGGATGGCTTTTTCTCGGCATCGGTCAGCATCATCGGGAACTCGATGGTGGTGACTAAATCAACGGCAAGGTTCAGTGCTGGGGTGGAGCTTGGGTCGGCGTTCTCGTCGTTGATAAGCTCTTGCAGGGTTTTCCCGTACAGCTCAATCGTCTTCCGTTCGGCCTGCCGAAGGTCGTTCACCAGTTGCTGGGTGAACCACAAGGTTCCGGCAACAATGGCAAACGCCAACACCACAAGCAACAGCTTAAGGTTGGCGCTTGCCGGAAGCCTGATGGATTTCAGTGAGGACAAAAGGGAGTGTTAGTTGTCAGTTTACTGTTTCCGGGCGGCCACCACATTCAGCAATTCGGTTAGCTCCACTTCTTGCTGGTCGTGGCCTTGCATATCTTTCACTTGTGCTTTTCCGGCGGCAAGTTCGTTGTCGCCGGCAATCACAACGTAGCGGGCGTTACGGCGGTTGGCCTCGCGCATTTGGGCTTTCATCGAACGCCCCAGCAGGTCGCAATCGGCAGCAATCCCAGCTTGGCGAAATGCCCGCGTGGTTTGCATCGCCCAATCGCGCGCGGCATCCCCCAACCCAACAACAAACACCTGCAGATCGGCCTGTTGGTCGGGGATTGCCCCGGCGGCTTGGGCGGCAATCATCAACCGATCCATCCCAAACCCAAACCCAACGGCAGGCGTTGCTGGGCCGCCAATTTGCTCAATCAATCCATCGTATCTGCCGCCGCCGCCAAGTGCGTCCTGCGCTCCAAGATCCAGCCCCTGGAACTCGAACGCTGTGCGGGTGTAGTAGTCCAGCCCGCGCACCAGTTTGTGGTCCACAACGTACGGAACTCCGGCCCCATCAAGCAACCCCTGCACACGGTTGAAATGCGCCAGCGATTCGTGGGCAAGGAAGTCCAAAATTTTTGGCGCGTCGGCGGTGGCCGCAACGTCTTCTTCCTTTTTGGAATCCAGCACCCGCAACGGATTACTTTCCATCCGGCGCAGGCTTTCTTGGCTAAGTTGGTTGCGGCGTGTGTTCAAAAATTCCAGCAGTGCGGCGCGGTAGGCTGTGCGTTCTTCCGGCATTCCCAGCGTGTTCAGCCGCAGCCGATAGTTGCGGATTCCAAGCGATTCAATCAGGTCAACACCAGCAAGGATCACCTCGGCATCAGCTTCGGGCAATGGCGATCCAATCAGCTCCACACCGAACGTGGTGAACTGCCGATACCGCCCCGATTGTGGCTGCTCGTAGCGGAATGCTGGGCCAACGTAGTACCACTTCGTCAGCCCTTGATTCTTCCCAATTTCATGCTGGACCCAAGCGCGTGCGGCCCCGGCGGTAAGCTCTGGGCGAAGGGTGATAGATTCCGGCGGGTCCCCTTTATCAAGGAAGGAATACATCTCCTTGCTGACAACGTCGGTGCCTTCGCCAACGCCACGGGCGAACAGCTCGGTGGATTCCACCAACGGAAGCCGAAGCTGGCCGTAGCCGTAGCGGCGCATCAGTTCGCGAACCTTCCCCTCTAGCCATTGCCAGCGGAGCGATTCTTCCGGCAACATATCGCGGAAGCCTTTTAGAGATTGATAGCGAGGGGACATGATAGGTTGGTAAGAGTGGTTAGTCAGTAGTCAGTAGTCAGTAGTCAGTAGTCAG
>JADZEY010000033.1 GCA_020850315.1 Armatimonadota bacterium | reverse complement strand
TCGAAGCAAGCCACCGAGCCGGCAAGTCTTCATCTGCGTAAGGTGAGCTGTTCACTATCCAAATGCTGTGGAAGGTGAGTGACTAATGACCACTGACCCTCTTTGCAACTGACCACTGACTACTGACAACTGACCTTGGCTTTGCGTAAGGTGAGTGAGTAATGGTTCTCTCTTCTTGATTCGCCACTCGATATTTGCGATTCGCTATGATTTATCCCCCCTCCTCCCATCCGTGATTCTGATCTATATTGCCCTTCTATGTCCCACTGGTTTCTCCTTCTGCTGCTTGCCGCCTTGTGGTCGCCGTCGTTTTTGGCGATTAAAATTGGGCTTCAGGATATTCCCCCGCTTTCGTTGGCAGCGGCGCGCTTGGCCATTGCATCGCTGCTGACCTACGGGCTGATGCGCTGGCGAGGGAACACGCTTCCAACCACGCTGGAGTTCTGGAAGAAGTTTGCTGTGATGGGTCTGTTCGCCAACGCCCTCCCCTTTGCCTTGTTGATGATTGGCGAGACGCTGGCCAGCAGCGCGATTGCCGCCATTGTCAGTGGCTTCACCCCGGTGGGTACGGCGGTGATTGCACACTTCGCAATTGAAGGGGAACGCCTGAGCGGGCGGACGCTGATCGGCATCGTGGTGGGGTTTGTGGGGATTGGCGTGCTGTTTCTTCCGGTGCTGTTTAGCCAATCGGATCATCCGCACGATGGTGGTAATATCCTTTGGGGGTTGATTGCTTTTGCGGTAATGGCCGTCAGCTACTCCGTTGCTGGGGTCTATGGCCGGAAAACCTTGCGTGGCTATCCACAATTTGTGGGGCCAACGGCGCAGCTTATCGCCGCCACGTTGCTGTTGCTGCCGTTCGTTTTGGTGTTCGAGTGGAGCCAGCTTCGTGTTCCTGAGCTGTCTGCGTTTGGGGCTGCGGTTTGGTTGGGTGTCGTGGCAACGGGGTTTGCGTATGTGGTGTATTACCGCTTGCTGGAGGTTTCCAGTGCTACGTTTCTATCGCTGGTCACATTTCTGCTCCCTCCATTTGGCGCGCTGATCGGGGTGATGTTTTTGGGGGAACATCTTGCATGGAATGCAGTGGTTGGTTGCGGGCTGATCCTTGCCGGGGCTGGGTTTGTGCGGAATACGGAGGGGTGAGGAGCAGCGGGATTTTTTGAAAGCGATAGCCCACAGGTCGTTAGTCTGCGGAAAGGGAGCTGCGTAACAGTCCCCCCCCCCCCGTCACCGATTGCAGAAACTTCGATGCTGGCGGGAACCAAGGAAAGGAATAGTTTAGGAGCGTCCCGAACGGAATGGCTGTGGTGGACACAGCCCCACGGGACGCTCACTGATTTTGAAGGTGACACGATGACCCAGACTCAGCCACTAACCACCCCTATCGCCCGCGCAACCGAAGAACGTGGGACGATCACCATCGACCAGCTTGACCTGCGGCTGGATCTTGAAGCAGAAATCCGACGGCTGAAACAGGAGATGAACGCCGTTATTTTGGCGCACTACTACCAGGAATCGGAGATTCAGGACATTGCCGACTACATCGGGGATTCGCTGGAGCTTTCGCGGAAATCGCAGACCACGAATGCCGATGTTATCATTTTTGCTGGGGTCCATTTTATGGCCGAGACAGCAAAGATTCTGAATCCAACAAAGCAAGTGCTGGTTCCCGATATGGCCGCTGGCTGCTCGCTTGCTGCGGGTTGTCCCCCTGCCGAGTTCCGCAAGTTCCGCGAAGCCCATCCCGACCACATTGCCGTTACCTACATCAACTGTTCGGCAGAGGTGAAAGCCTTGAGCGACATCATCTGCACCAGCAGCAGTGCCGAGGCGATCATCAACAAAATTCCACGCGGCCAAAAAATCATCTTTGCTCCCGACCGCAATCTGGGCCGCTACCTGATGCGGAAAACCGGGCGCGATATGCTGCTGTGGCAAGGTGCCTGCATTGTCCACGAAACCTTTAGCGAGCGGAAAATTCTGGAACTGAAGACGCGCCACAGCAAAGCACTGCTGATTGCCCATCCAGAATGCGAGGAAACCTTGCTGGCCCACGCCGATTTTATCGGCTCCACCAGTGCCTTGCTGAAGTTTACGCACGATGCTATTGCCGATGAGTTTATCGTTGCCACCGAGTCGGGGATTATCCACCAGATGGAGAAGCTCTCACCAGGCAAACGGTTCATTCCTGCGCCGCCGGAAAGCGAGAACTGCAACTGCAATCACTGCCCGTACATGAAGCTGAACACCATGGAGAAAATCTACCTTTGCATGGTGAACCGTTCGCCGGAAGTGTTGATCCCGGAAGATATCCGGAGCAAGGCCCAGCTGGCGTTGGATAGAATGTTGGAGATGAGCAAAGTGGCGCAGGACTAAGGCCACCAACAGCGAAGCCACGTCCCTTTCCCCCCGATACGCAATGAAATTGAAACTTGATCTTCACGACATCTTCAACAAGGGGCGCGATATTGACCGCGCCTTGCATGATATCATTCGCGAGGCAGTTGAGAAGAAAGCACCGCTGGTGGAGATTATCCCAGGGAAGGGATCCGGCCAGCTGAAAAAACACGTCCTCCGGTTTCTTGAACAGAAGGAGATTAAAGCACTCTACCACCGGATTGAGAAGGACAGCAAGAATTTTGGCCGGGTGTTCGTGCATTTCCGGTGGAAGTAAGAGGTGAGTAAAACCACAGAAGCGTCAGCACCCTTTGTTGCGGGGCTGACGCTTCTGTGGTTTGTCATCGTATCGGTGGCAGCGTCTGCGTGGTGGCCTTTGCACTGTACCCGTGGCCTTGTGCTGCCGTGCTGTTCATCGTTCCTTCCGCCCGTTTCCCTTGCGGTCAACTGGTGTGGGCGGCCTGTTCATCGTGATGTTGTGGTGTCCTCGGTTCTCTCTCTGCTCTCTCTCGCTCTCCTTTCTCCCTCTCCGCTCCTCTGTCTGGTGTTCCTCCGCCCGCAGATGATTTCTCTCTCATCGCCTCTTCTGCGGGCGGTCTGTTCATCGTGATGTTGTGGTGTCCTCGGTTCTCTCTCTGCTCTCTCACTCGCTCTCCTTTCTTCCTCTCTGCTCTGTCTGGTGTTCCTCCGCCCGCAGGTCTTGCTTTCTCTCTGTGTTAATTCCTGCGGGCGGCCTGTTCATCTATTCTCATCATGTGTCATCGTTGCGCGTCGTCTGCTTATCGTGCGTTTTGATGCTATCTACCGCGAAGCCTTGCTTCCGTTAGATTTTTTTGTTGGTTGCCAAGTCGTAGCTGGCTTTGATTGTTACTGAGCTTGCTGCTTGGCTCAGCTGATAGATAACCGGGGATGATTTATCCATCCGCTTGGTGAAGATGAGTGGCTTGTGTTGGCGTTTGCCGGTGGGCAAGCCGCTGGCAGCATCACGCGGGTTTTTGACTTCGTGGGAAGTAGCCCCCGAGCGTTCCAGAACGTGCGGCAGCACAAAGGTTTTGCGGGTTTCGGCGGGGCCGTCGCTATCCACGTCGGCGGGTTGCACATTTAGCGTCAGTTGGCCAGTTCCTTCCAGTGCCGCGCCGCTGCGCTGCTTGACGGTGAACTTGTAGTTGCCAACCGGCAAATCTTGCAGGGTGATCTCGGCGTTGTTGTCGTTAAACGGAACTACCTGTTTCCCTTTTGGTCCATCAATCTCCAGTAAGTAGTCGCTGGCGGCAAGCGCGGTGGTGTGTGCGATAAGTCCCAGTGCCAGTGCAAGCGTTGCTGCGAACAGTGTGCGGAAGTTGCGTGTCGTTGTCATGGTCGTGTTTCCTGTTGGATTGATTGTTGTTTGTGTATCGGTCTTGGTCAGTTGTTGCAAGAGAATCAGGTTGCTGTTCTGTTGATTTGCTGGCGGCTTGGCCGTTGTTCAATCAACACTAACCAACCTATGATTCCGGCTTAAAGGGTTCTTAAAAGGGGAGTGGAGTGGCAAAAAAAAATCGCCAACTGAGCTGGCGGGCTTGCTGGTGCAAGGGAGAGAAGAATGTGGATGGCAGAGAAAATCGCTGAAATTATTCCAAATCCATCACTTTTTTCAATTGACGCGGATTCTTTCGTCCATGCTGCAATGGCAAAAAAAAAAATGCAGGGCTGGGATTTGGCTCCATTTTACACTTCGCCACCACGGATATCGTAACCCTTTCGGCGATTTGTGTTCTTATCTTTGGCCAACGGCATATCCGTCTTTTCCGCAACGCACCAATCCAGCCCAGCTTCGCATGAGATCACACATTCCCTTGCTGCTACTGCATTGCCGATTCCCGATTCTCCTGTTCTGCTCCGTTATCATGCTCCCAACCTTGTCGTGGGCTGGCGGCTGGACGCAGGAGATGGGGAAGATTTATGGAAAGATCACCTACGGCACGTCGTCGGCGAACGAGGTGTACCGGTTCGATGGTGAGCTAAAGTTCCCGACCGATAACGCCCCCTACACCGTCCGCGACTACCCCCTTGCCGACCGCAGTTTGTTCCTGTATGCCGAGTATGGTTTGCTGGATGACCTAACGTTGATTGGCAACCTGGCCATGAAACGCTCAATCATCACCACCCCGGTGGAGCGGACCGAGACGCAGGGGATTGCTGACATTGGCCTTGCGGCCAAGTATCGCCTGTGGCAGGCTGATGCCCACGTGCTATCGGCCACGTTGGGGGTGGCAATCCCCACCGGCTACACCCGCGACCTTACGCCGCCGCTTGGGTCGGGGAATGTGAACCTTGAGGTTGCTGCCAACTACGGCTACTCCTTCTGGCCGCTTCCGGCGTATGCCACAGCTTCGGCTGGGTATCGGTTGCGCCCGTCAATTTTTGTTGGCAGCACCGAAACCGCTACCTACCAGGACCCCAACTATGCCGATGAAGTGTTTGTGGATGCCGAAGCTGGCTACACCATCGCCGACCTTGTGTTGCTCCACGGGGTGGCGCGATTTCTGAGTTCGACCCGCATCGGGACCAACGACTTTGATATCCAACATCCACCGGAAACCCAGCAATACCTGAAAGTTGGCGGCGGCGCAATCGTGAAGCTGCCGCAAGGTTTTGAGCTTGGTGCCGACCTGATGGTGACACCAATGGGGAAAAAAGCCAGCAACAGCCTTGATCTGATGATCGGCATTGCATGGAGCGGAAAAATTATCGGCAATGACAAATGATGAGTGGCAAATGCCTATCTCTCTCTCTCTTCGCAACTGACCACTGACTATTGACCACTGACCTACACACCAATGCTTGACCGCAGAGCCTTTCTAAAACTTGGTGGGATTGGAATTGCTGGCGTTGTGCTGATCCCCATGCTTGACGGTTGCGAACAGCACACCGTGACCCCATTGATAGAGCCAGAATTAGTTCCATTTCTGACCCCGCAATCGGAGCTGTTTGTGCAGCATGGCGGCGAGGGGAGCATCCCAACGTGGGTAATGCCAGACATCAAGCAGGAGGAGTGGAAGCTGGAAATTGGTCGGCAGTTGGGGGCTAATTTCTCGGCCAACCTCACGATCACCTTTGCCGACCTGATGCAGGCAAAGGCAGATGGAGCCGAGATCACCTTCCTGAAGACCATGCAGTGCATTCTGGAAAGCCCCTTGCGGGTGTCGGCAACCGGCTACACCGGCAACGCCTACTGGACTGGGATTCCGCTGAAGCATTTTCTGGATAAAGCTGGCATTGATTACAACACCAACCGCCGCATCCTGCTGTACGGAGCCGACAAGCCTGCCAATGGGTCGCGCCCGTTTGGGTTTATCAACAACCTAACGGTTGATCGCATCATCAATGGTGAGTCGCAAGGGTTGTTCCCACCGATATTGGCCTATGCCATGAACGGCGAACCTCTCACCCGTGAGCATGGTTTCCCGGTGCGGTTGATTGTGCATGAGATGTACGGCTTCAGCAATGTGAAATGGCTGGTTCGGGCGGCGGCCACCACCGTCAACACCGATACGGGGACGTATCAATCCGAAGGCTACACCGAGCGGGTGATGCAGGCCAGCAGCCGCGGAACTTCTGTCCGCGAAGGAGCCTCAATTCCTGGTGGGGCAACGGTCATTCGCGGCGTTGCAATCAGCGGCCACGCGGCCATTGATAAAGTTGAGATCAGCATTGATGGCGGCGCATTCGCCCCGGCCAGGCTGATACCGCTTGCGGAAATCCAAGATCAAGAAAGTCTGCCCCCATCCATCCAGCAGCTATCGAAAGGGACGGCCTATCCCTACCAGGGGGTTTGGACTCCTTGGACGTTCCAGTGGGATGCTCCGGCGGGGGATCACGTTATTGCTATCCGCGCCACCGATGCTGCCGGCAACACCCAGCCGGACCCCGACGACAGCATCAGCGACGGGCAGAACGGCGTGGTGAAGTACAAAGTGAAAGTAAGCTGAGGTTGGGGCAGTGGCAAAGAAAGTTGTTGGGTGTTAGTCCTTGGTCATTAGTCACTCACCTTACGCAAAGGCCACCCCTCCGTCATTGCGAGGAGGCTTCGACGAAGCAATCTCGCGGGTTCTTCGGTGGATATTGGACACGCTGTCAATGACTTTGCGTAAGGTGAGTTAGTCATTAGTCCTTAGCCAGCAATTAAAAGAAGGAGAGGACGGCTTTTGGTCATTGCTCTCAATCACCTGATGTTCGATAACGGATTCCCGATTCTTGACAACCATGAAAAACATAGCTCCGCTCTTCTTGACCCTGCTTGTGTTCGGCTGCGACGCGCTGAATCCCAGCCCAGAAGCCGTTGTCACCAAAACGGGTGGGGACGCACCGCTGGAACAAACCGGCAAAGCATTGTACGAACGCAACTGCGCCAACTGCCACGGGCTGGATGGCATATCCGTCACCCCCGATGTCACCCAGATGAAAGGCTGGGCGCATACCTCAGCCGGTACATTCGGGAAACTTGACACCACCATGACCCAAGGCCCCGGCGGAATGCCACGGTTCGACACGCTGAACACCGAGGCCCGAATGAAAATTTATGAACACATGAAAAGCCTTTAACCAACCCCAACAACGCGTAGCAAGCTGGCACAAGTGCGGAACTTGTGCCAGCATTGTTTTCACCCCTTGCCTCCCTATTTTTCGCCACAATCGTTCTTCCATTCACGCTGCCAATCTCCATCTGAACCGCTCATTTCAACAACGGCTTGCCGATGGTCCCATCCTGATGGATGGCTCCATCGAATCCACGCTTCGCGCACGTGGCCACCACGAGCATCCGGTGGAACTCTACAACCTGAAAAACCCCTTCCTGATCGAGAAGCTCCATCGCGAATTTCTGGAGGCTGGGGCCGAGATTATCCAAAGCAACACCGCCGGGGCCAACGCCCTGACGCTGGCGGCTCACGGCCTGCACGATAAGGTCTATGAGATTAACCGCAAAGGGGTTTGGCAGGCGCGGCAGGCTGCCGTTGGGCGCGCCTATGTTGCCGGAGTGGTTGGCCCAGTGGGGAAATTCCTAACCCCGATTGGGAAACTCCATCACGAGGATGTCCGCGAGGGAGCAATGGCGCAGCTTCACGCACTGCTGGATGGCGGCTGCGACCTGCTTCTGCTGAAATCCTTTATTGAAATCGAGGAATTAGAGATCGTCCTTGAAGCCGCACGGCATATCTCCCCAGATATTCCCATCATCGCCCACAAAACTTTCCCGGAAGATGCCGCTGTGCTGGCCACCGAGTTTCCCCGCCAGATTGCTGCCCGAATCGCACGGCATGGCGTTGCTGCAATCGGGTCCAACGGAACCGTTGGGCCCAACCGGATGCTCACCATTGTCCGCTCGCTTGCCGGAGCCGACCAGCTTCATCAGGGGTTGCACCTTTCGGCACAGCCAGATATTGGAATTCCAACGCTGGTGGATGGCAAGCCGGTGTACAACGCCACCGTGGAGTACGTCGCCAACTCCGTAAAAGCGTTGGTGGCAAACGGCGTAACGGTGGTTGGTGCCGACGGCGGCACGCTGCCGGAACATATCCGCGCCATCCGCCAGGCGATTGATGGAATGGAGGTGGGAAGGCCAGAGGTGAAAACAAAGAAGCGGAAAGAGCCAGCCGAACAGGCCGACACCACAACGCAGCAAGGAAGCCGTTTCCAGCAATCGCTTGGCCGGAAGTTCCTGGTTTCGGTGGAGCTTGACGTGCCGCGTGGCGTGGAGATGGATCACCTGTTTGAATCCGCCGCCTACTTGCACCAGCATGGGATTGATGCGGTGAACATCAGCGACGGGGCGCGGGCGCGGCTGCGGATGAGCCCCATCACCATCAGCCACCTTATCACCCAGCGAACCGGGATGGAGTGTATCACCCACCTTTCCTGCCGCGACCGGAACATGGTCGGGTTGCAGTCGGAGCTGCTGGGGGCACACGCGCTTGGCTTGCGGAACATCCTGGCCGTCACCGGAGATCCAACACACATTGGCGATTACCCCTACGCCACCTCAGTCTATGACGTTGACTCCGTTGGCTTAATCCGCACGCTTAGCCGGATGAACAACGGGGAAGACTTGATGGGAAACCCGGTGGGGAACGGCGGGACAAACTTCATGGTGGCCTGCGCGGTGAACCCAATGGCGTTCGATCTTGAGCGGGAGATTGCGCGGCTGGAGCGGAAGGTTGCCGAAGGGGCGCACGTTGCTTTCACCCAGCCGATATTCGAGGCCAGCACCGTCCGCCAGCTTCTTTCCCGAACCGAGCATCTGAACATTCCCATCATGGTTGGGGTGATGCCGCTACGGAGCGCGCTTCATGCCGAATTTCTGCATCACGAACTTCCCGGGATGTTCATCCCGGAAGCCATTCAGCAGCGGATGCGGGGGGCGGCGCAGCCGTTGGAGGAAGGGGTGGCGATCACCGTGGAGTTTCTGCAAAGCATCGCCGATGTTCGCCAGCGGATTGCCGGCATCTACATCATGCCCCCCGGAAAACGGTTCGATATGATTGTGGAAATCGTACGACGGATGGAGGAATAAGCCAGTAGGCGAAGGAATCTCACTGCCCCCCAATCCAAATAGTTCGCAGCCATGCTACCAGAAACCCTTGCAGCGATTGACGTTGGCACCAACAGCTTCCACTTGATTGTGGTTCGCTTGATCCGTGGCCGGAAGTTCTCCGTCATCGCCAAGGAAAAAGTGGTTGTTCGGCTTGGGGAAAGTCCGTCGCAAATCAAACATCTTACCGCACCGGCCATGCAGCGGGGTATCCAAGCAATGCGGCTGTTCCGCGAAATCGCCGACCGCCACGGCTCGGCAATTCGTGCGGTGGCAACCAGCGCCGTGCGCGAGGCATCGAACGGTGAGGATTTTATCGAGCAAGTGCAGCAGGCAACGGGTATTGAGATTGAGGTGGTTTCCGGGTTCGAGGAGGCGCGGCTGATTTATCTGGGGGTGATGCAGGCGTTGCCGGTATATAACCGCCGCATTGCGCTGTTCGATATTGGTGGCGGAAGCACCGAGTTTCTGATTGGCGAACGGGGGCGGGTATCCTATGCCAACAGCTTCAAGATTGGAGCAATCCGCATGACCCAGCGATTTTTCCCGGACGAACGGATCACCCCCGGCCAAGCCGATGCGTTGCGGCTGCATATCCGTGGCGAAATCTACCACGCTGCCCAAGCAATCCGCTCCAGCAAGTACGCCCTTTCGATTGCCACCAGCGGAACCGCGCAAACCATCACCGCAATGATCCTTGCCGCACGCGACGGGGCCGCGCCCGAGGTGCTAAACGGTGTGCGGATTTCCCGCCAGGAGGTGAAAGATGTGACCGAGCGGGTGTTGCGGGCGAACAGTTTCCGCGAGCGTGCCCAACTCCCCGGGGTGGACCCGCGCCGCGCCGACATTCTTGCCGCCGGGTGTGTTGCCTTCCAAACAATTTTGGATGAGTGTGGATTCCAGGAACTGACCATCAGCAGCTACGCCTTGCGCGAGGGGGTGGTGCTGGATACTATCCATAAGCTGCAAGAAGAGGAGGAGCAGGAAGGGATGGCGCACCTTTCGGACTTGCGCTACCAGACGGTGATGAAAATCGGCAGGATGTACCGCTTCGACGAATCGCACGGATTGCACGTTGCCAAGCTATCGCTGCAGATCTACGATGCCTTGCGCCCGGTGCACAACTTGGGTTCCGCCGCACGCGAACAGCTGCAGGCAGCCGCAATGCTGCATGATATCGGCTACTACATTTCGCACGCCGACCACCACAAGCACAGCGGCTATTTGATTCGCAACAGCGAGGCGTTCGGGTTCACCAATGCCGAGATTGCGATTATCGCCAACGTTGCACGCTACCACCGGAAATCGCACCCCAAAAGCCGCCACCCTGAGTTTGCCGCACTGGACCGCACCGACCAGCACATCGTTCGGGTTCTTTCGGGGATCCTTCGCGTTGCCGATGGCTTGGATCGCACCCACAAACAGCTTGTGGAATCGGTAGAAGCCACGGTTACGCCCCAAGCAATCACCCTCCGGCTCACCTGCTCCAACTTGGCCGATCCAACGTTCGAGGTCTGGAGCGTTGAGCGGAAAAAGGGGTTGATGGAGGAGGTGTTCGGGAGAAGCGTGGTAGTGGTTCCTCCGGTTCCGGTGGAAGTGGGGGAAGCCTAATTGAAGTGCCACAACAACGGAACATAGAGAGGCCGATCCCCAAACTCCTCCTATCCCCCAAACAACTCCATCTGCCCCCCCGCTGCTGGGCGGCGGAAGTTGGCGGTGGTGAGCGGGAAGTTCCGTTGGTTCAGCCGGTAGCGGGCCGCATGCGTTCTGAAAAGTTGAGCTATCACCTCGGCTCGCGCTCCGGTTCCCCGCATCCGTGCACCGAACTCCGTCAGGTTCAGTTTCCCATCGCGCATCTCCTCCAGTGCGTGCCGCACTTTCAGTGCGCGGTCTGGTTCTTCACGTTCTAACCAATCCAGAAAAATTGGGGCAACGGCAAGGGGAAGCCGCAGCAGTGTTCGTCCGGCAACAGTGGCTCCGGCATCGGCAGCTGCTTTCAGGATTGCAGGAATTTCTTCATCGTTCAGGCCAGGAATCACGGGTGCAATCATCACCCCGGTTGGCACTCCAGCATCAGTTAGTTTGCGGATTGCTTGCAGCCGTAGTTCCGGTGTCGAGGTTTGCGGCTCAAGCCGGCGAGCAAGGTCCCGATCCAGCGTGGTGATGGACAGCAACACCGCAGCACACAGATGCTTGGCAAGCTCGGCTAACAGATCAATATCCCGAACAACAGCGGCATTTTTGGTGATAATCACTACTGGGTTGCGGAACTCCAACATCACCGCCAACACCCCCCGCGTCAGTCGGAACTTCCGCTCGGCAGGCTGATACGGGTCGGTGACACCGCTCATGGAGACGGCGGTTGGCTTCCATGATTTCTTCATCATCTCCTGCCGCGCCAGTGCGGCCACATCCCGCTTCACCATAATCTTCGTCTCGAACTCCAACCCTGCATTGAATCCCAGATATTCGTGGGTAGGGCGGGCATAGCAGTAGCTGCATCCGTGGCTGCAACCACGGTAAGGATTGATGGAGTGAGTAAATGGAATATCCGGGCTGTTGTTGGTGGCAAAGGCTGTGCGGGAAGTGTCGTCAAGGAATTGCGTTCCCAGATCCGGTTCCTGGCCGAAGCTCTCCCAGCCGTCATCGAACCGCTGGCTGCTTCCGCGCAGAAAACGGTTTCCGGTGTCAAGTGTGGTTCCTCGTGTAGGCATGGTGGTAATTATATGAACACCGCAAAGGTAGCAATTACAACCTTTCCGAAAACACAAAAACATGGGGGAAGAAAATTGTTAGAGCTACCCTGTGTACCGCACTCACTATCCCCCCTCAACTTCCTATATTCGCCCCCCAGAAACCAAAGCTACCGACCGAAAACGCTTGGCCACGTGAACGCGCTGATACTTCATCCTGACACTGCTAACCGCCGCCAGCGGATTGCTGCATACCGCCACGAACTTGCCACATTATTTGCCGAGCGATTGGAACTGAATTTTGAGCTGCTTCCCCGGCTGCGCCAAACATTTGCTGAACTGTTTGGGGATTTGGAACGGGCAATTCAGGAGCGGACGTTGGAGATGAGCGAGCGCCGCCGGATGGTGGAGCTTTTTTCCATCAAGCTGGATCGTGGCCAGCGGGTGGATGCGCGGATGGTGGAGTTGGTGATGAAGGCTGTTCACAACGAGTTTGGGCGCGTCCGGAAACGGATGCGGCATGAGATGGACACCAACGGTTTGCCGAACGGCGGATTCCGAATCCACAAGCGGCGGGCGGCAACCGCCGCTGACACTCCGCCACGCGAAGCCGCGCAGGAGCTTCAACGGCTGTATCGCCAGCTTGCAAAACGGCTGCATCCAGATATGCAGCGGGGAAGCGATGAGGTGACGGCCATCTGCTGGGACGTGATCCAGCAAGGGTACCACCACGGCGATCTTGCAATGCTTCGCACGGTAGCTAACGTGCTGGAAGCAACCAATGGAGTGTGCGCACCGCTGGCCAGCTCCGCCGAAATGCTTGCTGCCGACGAGCGGCAACTGCTTGCTGCGCTGAAAGCAGAACGGCGTGTGGTGGGGGCAATGAAATCGCAGGAACCGTACTCCATCCGTGAAGGGTTGGCGGATCAGCAATGGATTGCAGAACGCCGCCAGCAGATGGAACAAGAATTAGCGGCGATTGAGGTGGAAATTGCCAAATGCGACCGGTTCCTTACGCCAGTTCTTTCCGTTGCGCACAACATCAATTCCCCAGAAATTGTGCAGACTATCTGGTCCGATTTTGTGGAGACGATGTACGTGAACAACAGGTAGAGATACATAACGCACCAATTATCAGCTGTGTCCGATTTTCAACCATCAACTGCTGCCCATCTGCTCCCGATTTCGGTTTGCATTGTTGCCCACAATGAGCAGGAAAATATTGTGCGGACGCTCCGTTCGGTGGTTGGTTGGGCAGCGCAGGTGATTGTGTTGGATTGCGAAAGCAGTGACGCAACGGCAGCAGTAGCCGAAGCGAACGGGGCAGAAATTCACCACGGGCCAAACCTTATTCCAGAAATCAGCAAGAACAATAGTTTTCTGCTTGCACGCCAAGAATGGATATTGCTGTTAGATGCCGATGAAATTATCCCCGACCCGCTGAAGCGTGAGATTGAGCAGACACTTATCGGCAACCCCACCCAGAACGGATTCCGATTCCCACGTCGCAATTTCTATTTTGGAACCCCGCTGATGCACGGTGGCAATTATCCAGACCGCCAGCTCCGTTTATTTCGGCGAGGGCAGGGGCAATTTCCAGGGAAGGGCTATCACGAGACATTGATAATTGATGGAACGGTCGGATTACTGAACGAGCCATTCGATCATTTCACCTACCCTACATTCGAGGTGTGGCTCCATAAATTCGTTTGGTACACCCGATATGAGGCCGAGGTCTATCAGAAACAAGGGGTGGCGATTACCAAAAGGGCTATCTGGAAATACATGATTCTGCGCCCGCTGCGCCGCTGGTTCAAGCGATTATTTTTGAAGCAAGGCATTCGTGATGGTGTGCCGGGGGTGCTTGCCGCAACCTTCGATTTGATGACAAAAGTGGTGGGGTTTGGAAGATATTGGGAGATGACAAAAAACAAAAAACGGTAGAGTTTTAGCTTTAAAATATCCTTTGCTAAAACTCTACCGTAAATAATCGAGCGTTGTGATTACAGCCGGACCCCCACCGTCACCGAAAAACTTCTTCCATCCGACGACCACACACCTGGGCCAGGATAGAACGCTGGGCGTTTCGTGAAGTATTGTTTGTCGGTAACATTGTTCGCATTAATTCGGATATTCAAAGCGTTTGTCACTTGCATTGTTGCGTTCAGGTCAAGCACACCATAGGCTGGCACAAGCCCAACCGATCCCGTTGCTGATGGAATCACCGTGTTCAGCGCATCAGCATAGGAATCGCTCACATAGCTGTACAGCATTGAGCAGCTCACCCCATGGAATTTCAGCGTCAGACCATTGCGGCTAATAATTTCTGGAACTGTCTCAACCTTATTATTGCTTACGTTAACATTGGTGTTTCCTGATTTTACTTCGGCGTTCTTGTATCGCCCATCCATAAAGGAAGTGGAGGTGAACAGCGAGGCTGTGATATGGTCAGTAACGGCAATGTTCGCTTCAACAAACGCCTCGGCTCCATTGACATACGAATCTCCGATATTGGTTCTGTACACGTAGAATGTTCCGCTGGAATCGGTTGTTGATAGGCTTCCAAGCCTGTTGTCGCATCGAAGCTGAAAAAGGCTGACATCCCACCTGAAAGCATCCCATTTCCCCCGATAACCTATATCAAGATTGTAGCCACGCGCATCCTCCAAATCCTTATCCACTCTTTCATACATTGAAGATGGAATAATGTCTTTGAAAACAACCGGACGGAATGCCTGGGAGAAGCCGGTATAGATATTTGAATTTTCGTTGATTCGGTACTCTATGCTTCCACCAAACAGAGCAAATTTATGGTTGATATACTCACGTGCTTTGAGTTTGCGAAATTCGGGGAATATGGAAATTCAGGGTTAGAAGACTCTCTAACTCTGCTTTGTAGTTCTTGATGTTCTTGAAAAATTTCAGTATCGCCTCCCGAAATCCC
>JADZEY010000032.1 GCA_020850315.1 Armatimonadota bacterium | reverse complement strand
TCGAAGCAAGCCACCGAGCCGGCAAGTCTTCATCTGCGTAAGGTGAGCTGTTCACTATCCAAATGCTGTGGAAGGTGAGTGACTAATGACCACTGACCCTCTTTGCAACTGACCACTGACTACTGACCACTGACCTTGGCGTTGCGTAAGGTCAGTTAATCAAACTTCTCCACCAGATGCTGAAGCCACAGCTTCCGGGCGTGTTTCAGGAAAACGTCGGGGGCATTCTGGAAGTCACGGGTGTTCTGAAATTTGCCATCCATTTTCCAGTATTCGCCGTTGGCCTCGATTGCGGTGTGGTCAAGGTCATCAAGGCAGCAGATGTCGGCATCGGTGGGGAGCGGGCGGTTGCTCTCCGGGGCATCGCTGATGCCTGAGTAGTCAATGAACATCACCCCGCGCAGCGCAAATTTTTGGTTGTTTTCGTGCATCAGCAATTTCATGCTGGCTGGCGAGACATCGCTGCGGCAGGCCAGTTTGTAGAGGAGTGTGGTTTCGGTTACGCCGTTGCTGTCAAGGTCGGTGATGGTGGGGTGGCTCAAAAACTTCAGGGTGATGTCGAACTCACAGTGGCGGACTGCATCGGCAATATCCCACAGCAATGCCCAGCCGGTGTCGCGGCGGATATATTGCTTGGCCAGCAGTTCGCTGGTCATCCCCAACATCCCGTCGCGGTCGGGAAGTTTTTCATCGTAGGGGGGGAACACCGACTCCACCAGAAGATTCTCCCCGTTAGCATCCTCCCACTGCAACCCCAGTTGCGCCCGCCCCCGAACCTTAATTTCCACCGGAAGCTCGGATGGTTTCAGCGTATCCACCATCAACGGCTTCCCCTGGCGCGGTTGTGTGGTGGTTGCGGTTGGTTGGGGAATCGGTTGCATCTCTGCCCCCCTGGTTTGTGGTTCGGAGGAACACGCAGCCAACAGAGCAGGGAGCGTGATGAGTAGTGGAAGAAGTCTCATTGGCGTGTGCATCTGTCCTTGTGTTTTATTGGTTCTCAACCTTCCTCAACACCATTTCCACCACTTCCTCAATTTTTCGCTCCTGCCCCACGCTCTCCAACGGGTTTTTCCGCAGGCGGTGGCGGATGGCAAGTGGGGCCACGTTGCGCAGGTCGTGGGCAGAAACGCTGCGGCGCGATTCCAGCGCGGCGTTGGCGCGTGCGGCCCGTGCCATCACCAGCTCGCCACGATGTCCATCCAACTCCAGGCGTGTGGCAATCTCGGCAATCGCCCCCAACATCTGGTCGCTGATCTTGATCCCCGGGAACGATTTCTGTGCTGCGGCAATCCGCTTCCGCAGCTTCTCGGTCTCGCTTTCCCATTCCCGCAAAAAAGGGAGCGGGTTGTCGTCAAAAGCGATGCGACGGCGGATCACCTCGGCGCGTTGGCTGGGGTCGGTTGGGGTTTCCACTACGGCGTGCAGCCCAAAGCGATCCAGCATCTGCGGGCGAAGCTCACCCTCTTCGGGGTTGCCGCTTCCAATCAGCGCAAACCGCGCCGGATGCCGCACCGAAACCCCTTCGCGCTCCACCACATTCCATCCGCTTGCGGCCACATCCAACAGCAGATCCACAAGGTGGTCATCCAGCAGGTTCACCTCATCAATGTACAGGTAGCCCCGGTTTGCGCGGGCAAGCAGTCCCGGCTCGAACCGTTTTTTTCCATGGCTTAGCGCGTGCTCCAAGTCCAGTGTTCCGGTAACGCGATCCTCGGTTGCGCCCAACGGAAGGTCCACCACGGGGACATCAATCTGGGCGGTGACAAGGTGGGTGCGTTGCGGGTCGGTGCAGCGGTCGCACAAGGCGGCGGTGTTGGTGGCGGGGCAGTGGTAGGGGCAATCCATCACTGCTTTTATCTGCGGAAGCATCCCCGCCAGTGCCCGCACCGACGTTGATTTACCGGAACCACGATGCCCCATGATCAGCACCCCGCCAATGGCCGGATCTACCGTCACCAGCATCAACGCTAACTTCATCTGATGTTGGCCAACAATGGCGGCAAAAGGATAGGGAGTGGGCATGGGAGAAAATGGGTCAGTTGATAGTTGTCAGTTGTCAGTTGTCAGTTGCAAAGAAGAAGAGGGAGCTGTCAAATGTGAAATGAGCAATACCGCATTGGTCGGTTCTTCGGCGAATGTAGCATCCGCTTATGCTAAGTGCTGAGTTTGCCGAAGCGTTGAAGCCTGTCCTCGGCTTTACCGAAGGGTATGAGCGAAGCCACCGAAGGGGAAAGTTTCTCTGCTGATTTTTTTTTTTGAGGAACTCCGGATGTTCGGAAGCCGAGCAGACGCTCGGCGATCCCAGGGGGAAGCCACCGAAGGGGGAAAGTTTCTGGGTCTTACTCACTCGACACTCAACATTCGAAACTCGCCATCTCTTCTTCGGTCAGTTTCAACGTTGCGGCTTCCATGTTTTGCCGAAGGTGTTCAATCTTGGTGGTTCCTGGGATTGGAAGCATTGCCGGGGATAGTTGCAGCAGCCATGCAATGGCCACAACGTGCGGCGTGGTGCTGTGCGCCAAAGCAATTTCCGACAGAAGCGCGCTGATTTCGGCAAGCTGAGGTGCTTTTCCCCGCCCGCCAACCGGGTTCCAGGGGATATAGGTGATGTTGTTCGCTTCGCAAAACTTCAGCACCTCCGCCTCGTCGCGCTGGTTAATCACCGAGAATTGATTCTGCACGGTTGCAATCTCTGATTCGCGCATGGCACGTTCCAGCAGCGGAACGCCAACGTTGCTGACCCCAATATGCTTGATCTTCCCTTCGCGCTGAAGGTCCCGCAATGCCCCAACCGATTCTTCTACCGGAACCGTTGGATCCGGTGCGTGAAGTTGGTACAGGTCAATAATCTCTGTCTCCAACGCCCGAAGGCTACGCTCGCAAGCGGTGCGCAGATGTTCCGGGCGGCCGTTCCGTTCCCAGCGTCCTTCCGGGCGGATGCTTCCCCCTTTGGTGGCCACAATCACTTGTTGGCGGCGGCCAGCATCGCGCAGTGCCTCGGCGATTATCCGCTCGTTGTGGCCGGTCTCGGTGTCGTCAATGCAGTATGCGTCGGCGGTGTCAATAAAATTGACCCCAAGCTCATCCACTGCGTGCTGAATCAATCGGATGGAATCCGCCGCAAGCGGCCTGCGTGTGCGGTCAATGGAAAGGTGCATGGCTCCGTAGCCAATCGGGTGAACAGCCAGCTCGGTTGTCCCGATGCGGTGTGGGTTGTGCATGAAGTTGGTTGCTGTTGAACGTTGGGAGAGATACCTGCGTAAGGTTGCTTGTGTGAAAGAAGGAGGAGAATTTGCTTGCAATCTACATTTCCTGCTGCTGCTTCGGTGGGTTCTGTTGCTAAAAAAAATCTGCGTGCTTCTCCGCAATGGAATTGCAAGCGGGGAAGCACGCAGGGTATTGGTTTGGCGGTGTCAGAGTTGTTTGTACATCCACCGCTCGCCACGCACCGCCAGGGTGCTGATGATTGCCAACGCAAGGTATGCAAAGGTGATGGCAAGGAATATGCCAGTCACGCCAAGCGATGGCTGTGCCGAAAGGAGGTATGCAACCGGAATCTGCACCAAGTAGAGTGTGGCCACAGCGATCATCATTGAACGGAGCGAATGGCCCGCGCCAGAAAGGGAGCGCAAGCCGGACTGCCCGATGCTGAAGAAGAGGTAGCCAAACACCGCAATGTGGAGGTAATGAATCGTCAGATCAATCACCTCCGGGTCGCTTGTGAATACGCTGGCAATGTTTTCGGCAAACAGGTAGATGGCCACGCCGCAGCCAATCATCACCGCCGCAAGGTGCCGGATTGCAGTATCGCGAAACAGCTTCACACGGTTGTAGCGTTTTGCCCCGATGCTTTGGCTGACCAGCGTCTCAATGGCAATCCCCACGGCAAACACCGGCATGAAGACGAACACATCAATCCGCAGCCCGATGGTGTAGGCGGCTGCCGCTGCGGTGCCGAAACTGCTGGCAAGGGAGATTATCGCCAAGCGTGACGTGCTGACCGATAGAGCCTGCAACGAAGCGGGAACACCAATCTGAAAAATGGTGCGGATAATGTGCCAATCGAACCGCAACGTTGGCGGATAGAGTTTCAGGTTCAGCCTGCCGGAATACATGGCATAGATGGTGATTGCCGCGCTAATCCATTGCGTGGCTGCCGTGGCAATCGCCGCCCCCTGGATGCCCAATGCTGGCACGCCAAGATGGCCGAAAATGAATATGGGGGCCAAGATGGCGTTCACAATTGCCGAAGCAATCAGCACAATCATCGGGAAGACGGTGTTGCCGCTGGAGCGAAGCGCGCTGCTTGCTTGGAAGGTGATAAGGCTTCCGGGAAAACCGAAGACTAACGTCATCATGTACAGGCTGGCCGCAGAATAGATTTCGCCAGTTAGCCCAAGCCCCGAAAGGATTGTTGGGGCCAGCAGGTACAACGCAATCGCAAGAAGCGTGGCATAGGCCGCCACAAAACTGAAGGCTTGCGTGGCAACAATGCGGGCCATATTCCCACGGTTCTCGCCGATTCGGCGCGCAATCACAATCCCCGCGCCAATGCAGAAACCGCTTGCCAACGTGAAGAGAATAAACATGATCTGGTCGCTGAAGCCAAGCGCGGCAATCGCCGTTTCGCCAAGCTGCGACACGAAGTACATATCCGTCCAAGAATAGACAGCGTTGATGACAAGGCCGAACGTAAGCGGAACGGCTAATTTCCAGATTGCACGCCCGGGCGTGGCATCAAGCAACGCCAAGCCGCTGGCTGAATTGGCTGGCTTGGTGGTTGATGAAAATGATGATGGAGGTTCTTTTGATCCAGCCGGCGCAACGCTGCGTGCGGTTGATTGCAGCAGCGTGGCCGGCCTGCGTTCGTCCGGTTCCTCCGGCACTGTTCTGCGTAGTGTTCGTTCGTCGCCCATGATAGCTCCTGTTGACGAGTGAGAGTGATGGTTGCGTGTGTACAGTGATCTTCGGGTGATAGTGGGGTGGTGGCTCCTCTCCGCATCTCCTTCTTCAGCCAACGCCCAAATCAACGTGCCGTTACCAACGGTTGAGTGATTCATTTTGTTCTGCCGAAGATGTTTCTCTATGTTTGGCCCACAATGAGCAAAGAACGATTCTACACAGCAGAGATTCAGGGGGCGAAACTTCCGGTTTTGGTTGACGAACAGGGGGCCGCCGTTGGGGAAGCTCCAATCCAATTTCAACTGACACCCGGCGCAACGTTGCGAAGCCTAACCGCAACGCTCCCCGACGGAACCGCCATTCCAGTGTATGTTGAGGAGGGGGATGAAGAGAATGAGTTTATCGTCTATCTTCGCGGCAACACCATTCGCGTTCGCACGTCATCGCTGCACGACGAACGATTGGCGGCCTTGCGGAAAAGCGCGTCGGTTGGGCGCGCACTGGGTCAGCTTGTGGTTGCCCCGATGCCGGGATTACTGAAGCAGATATTGGTTGCCGAAGGTGAGATAGTTCAGAAAGGTCAGTCGCTTTGTATCCTTGAGGCTATGAAGATGGAGAACGAGATAAAAGCCCCCGAGCGGATGCAGGTGCAACGCCTGATAACGCAAGCCGGCGCGGCAGTTGAAAAAGGTGCAAAACTGATGGAGTTGAAGGCGGTGGAGTAGCCAGTAGCCAGTGGTCAGTAGTCAGTAGTCAGTGGCAAAGGAAATCATTCGACATTCCAACATCCTATCGCCCGATTTCCCAAAAATCGACTTTCCCACATTTATCCAATAAACCGACGATCACGATGAGCATTTTCGGACGCATGGCCGACATCATGAAGGCCAATATCAACGATCTTCTGGATCGTGCAGAAGATCCAGAAAAGATGATCAAGCAGATGGTGCTTGAGATGGAGGAAGCTGTCAACAAAGCCACCCTTGCTGTGGGTCAGGCGATCGCCAACGAGAAATCGCTGGAGCGGCAGTACCAGAAAAACCTTGCGCAATCGAACGAGTGGCAGCAGCGGGCAATCCAGGCCGTGAACGCCGGGCGCGACGACCTTGCGCGCCAAGCCCTGGAACGAAAAAATTCCATGGGGAAAAACGTTGGCGACCTAGAGCGGATGCTGACCGAAGCACGCAGCACCAGCACGACGCTACGCACCCAGCTTGACCAAATCAAAGGGAAGCTGGACGAAGCACGGATGCGCCAGAACACATTGATTGCACGCGCACAAGCCGCAAAAGCCAAAAAGCAAATTGCGCAGTCGTTCAGTGGTATCGGCAGCGATGCCTTCGGGAAGTTCGATAAGCTGGAAGCAAAAGTGGAGAAACAAGAAGCCGAAGCCGAAGCCTTTGCGCAATTGGCTGGCGAGAGTACTTCGCTGGAAGACCAGTTCAAACAGCTTGAAGCCGGCAGCGGCGTTGACGACGAGCTTGCTTCGCTGAAAGCACAACTGAGCATGGGCTCGCAGCCCGCAGGGCAACTCACTTCAGGAAGCGACACCAAATAAGCGACCAACAACATCATCCAGCAATCAATTCCACAGGAGTACAAATGGAAGAGAATGAGCAATTGATGGAGGAGGTCTGCGAAAAGGTTCGCGGGTTCCTTCAGGAAGTCTATCCCGATTTTGTTGAGTTCCAGCCGGGGCAATACACCATGCAGGAAGGCTCGGCAACCATCAGCATCACGGTTCGCCCGTGGCACGAAAACGACATCGCCGTTGAGTTCACCAGCCAGCTTGTTTCCGGGGCCAATATCACCCCCGAACTGATGCAATGGCTTCTGGAAACCAATGTGGATCTCCATTTCGGCGCGTTCGGGCTGCTGTTCGATGGCACCATCGTCTATTCCCAAACATTACCCGGCAGCGACCTTAGCCGCCAGGAATTTGAATCCACCGCCCGCACCGTTGCCGCCATTGCCGACCACTACGATGATGAAATCGTGGCAATGGCAGGGGGCAGCGTGGGGAGCGCCGCCGCCAGCGCTGCCGTGGAAGAAATGGCCGATGCCAATCAAGCCTAATCCAAGCACACCAAACGGTAGGCTTCCGGTAGCCTCGGCTGGCTGATCAGGTATCTTGTTGAAGGCGTTCCGTGGGGGAACGCCTTCTCCATTCTGTGGGTTCTATCTCCGTTTTTATCTGCTCCCTACTGTGCTACTCCATCCTTCCCATCCACACATGATTCGCTGGCCTATCCTGCTGGCGTTGCTGCTGATGATTGGTGGAAACCAACTGCGCGGGCAACAAGGCGGGCAGCAAGGCCCCGCGCTGGAGCTTGGCGTGCGTGGCGAAACAGGGGGGGGAATCGGACCGCAGCGGCTCCCCGGAACCCCAGATTGCCCCGATTGTGGAACCAACGGAACCACTACCGAACGCCGCATCAACTTTTCTGTTGGATTGTTCCTTCCCAACGGGCGTAACAACGATTTCGGTTTCCGGCTGCGGGCGGGGGGGACGTTCGTTACCGGCACAAGCGTTTCGGACCCCTACGCGCTTGGCCTTGTTGTTGTGGATAGTGGCGGAACACCAATTCCCGCCCAGATAGAGTACTCCATTGACTACTCCCCCACGCAGTTTCAGTTCGAGTTTTTGGGGGAATATGCGCCAGCACCCTGGGCGCGGATATTTGCCGGGCCGTGGGGGGCGTTGCGGCTGAATGAGCCGTACATCCAAACCGAGCGGATTGTGCAGCCTTCCGGAGCGCGATTTTTAACGGGGCAGGAGCGGCGAACCGTTGCTTCAGGAAGCGAAGTTTCGCCAGCGCGGGGAACGTTCGGGGTGGTGCTTGGTGGTGGTGTGCGGTGGAAGGTGGCTCCCCGCCTCACCCTTCTTCCCGATCTGTTTGCGCGGCTGACGTTCGATGTCCGCGGCGACGTTATCGGCGTGGCTACTGCCACCGTTGGCGGGGGCGTTGGCCTTCAGGTTGATCTGCTCCCTCCAGCCCCCCCGCCGCTTCCCCCCGATACGCTTCCCCCGTTGCTGCCCCCTCCATCCGATACCTCAGCCGTGCGACCTTCCGGCAGTCAGCCAGTGGTGGATTCCTCCCAAGCCGCTGCGGCGGCACAGGCGTTCCCGACGGCCACGGTTGATTTGGTTGCAGTGGATTCCGCTGGCAATCAAACAGAAGTCGCACATCTTGGTTCGCGGTTGGTTCGCCACATCCGTTGCACAATGATCCCCCCAACCGTTGACTGCAACCAGTTGCCGCCGATGCTAACCGCTGCCAACCATGCAACGCCACAATGGAGCTTGGATAGCTTGGTGTCGGCCGATCACAACGCCGTGCAACAGCGGGTGTTGCTGGCTTTTGCGCTGCGGCTGCGCGGGCTGCCGTCAGCACGGTTGATGATGAAAGGGGGGAGCAGCGATTGCCGAAACCAGCTGCGGTCGGCAATGGTTGGAATGCTGCAAGTGGAACCGGGGAATCTGTTGATGAGCGGAGGGGAAAGGGGGGGCAAGATAAGCGTCTCGGCAGCCGGGGAAGGGGGGAAGGAGCTGCTTGTGCCGATCACGAGCGAGTGGTTTGTGGAGGATATTCAGGAGCCAGCGTTCAGCGTGATCCCGACGATGAGTGCCGAAGCAGGGGTGCGGCGATGGGAGATTGTGGTTAGGCAGCAAGGGCTCGTCATCACCAGCCGCAGCAGCGACGGCGCGAACGGCGGGGAAGCCACAGCCACCGATCCGATGCTTCTGCGCCAACCCGATGGAGGCGCGCCGCCACCATTGGTTGCCACGTTTACGGTGGAGGATTCTGCCGGAAGAATTACCACTGCCGTGGACTCACTTCCGGTGATCTCTCCGGTTCCGATGCCGATCAATTACAAGCCGGGACGGTGGGAGCAGGAAGTGATAGATCTTTTGCTGGAACCGAACCCCACTGGCTCGCAGCAATGGAAACAGGTGCTGCACGGCTACCTTCCGGCGATTCAAACGGGGGCCAGTGTGAAAGTGGTTGGCAACCGAAACCAGGGGAATCAGGTGCTGGCCGAGCTTCGGCAAGCGATGTTGCGGGGAACCAAAAAGGTACAGATAGAGTTTGTAGAACACCAGAGCGAAGGGGTGCAAGTGGTAATCCGGCAAGGTGGGAAATAAAAAAGGCACTGAACCGAAGCTCAGTGCCTAAAGGCGAAAACGTCGCCTCCTCTACGACGCTGTTCACCTTGATTTTCTGTTGAAATCGGCTTCTTCAAAGAAGAAGCAGGAAGCATCCCACCATAACAATCGCTAACCCAGCAATCCGCATTCCTTTGGGTTCCGCAGCGCGCCGGATGAATGTGCCGGAAGCAAACCCAGCAGCAATCACCCCCGCAGCGGCCAGCGAAAACCCAAGGATAAAACCAATCGGGGAACCTGCGGCAGGCATTTCGGCACCGTGTGCCGCCCCATGGGCAAGCGCAAAAACTGAAAGAACGGGAAGCCCTACCGGCAGCGAAGGCCGCCACATCATCGCGATAATTCCCCCAAGCACCAGCACCGAGCTCACAATCAAATGTTCACTGACAGCGACTGCCCCGGTTTGCATCCCGACCACAGCCCCCACCACCATCATTCCAAGGAATGTGAGTGGAATCCACCACCTGTTTTGCCCCTGCTGCTCTGCGCTCCAAAGCCCAACGGCAAGAAGGGCAATCAGGTGATCCAGCCCCAGAAGTGGGTGAAGGATGCCCCCAGCAAAACCGCTGGGATCACCATGAAGTGGGTGCGCCACAACAGCGGCAGCTGGAAGTAATAATCCCAGCGTTGCAGCCACAACAGCGCGATTGACAAAGAACTTGGTAGGGATGGGTAGCATCGAAATGGAAAGGGCTATTTCAACGAGCGGCCTAAACATACAACAGACGGTTCCACATTTGAAAGCAAAATTTTTGTGTCGGCTATTTTTTATAGATAAGCTGGATGGTTCGTTTACGCATCTGGAGTCGTTGCAAAGCAGAGTAGCTTGACAGGTTATTGCTTGCTCAATCCATCCCCATCTTCCCCTCGTATCTTCACCACGTCAGGCTAATTCCCTAACCGAAGTATGAACAGCTCAATCCTCCGTACCGGCACAACCGCACTGCTGCTGTTTGCCGCCACCGTTGCCACCGCACAGCAACGCCGCGCTGGCGACACACTTATCCGCGTTCGCGACACCGTAGTGGTGACTGCCGACCGCCCGTGGTCTGCCGCAAGCGATGCACAATTTCGCGCGGCCGACTTCGCGCTGCGCCCACGCAACTCCACCCAAGACATCTTGCGGGTGGTTCCCGGTCTTGTGATTGCACAGCACGCCGGCGGCGGAAAAGCCGAGCAAATTTTCCTGCGTGGCTTCGATGCCGACCACGGGACCGACATCAACATCTCCGTTGATGATTCCCCGGTCAACATGGTCTCGCACGGGCACGGGCAGGGGTATGCCGATCTCCATTTCATCATCCCCGAAACAATCGAAAAAGTTGACGTTGCCAAAGGGCCCTACTTCGCCCGCTACGGCGATATGTCCACCGCTGGCGCAGTAGTCTTCTCCACTGCCGACTCCATCCGCGATAATCTTCTGAAAATGGAAGGGGGGCAGTTCGATACCTACCGCGCATTGCTGATGCTTCGTGGGCCGCAGTCGGGTGCGGTGAACAGCTACTTCGCTGGCGAGGTCTTCAGCACACAGGGGTTTGTTGAAGAACCGCAGCATTTCAAGCGGCTAAATCTGTTCGCCAAAGCCACCGCCCAGATTGGGACCACCGGAACCGTTGGCGCAAGCCTGATGACCTTCAGCTCCGGTTGGGATGCCAGCGGACAGATACCGCAACGGGCTGTGGATGCCGGAACCATCACCCGCTTCGGCTCGATTGACCCAACCGAAGGGGGCGCAACATCACGAACCACCACCACGGTGAAGTATTCCTCCGGCGGCGCAAATCCATTGACATTGACCGGCTCCTTCACCGATTACCGATTCCGGCTGTTCAGCAACTTCACCTTCTTTGCTAACGATTCGCTTCGTGGCGATGGAATCGAGCAAACTGATGACCGCTCCATCCTTGCGCTCCGTGCCGAGAACGACATCTTCTACGAGTTCGCCGCCGTGCCGATGCACACCCGCTTTGGGGCAACCCTCCGCAACGACGACATCCGGGTCTCGCTCTATCACGACTCGGCTCGTGTCCGGCTGGAACCCACGGTGGATGCCACCATCCGCCAACGCCAGATTGGGCCATATCTGGAGCAGGAGATCATCCTTCCCTGGGCGCAAATCCTGCTTGGCTTGCGTGCCGATTATTTCAACTTCGATGTGGAGAACAGCCTGACGCTTGGGGCGCAACCCAGCGGCATTGCGCAGCAGTTGTTGTTCTCGCCAAAAGCCAACATCAGTGTTCCGGTGATAAGCAACCTTGCGTTGTTCCTGAACAGCGGCTATGGCTTCCATTCCAACGATGCCCGCGTTGTGGTGCAGCAGCAAGGGAAGACCCTGCCACGGGCGTTCGGTGCGGAAATCGGCACACGCTACGGCACAGCTTCCTCGATGATTGCTGCATCGGCAGCGTTGTGGATGCTGGATTTGGAGAGTGAGTTCGTCTATGTTGGCGACGAAGGAACCACCGAGGAGAGCGGGCGCACACGCCGGCAAGGGGTTGATCTGGAGTTGCGGCTGAACCCGATCAGCTGGCTTTCGCTTGGGGTGGATGCCACCATCTCCACCGGGAAATTCCGCGACGTGCCGGAGGAAGAAAACCGAATCCCGCTTGCCCCGGAACTGACGCTGACGGCAAACGCCGTGGCACGGTTCGACGCATTTTCCGGGGCGTTGCGTTTGCGCCATGTTGGCGACCGTCCCGCCAACGAAGCCAACACCGTCCGTGCGTTGGGATACTCTATCGTTGACCTCTCCGCCAGCTACCGGATTGGCCAGGTTGAGCTGTTCGTGAACGTTGAAAATCTGCTGGATGAAGAGTGGAACGAAGCGCAGTTCGACACCGAAAGCCGTTTGCCTGGCGAGACCGAGGCCGTCAGCGAACTCCACTTCACCCCGGGCACGCCGCGCTCGGTACGGGGTGGCGTTGCTGTGAGGTTTTAAGCATTATACTCGGGTAAAATGAGATTGCGAATATCCATCTTCCGCCCTGAAGGGGCAACATATGCCAGCCCAGGGCAACGCCCTGGGAACACAATCCCCCCAACGCAGCAACGCCCTGAAGGGGCAATTCAACACGCCGTTGTATCCCATGCTCAGCACATGGAGGTGGTGATGACATTGTTGTGCCGCCCTTTCAGGGCTTGGAGTATTGTTGATTTGTGCACCCCAGGGCGTTGCCCTGGGCTATGATAGTGTGCCCCGTTGGGGCGTGGAGAGCCATGAGGTTGCCATCGGTGCTCCGATTCTGTTGGAGCCAAGCGCATCCATCAAGCACGACTCAATCGAGCATCTCGCAATCTCAATGCACCCGAGTATAAAACCGCCAGCTGGCAGGAGCAACAGAAGAACAACCACAACAGCACCATGCCCCCGCATGGTGCTGTTGTGTTGAGTAGGGTGGGGGAGCGGCTGTCACAAAAAAGTGAGGTAGCGGCGCGTAACCTTCCTGCGGTGCTTTGGTTCATCACCCTAATGGCTCAACCTACCCGAAACAGAAGGCTTGCATCTCTGCGGTTTTTGTGGTAGTCTGCGGGCCGTTTGCACTCTGGATGCCCAACTACACCTGTCACGATTGTCGCTTGATGCTGCTTATGCGCCGATTGCTCCCGTTTGCTTTGCTTCTGTTGATGCTGCTCTTTCCCGCACTGCTGTTTGCCCAGCGGGAAACCAACGCGTGGGCATTTGGCGAGAATGCTCTGGTGGATTTCAACAGCGGAACGGCGGTCTCGGTTGGGGGATCGGCGATTGCGCAAAACGAAGGATGTGCCAGCATTGCCGACCGCCGCACCGGGGCACTACTGTTTTATACTGATGGAATGACTGTGTGGGATCGGGCGCATCAACCGATGCCAAACGGAACAGGGCTAAACGGCGATATTTCAAGCACTCAAAGCGCGATGATCATCCCTGTCCCGCTAAACAATTTCCGCTACTACGTCTTTACTTCCGATGCTGGTACTAACGGTGGACCCAGCATTGGCATCCATTACTCAGTGGTGGATATGGCCACCAACGGCGGAATGGGGAGCGTTATCACAAAAAACGTTTTTCTGATGCGCCCGGCGGTGGAGAAACTTACCGCTGCCCGCCACTGCAACGGCCGCGATTACTGGGTGATTGCTCACCGCTGGGAATCGAATCAATTTTATGCGTGGTTGGTCTCGCCAAACGGAGTTTCGCAACCCGTGATCTCGGCGGTTGGCGCGGTGCACCGTGATCTGACAGGCTTATCGAATGGATCAAACACGCTCGGATACATGAAGGCATCGCCGAACGGAAAAAAAATTGCCGTCGCCATTTTTGAAAGTGGGATAGTGGAATTGTTCGATTTCGATAACCTTACCGGAGCACTCTCCAACCCAATAACCCTGTCCGGAGTCCGTAACGCCTACGGCCTTACCTTCTCACCCGACAACACAAAGATTTATGCCGTTGCCAGTAATTACGCCCAAGGCGTGCCTGCTTCTGATACCCTTGTTCAGTTTGATGTTACCAGCGGGGTGGCCGCTATCATCCAAAGCTCGCGGGTGAATATCTACATCAACAATACCCGGCATTTCGGCGCGTTGCAGATGGCTTCCGATGGGAAGGTGTATGTGGGGCATGGCTACTTCCCAATGCTTGGCATTATTCAATCCCCAAACACTGCTGGGCTGGGGTGCAACTATATCCACAACGGCCTAAGCCTTGGCGCATCGGTCTGCAACGATGGCCTTCCCAACCACTTCGATGGATTCTTCCACACCCCCACCGCTGCCGACTCCGTCCCGTGCCAACGGCCCGAAGCAAAGCTGGGACCAAAGGACACCACAATCTGCGTGGGGACCTGCATTGATTTCCGGGATGAAAGCTCTGGAGTGATCACCGAATGGGAATGGACGTTTGGCGGGGCCAATCCGCCATTCTCCAGCGATCAGCATCCCGAGAATATCTGCTACAACTCAACCGGGGATTACCAAGTTCGGCTGATTGTTGGCAACAGCGTCGGGAGTGATACTGCCTACGGCACGGTGCACGTTGCCGCGCCGCCAACCGCCAATGCCGGGCGCGACACCACAATCTGCGTTGGTGATGCCGTCCAGCTTTCGGCAATGGGGGGGGGAAGCTACTCCTGGAGCCCAGGCGCGACGCTTAGCTGCACCGACTGCCAAAACCCGGTGGCGCGGCCCACGCAAACCACAACGTACCGTGTGGTTGTCACCGATGCCAACGGCTGTTTCGATTTTGATGATGTCACCGTCAGCGTTGCCAGTTTCCCGGGCGTTGATGCCGGCCCGCCCGCCACGTTCTGCATTGGCGATAGCGCGCAGCTACGCGCCACCGGTGGCCGCCGCTACCAGTGGACCCCCGCAACCGGGCTAAGCTGTGCCGATTGCCCAAACCCAATCGCCAAACCAACCCAGACCACACTCTACACCGTGATTGCCCGTAGCGACAGCGGTTGCAGCGCGTTCGATACCGTTAGCGTGACGGTGCTTCCGCGTGCAATCGCTTCGGCCGCCGCCGCCGACACCGCGCTTTGCCGTGGCGACAGCACACAGCTGACGGCATCGGGGGGGACAATCTTCCGCTGGTCGCCATCCGCCGGGTTAAGCTGCACCGATTGCCCCAACCCAACGGCAACGCCCACGGCCACAACCACCTACACCGTGGTGGTGAGCAACGCCACCGGATGCCCCGATTCCGCCACGGTTCGGGTTGTGGTGAATGATCTTCCAACTGTGAGCGTATCAACCCCTGCGGCATTTTGCTTGGGGGATAGCGTCCAGCTTCAGGCGGTCGGGGGGGAACTCTATCAGTGGTTGCCAGCGTCTGGACTCAGCTGCACCGATTGCCCAAATCCCTGGGCCAGCCCAACCGCCACCACCATCTACACGGTGATCGGCACCAACGCCAGCGGCTGTGCCGACACCACGCAGGTGGTGGTAACGGTAAACCCGATTCCATCGGCGGTTATTTCGGGCGATCGTGAGATTTGCGCGGGGGATACGGTGCAGCTTGCCGCAGCCGGCGGAAGCAGCTACCAGTGGAGTCCATCATCCGGCCTAAGCTGCACCGACTGCCCGAACCCCGTTGCGCAGCCAGACACCACCACCCGATACATGCTGGTGGTGGGGAACGGGACCGGATGCACCGACACGGCTTTCACCGTGGTGACGGTTCATCCAAAGCCAACACCAGATGCAGGCGCAGATATGGAGATTTGCTTGGGGGACAGCATACTGCTGCAAGCAAGCGGTGGGGCGCGCTACCAGTGGAGTCCATCGGCAGGCTTGGCGTGCGACACCTGCGCCACAACAATGGCGCGGCCCACAAGCTCAACCAACTACCGGTTGCACGTCTGGAGCGAGTTCGGTTGCGGCGATAGCGACCAGGTGTTCGTGGCGGTCAACCCGCCCCGCCCGGTTGCTGCCCACATTGATGTTGATTGGCGCACCACACCCGGGTGGCTGATGAAAATTCCGGTGATCTTGGATCAGGCGCTGGATGAACATGGCGTGGATGAGTTCACCTTCCAGCTGGCATGGGACAGCACGCTGATGCGGCTGGAAAACAGCACGCCACAACGGATAGCCACAATGGTGGCCGGAACGCTTGCCGACGGGTGGAATATCGCTGCCGAAGAAGCTGGCCCAGGGCGATTGACCGCACGGATAACCGCCCCAACGGGGATCACCCTGCGCGGCACGGGAATGCTGCTGAACCTTCATTGCCGGATGTACTTGGGAAGCCGTTCCGATTGCCCCTTGCCGTTCACGATTACGCTGAAGGAGCGCGCTTGCGCATACGTTGTTCCAAGCCCGGGATTAGTTCGTATTGATTCTGTCTGCGGCTTAAATCAGCGATTAATCACCCTAAATCCCACCGATTACGCCTTGCTGCCGAACGTGCCAAATCCGTTCAATCCAGCAACCGAAATCCAGTTCTCGCTTGGGCTTGACGGCCCAACGCAGCTAACGATTTTGGATGTAGCCGGGCGCGAAGTTGTGACGCTGGTAGATCAGCATCTTCAGGCGGGGGAATATTCGCTGGTGTGGGATGCAACGGCGTATCCATCGGGCATTTATTATTACCGCCTGAGATCGGGCCACTGGAGCAAAACAAACCGGATGATGTTGGTGAAATAAATGTGAGTAAGGCAAAATAAATGCGGCTGGTTGGGGAAACAATACCCAACTCAGCCGCTTTCTGTTGTCGTTCTGCTTGCCGATTGCCGATGTTAAGATGAGCTAATTATTCGCCATTATCTCACGCAGCTTTATTTGCACCCGCTGCGCTTGCACTCGCTTTCCGTTCTGGATTAGTGTGTTGCACAATAGTGTCGCCACCTCTTCATCATCGGGCATTGCATGAAATCCACGCTGTAGAATCTCTTCAGCATTATGTGGGTCTCCTTCGTTCAGCAAAGATTGCGAGACTCGCAGAATTAAATCGCGCCGCTCATTTTCAATGTCATCCCGAAGTGCTTCAAAAAACGTGTCATAAAGCTCTGGGAAAATCATGCTTTTCCCAAATTTATCCAGTGCTGAAATCAAAAAATGATGCGCCGCTGGCAGTGTTCCCTGTCGCAATGCTGTGTCGCTTTGGCGCAGCAGCCGGGTTGCCTCCAGAAGGTCAATCGTCACATATTCTAAATTCAGCCGAGGAACTTCTTGATCGGTAAGAATAACGTGATGGCCGATAGCATCGCGCAAACGGAACACTGTGCTATTGAGCAGCTTCCTGGAGCGGTCAACATCGTGTAAATGCTCATTCCCCGCAATAATATAGCTGAACTCTATCATCGTCATTGGCTGATCCATTAACTGGTTAGCAACCATTAATCCAATCAATGTCCGTGCACGCTGGCCCCGCACAGGTGTGATAGCATTTGGATTGTTTCCCACAGCTATTTCACCAATAACCACCACCTCTATATGCTCCCCACGGTTTTCCGCTATTTCCGTAGAATTGTTCTTCAATAGCCATTCCCACTGGCTTTGAACGTGCTGACCAATGTGACGCTGGATATACTTCAACGTCCCTTTTGCCATATCAAGCAATTCCCGTTCTTGCAACCAGCATAAGGCTTGGTGAATGCTGCTGTCAATTTCTGCCTGCAAATAGTGGCTTACAGGTGGAAGTATGCCGCGGTTGTGGGCATCCGATAAAAGATCAATAATTATACAGCGTTCAGAAACGTTGTATATCCGCAATAATTCAGCATTTAATAAGCTGGCAGATAACTCATGGATTCGCTCAATATCAGGCGAATTTTCATCGGCCACAAGCTGCAGCAGTTGCCAGAGTGAGCTTTCCGCCAGCGGGATATTTTTGGGGCGAGACTGACATAATTGCTGCAATGACTTGGACGATAGTCCAATGAAAATACGAAGATAGAGCGGAAGGTTTTCTGGGGTGTGAAGCCAACGCAGTTGTTGTAGTGCTACATCAGGGCGGTTAAGCAAAATGCCAAAATTCATCACCAGCAATGCCGCGTGCCGTTGCAAGCCTGTGTGATAATCAGCAGGCACATCTAAAAAAAGCGATTCTAATTTACTGGCAATTTCTTTCCATTGCTTTGTTTTAAGCAAATGAAAACAGATCTGGTGGAGCTGACAGTTCACTGACGAGCGAATTAAGCCGCGATTAATTAAGTTTGGGCGTAATTCTTCGGCGATTATTTCTGCTTTTTCAAAATAGCCTATCTCAGTGTAAAAAATAACAGAGCGAATGCGGTCAACAAAACGATTTTCGGTGCGGCATAGTTCTTCATATTTGCTCAAAAAAACTATTCTTCGTTCAACCTGTTGCTGGGTAGAAAAACCGAGCAAAAATGTGGGAAGCACTTGCAACTGAAGCTCCTGCCGAAATTCTTCCGGTGCAGTTTGGTCTAATAATAATTCTTCAGCTGCCTGCTCAACTTCTTGCATCACAGATGTGCTGTTCGAGTAGGTGTGAGCAAGATGGCTTAAATAGAATAAATATCCATTGGTATGCCGTAGCTGAGGGTGGTGTTGTAGTAATTCTTCTACTTTTTTGCGTACCTCCAGACTGTTGCGCGGCTCCAGCCGCGAGCGGTAAATGTCTTGATAAATTACCGTTAGCAGGCGGTAGCGAAGCATATCTTCTGGCAGTTGCTGGCTGCTTGTAAGTTCTATCAGTCGTTCCACCCCTACTCGGTAGTCTTCCCCTTGTTCATTCCGCCGCAGCAACGCCATTTTGTTCATCAGTAATTCCAATTCCAGCGACAATCGTTCATGGGCATTCCAGCGGTCGTAATGCTTGCGCCACAGTGCAGCGGCGGCATCCCATACTGGCAGAGCCCATTGCCAATCGGAGGTCCGATCCAGTGCACGCGCCAGTTTTATCGAACGTGTCATGGCTGTTCGGATTTCCGATAGTGGAATGGCAAAATTTACCGCAACTGTTGAGAGCAACCGGAATGGCAACACCGTGCAGAGCGGGGCATCCGAACAAATCAGCATCACAAGCTGATGCTCGCTGATGGCCGGGTGCTGGATGAAACGGTGATGGAGAAGGGTATGGGTGAACGAGAGCGCGCTGAACGTGGTGGTGGTTTGCGGCAGCACTGTTGGTGAATGCCCAACCGAGACCAGTACCCCCTTAAAAACAAGTTGATCCAGCATGGTATCGGCGTTCTGAAGCAGCAGCCGCGCAGTTTCCACAGAAAAAATCTCACCCAACCCAGCCACCATTTCGGCAGCGGAACGCTCGGCTGGGGAAAGGTGAGCCGACATCCCATCTAACAGCGTCATCATTTGGCGGCGCAAGGAGTGATCGAAGGTGGGGAGTGGAATGTTGAGTTCCCACTGTTGGGGGATGTGCGATGGGGCAATTTCACCCGATTTTAGCGAGCCACGCAAGATTGCCCGAATCGCCAGCGGGTTTCCACCAGTTGTTTCTTCTATCAGCTTTGCGGCATCGTCGGCCAGCCTGGTGTTGAACAGTTTTGCCCAGATCAGCTGGATTTCTTGGAAGGTGAGGCGGGGAAGCTCAATGTCATCGCTTAAGTATAGGTCAACCGTTGCACGCAATGGCGGCGAAAGCGGGCGTGCGGTGGCCAATACCAGCATTGGGGCTGCCGAAAGGCGTTCCAGCAATTCGGCGAATTCCCGCGTTGTTTCGCCAGAAAGCAGATGAATATCCTCAATCAGCAGCAGAACCGGGCGGGTTTGTGTAAGCCGCCGAATTGTTTCGGCAACGCCACGGACTGTCTCGGTGGGGTCGTCTATGATAAGGCCGCGCCGCAGCGTCAGGAACCGGACAGCCCGCGCAAGCAGCGGCGCGATGGAGTTCGTGGATTCAGGATAGAGTTTAGCATGGATGACCAAGCCACCAGCTTGCACGATTGCTGGTTCTATTTCCTCCACAAACCGGCTTTTCCCAGCTCCCAGCTCACCGCTTACTATGCTGAGTTGCAGCGATGGCGTTGTGGCAATAGTTCCCCAGCGTGCCAGCAGCGTTCTGCGCGCGGCGTCCCGCCCCACAAAAGGAAGTATCCCGTGGTTGATAAAGTCAATGTAGCAAGACCGCATGATGGCTGATTGAGCAGAAGTAAAGTGATATCAGCATACAGGAATGGTGCCAATAGCACGATGTACAGGATTAGGCGCGGGCAAGCGGATAACCACAATTTCCCCCCAGCGGTCAATCCACCTCTATATGCTACCGCCGCTATGCTTCCCCCCCCCCCGCAGGGGAAGGCCGCACGAATATAGGCGAAGGGGGTGGTTATCGTGAATGATTAGCAGATAACATACCCAAATCGTGGATTTTTTTACAAAAAAACCACAATCTCTTCCGCTACCTGCTCTCGAATACGTCTGATAGAGGAACCGCAGATATCCGAACAAGCACGTCTTCTCTACCCGTCATATAATGCGTACTGCAACCAGCATTTTGGGGGTGGCCATCAGCGGCTGATAGGCACTTGAACAGCGTCCAATGGCAAAAAATGGAAATAAAGGGAGGGTGAAAATCTATTGTGTGCGATTATATAAGGATGCAAATCACTGGCTAATGCAAGATTGAACCAACAAAGGCAAAAATTGAAATTGGGTTTGAGAAATGGAGCAATCGGAATGGCGGGGGGGCGGAATTGGAGGGGGGTATCTTTGAAACGGCTGAAAAAGCGGCCAAACCTTTCGACAGAGCTTACGCCCACTACGGGTCAACCGGGAGTCCTTGCGCATGGTGCATCCTGCCACTTTACATCCAGTGTCGGCTGAGACGACGAAGTTCGTACGGACTTCAACGGTGATTGTCCAATGCGGGCATTGCAGCGCGCTTGGCTATCAGCACGACAAATTTTGCGCAAGCTGTGGCCACGAGCTTACCCGCTCCTGCAGTTTGTGTGGCCAGCCAATTCAACATCCGGTTGCTAACTACTGTACCCAGTGCGGCACACCATTAAGCGCCGGAACCTTCCAGTCGGAGCACCATTCAGGCTGATATTCAATCCCAGCCAACCAACCAACTTCATTCGCTAACGATTCTGAAACCTCTAACACATACTCAATCGGCTATTTGGAGGGCAATGATGACAACACTGTTACGACGCGCACTGTGGCTTACCGGGGTGATGGTAATGCTACTGAGCATTGGGGAGTTGCAGGCGCAATCCACCATCCAAAAATCATACGTTATTGGGGCGGGGGGGGCACCGGCCACCGATGGCATGGTGGTGCTGAACGGCACATTTGGGCAAACGGCTATCGGCCCGGTTGCCAGCATTGCCTCGATCAATCAGCAAGGGTTCTGGTATAACCTTCCTTCCAGCACCAGTGGTGTGGAGGAATCGCCAATTACCGGAGCCGTAACCGGCAGTGGGGTACGGTTGCTGCAAAACATCCCCAATCCTTTCACAGAATCTACCGACATCCGCTTCGAGATTCCCCGTTCCACCTTTGTCAGCCTGAAGATTTACGACGGCATCGGGCGCGAAGCCTTGACACTGGTGGAAGGAAATCGCGAAGCCGGAGCATACTCAGTTCGCGTTGGCGCAGCCGATTTAGAATCGGGGCAATACGTTGCCCAACTGGTTGCCGACGGAACACGCCGAACCATTGTGATGATCGTTGTGAAGTAGCCCGGTCCGGCAGCTTCACCGAACGATCCTTGCAACCGCATCACCCAGCCTCTGCTGGGTTTCTACGCGAAAAAAGAAAACGTTTCTCATAACAAACCATAATCTCTCTCACAAAGCACAGGGATAGTACAATGCGACGTAAACTGTTCCTCAGTACCCTGCCTCTGCTCGGTGTCATGGCGGCTGTCAATACAGCACAAGCCCAGATTCCGCGCACGATGAACTATCAAGGGCGACTGACAAGCACCAGCGGCCAACCGGTTCCCGATGGCTCCTACACGATGACCATTTCCGTGTATGATGTCCAAAATGGGGGCGTAGCTCTCTGGAGCGAGACCCAATCACTAGCGGTTAGTGGTGGCATCTTTAACGCGATTCTTGGCGGCATTTCCCCGCTGAATCTGCCGTTCGACAAGCAGTACTATGTTGGCATCACGCTCGGTACCGGTACCGAGCTTGTGCCACGCACACAATTGACCTCCGTTCCCTATGCTTTGAATGCATGGACGGTTTCCGATGGCGCTATCACCACAGCCAAAATCGCTGATGGTGCTGTGACCATGGGGAAAATCAGCCCAGCAGGCGGAACAAACGGCCAGGTCTTGACCATTAACTCCAGCGGGAACGTTGTTTGGGCTAACCCAAGCGGCGGGAACATCACGCAAATCCAGGGTGGCCCCGGCATTGACGTTGATCTGAACAACGGACGTGCCACGGTCTCGATTGCCAATGGCGGTGTCAATAACGTGATGCTGGCCAACGGCGCGGTGACCACCACCAAAATTGCCAACGATGCTGTTGGCACCAACCAACTCAGCAACGGTGCCGTCAGCACCGATAAAATTGCTAACGGTGCCGTGACCACTGGCAAAATCAGCACGCTTGGCGCGCTTAGCGGCCAAGTGCTGATGGCAACCGGTGCCGGCGCGCAATGGCAGACGCTGAACACAACGCCAACCGGAACCGCCGGCGGTGACCTGACCGGAACCTATCCGAACCCACAAATTCGCCCGGGAGCAGTTGGCGCAGCCGAACTTTCTGGCAATTCTGTTGGAACCTCCAATATCATTGATGGCTCGATCACCCAAAGCAAACTGGCTGCGGGCGTTACTGCCATGCCAAGCGGCCCTGCTGGTGGCGATCTGATCGGAACCTATCCGAATCCAGAAATTCGCTCCGGTGCAGTGGGAACTGGTGAGATTGCCGATGGCGCAATCACCAACCCAAAGATGGGTCCCAACTCGGTCAACAGCAGCAACATCATTGATGGAACCGTCAGCACCGGCGACCTTGCCGATGGTGCTGTCACCAACATCAAGATGGCCAACAACTCCGTTAACACACTGAACATTGTTGATGGCGGCGTGACCAGTGACGACATCGCCGACGGTGCAGTTGGAACCGGTGACATTGCCGATGGCGCAATCACCAACGCCAAAATGGGGCCGAACTCCGTCAACAGCAGCAACATCGTTGATGGAAGCGTGACCAGTGCCGACATCGCCAACGGCACGGTTGGAACCGATGACTTGGCCGATGGTGCTGTCACCAACGCCAAAATGGCTCCGAACTCCGTCAACAGCAGCAACATCATTGATGGCTCGGTCAACACATCGGACATTGCTGACTTGGCCGTCACCACTGGCAAACTTGCCGACGGTGCTGTCACCAGCATCAAGATGGCACCGAACTCCGTTGGATCGAGCAACATCATTGATGGTGCGGTCAACACCGTTGATCTTGCCGATGGTGCCGTCACCACTGGCAAGCTGGCCGATGGCGCAGTCACCAACGCAAAGCTGGCTCCGAATTCGGTCAACAGTGCGAATATCATTGATGGCTCCATCATCACCGCCGACCTTGCCGACAACTCGGTGACAAGCGCGAAAATTGTTGATGGAACTATCAACACGGTGGATCTTGCCGACGAATCCGTTACCACGCAGAAGATCCGCAACTTCACGATCCTGCCGGAAGACATCGCCGACTTTGCGATCACTCGCCAGAAGATTGCCGAAGACGCTGTCAATGCCGAGATCATCGCCGACAACGCCGTCCGCAGCAACCACATTGCCAGCGGCGCAATTACCTCGGACAAAATCGCTCCGGGCGTATCGTTGCCGCCAAGCGGCGCAGCTGGTGGCGATCTGATCGGGACCTATCCAAACCCATTGATCGGCCCCGGCACGGTCAGCAACTCCAAAATCGCCGACAACGCCGTCAACACTGCGAAGCTGGCCGATGGCTCGGTAACGCAAAGCAAGTTGGCCGCAGGCGTGACGCTTCCTCCGGGTGGCCCAGCCGGTGGCGATCTGACCGGAACCTATCCGAACCCAACGATCCTGAGCGGTGCTGTCACCAGCAGCAAAATTGCCGAGAACGCCGTGACCGGCGGGAAAATCCTTGATGGTTCTATCTCGCAAAGCAAGCTGGCACCGGGTCTCTCGCTTCCACCAAACGGCCCAGCCGGTGGTGACCTGAGCGGAACGTATCCGAACCCATCAATCCTTGGTGGTGCCGTCACCAGCACAAAAATTGCTGACAATGCGGTGACAAGCTCCAAGCTGTCCGATGGATCAGTTTCTGGAATCAAGATCCAAGACCAAGCCGTCACAAACTCCAAAATTCAAGATGCAGCGGTTACCCAAAGCAAAATTGCTCCGGGCGTATCGTTGCCACCAAACGGCCCAGCAAGCGGCGATCTGACAGGGAATTATCCGAACCCAACGATTGCGCTTGGCGCGGTTACGCAAACCAAAATTCAGGATGGAGCCGTCAGCAGCAGCAAAATTGCTGATGGTGCGATTACGCAAGCCAAACTGGCCGCCAACGTAACCATGCCTCCGGGTGGGGTTGCTGGTGGCGACCTAACGGGAACCTATCCGAACCCAACGATTGCGCTTGGCGTTGTCACTTCCACCAAGATTGCTAACGACGCTGTCACCAGCTCGAAAATCATGGACGGTGGCGTGATGAACGCCGACCTTGCCGATGGTGTTGTTACCAGTGCAAAGCTGGCCAACGATGCTGTCACAAGCTCGCGCATCCTTGATGGCTCGGTTATCGGAAGCGACCTTGCCGATGGCTCGGTTGGCGCAAGCAAATTGGCCGACCTTGCCGTCAGCACCAACAAAATTGCCGATGCAGCGGTCAACACCGATAAAATCCTGGATGGAACAATCCAGAATGCTGACCTTGCAAACGGCTCGATTACTGGGTTGAAGTTGGCCGATGCCACCATCACCCAAGCAAAGTTGGCTCCTGGGTTGTCGCTGCCGCCAAACGGCCCGGCAAGCGGCGATCTGGCAGGGAGCTACCCGAACCCAACAATCGCGTTGGGTGCGGTGACCAACGACAAAATTGCAGCGGGTGCCGTCACCAGCACGAAAATTGCTGATGGTGCGATTACTCAAGCAAAATTGGATGCCAGCCTGACGATTCCGCCAGGTGGCGCAGCCGGTGGTGACCTTGCCGGAACCTATCCGAACCCAACAGTTGCCAACAACGCCATCAACTCCAACAAACTGGCCGACAACGCTGTCACCAGTGCGAAGATCGCTGATGGTGCTGTGCAAAGCGGTGATATCCAAGATGGTGCTATCCTCACAGCAAAAATTGCTGCTGATGCTATCACCACTTCCCGCATTGCCGATGGAACAGTGGGGCAGAACGACCTTGCCGACAATTCCATCTCCACAGCAAAACTGCAAGATGGATCCATCACGCAAGTAAAATTTGCGGCTGGCGTCTATCTGCCACCAGGTGGTCCAGCAGGCGGCGACCTCAGCGGCACATTCCCGAATCCAAACATCGCCAACAGTGCCGTCACCAACGGCAAACTTGCCAACGATGCCGTCACCAGTGCGAAGATTCTGGATGGAACAATCCTGACAGCCGACTTGGCCGATCTTTCGGTCACCAATGCCAAGCTGGCGGACAATGCCGTTTCTACCGACAAGATCCTTGATGGAACCGTCGGCACTTCCGATCTGGCCGACGATGCCGTCACCAGCCAGAAAATTGCTGATGCCGCAGTCGGTACAACTGAACTTGCCGATGGCTCGGTGACGCAGTCCAAACTGGCTCCGGGCTTCGGCTTGCCGCCAGTGGGCGCAGCCGGTGGCGACCTTTCCGGGACCTATCCGAACCCACAAATTGCCAGCGATGCAGTTGGCAGCACCGAAATCGCCAACGGCGCAGTTGGCAACAGCGAAATCGCTAACGATGCCGTCACCACGGCAAAGATTGCCGACGGTGGAGTAGGCACAGCCGATCTTGCCGACCTTTCGGTAACGGAAGCCAAACTGGCCGCAGATGCCGTCACCACCGGAAAGATTCTGGATGGAACAGTTGCCACGGCTGATCTTGCCGATGATGCCGTCACCAGCCAGAAGATTGCTGATGGTGGAGTAGGGACAACCGACATCGCCGACAACTCAATCACGCAAGCAAAGATTGCCCCGGGTGTGTTCTTGCCACCGGGCGGTCCAGCCGGCGGCGACTTGGACGGAACGTATCCGAACCCAACGCTGGCGAACAATGCTGTTGAGAGTGTGAACATCACCGACGGCGCAGTTGGCACAGCCGACATCGCCGACAATGCCGTCACCACGGCAAAAATTGCCGATGGTGGAGTAGGCACAGCCGATCTTGCCGACCTGTCAGTAACCGAAGCCAAACTGGCCGCAGATGCCGTCACCACCGGAAAGATTCTGGATGGAACAGTTGCCACGGCTGATCTTGCCGATGATGCCGTCACCAGCCAGAAGATTGCCGATGGTGGAGTAGGCACAACCGACATCGCCGACAACGCAATCACACAAGCAAAGATTGCTCCGGGTGTGTTCTTGCCACCGGGCGGCGCAGCTGGTGGCGACCTGACCGGAACGTATCCGAACCCAACGCTGGCGAACAATGCTGTTGAGAGTGTGAACATCACCGACGGCGCAGTTGGCACAGCCGACATCGCCGATGATGCTGTCACAACGGCAAAGATTCTGGATGGAACAATCACTACTGGTGATCTTGCCGACAACATCATCACGCAGGCCAAGATTGCTCCTGGCGTAACGTTGCCTCCAGGCGGCGCAGCGGGCGGCGATCTGACGGGAACGTATCCGAACCCAACGCTGGCCAACAACGCTGTCGAAAGCGTCAACATCACCGATGGAGCTGTCGGCACGGCTGATCTTGCTGACGCATCGGTTACTACTGACAAGATTCTTGATGGCACGGTCAACACGGCCGACATCGCCGACAACGCGATTACGCAGGCCAAGATTGCTCCAGGCGTGACGTTGCCTCCAGGCGGCGCAGCCGGCGGCGATCTGACCGGAACGTATCCGAACCCAACGCTGGCAAACAATGCTGTTGAGAGTGTGAACATCACCGACGGCGCAGTTGGCACAGCCGACATTGCCGATGATGCGATCACCACTGCTAAAATCCTTGATGGCAATGTCAATACAAACGACATCGCCGACAACGCAATCACGCAAGCGAAGATTGGCCCAGGTGTGACGCTGCCTCCAGGCGGCCCAGCCGGTGGCGATCTGACGGGAACGTATCCGAACCCAACGCTGGCGAACAATGCCGTTG